>CAZDTI010000032.1:0-33689 GCA_964508085.1 uncultured Saprospiraceae bacterium | reverse complement strand
AGCTACCCGCCCTCTACGAAGATTGGAATGCCAAAATAAATGTCATTTCCCGAAAGGACATAGATCAGCTATCCGAACGCCATGTCCTCCATTCTTTAGCCATTGCAAAAGTAGTTACCTTTCTACCAGGTTCCAAAATCCTCGACTTGGGAACAGGTGGCGGTTTCCCCGGAATTCCTCTGGCTATCCTTTTTCCGGAAACGGAATTCCTACTTGTAGATGGTATTGCAAAAAAAATCAGAGTCGTTAATGATGTTGTAGAGCAATTGGGCCTTAAGAATGTTACCGCTATTCAGGCACGTGCAGAAGAACTGAAGAACAAGAAGTTCGACTTTATTGTCACCCGAGCCGTTGCTAAAATGGATCAACTTTTCCGGTGGACACAAAGGCTTTATTCTAAAACCCACACCCATGCGGTGCCAAATGGTATGTTTGCCCTAAAAGGTGGTAACATAAAAGCCGAAGTAAAGCTCTTGCCTAAAGGAGAATATACAGAAATCTATCCCCTCCCTAAAATATTCAAGAAAGATTTTTTTGAAGAAAAGTATGTGGTGTATTTGCAGGGCTAGTACCTGAATAAATGACACATTTAGACCTTGTGACGCTGTCATCCTGCGCGAGCATAGCGAGTCGAAGGACGATTCCCTCTTTATTTGATATATTTGCTGCCGAACAACGCAAATTAAAAATCATTCACATGATAAAAAACAATTACCTACGATTGAGCTTTCTATTGGTATTTTTTGTAACAATGGTATCGCAAATTGTTTATGCTCAGATCACCTTCCCTCGAAATGGCGTATACGATGACAGGGCAGGCCATTATGCCTTTACTAACGCAACCATTCACAAAACGGTAAATCAGAAATTAGAAAAGGCCACGCTTATTATAAAAGAAGGTCGGATAGTGGCAGTGGGAGCGGGGATCGCTATTCCTGAAACTGCTATAGTGGTTGACTTGGATGGAAAGCACATTTATCCTTCTTTCATTGATATGTATACCAGCTACGGTTTGCCGGAAAGAAAACGAAAGGAGAGTGACCGGCGATGGGGAGAGCAACAAATGGTTTCTGAAAAAGAAGGCGCTTACTCCTGGAATGAGGCCCTACGACCAGAGTTTCAAGCGCACGAACACTTCACCATTGATAAAAAGGCTGCCAAAGAGTTTAGAAAACTTGGATTCGGAGCAGTACTTACTCACCAGATGGATGGAATATCCAGAGGTTCTTCCGTGGCTGTCCTACTAGGAGATGATAAGGAGCATGAAGTAGTCTTAAAAGAAAAGGTCATGCATCATATGTCTTTTAAAAAAGGGGTGTCCAGGCAAAATTATCCCGGTTCTCTGATGGGAGGGATTGCTTTGTTGAGACAAACTTACATGGATGGTGATTGGTATAAAAGACAAGGCTATAAAGAAGAGTATAACATTTCATTGGCCGCATGGAATGAAATGCGCGAACTGCCACAGGTATTTGAGGCGAGAGATAAACTGGAAATATTACGTGCGGATAAAATCGCAAAGGAGTTTGGATTGAAATATACCTACATTGGAAGTGGTGATGAATACAAACGGCTAGAGGATATAAAAAGGACCGGAGCTTCGATTATTGTTAGTCTTAATTTCCCCAAAGCTTACGATGTAGACGATCCATTAGATGCATTACGAGCTTCATTAGCTGATTTGAAACATTGGGAACTTGCCCCTACAAACCCTGCACGTTTAGCAGAAGCAGGAATTCCAATTGTAATAACAACACATAAATTGAAAAAGAAAGGCAGTTTTATGGAGCAATTGCGCAAAGCAATTAAGAATGGCTTGTCCAAAGATGCAGCCCTGAAAGCATTGACAGAAACGCCTGCTCAAATGACTGGAATTTACGACCAGGTGGGAAGTATAGAGAAAGGAAAGCGCGCAAACTTCCTGATTACTTCAGGTGAAATTTTCGATAAAGAAACAAAAATCCACCACAATTGGGTGAATGGAAAAGCACACACCTTTAAAGACCTTGATGAAACAGATTTGACCGGAACCTATGATTTCAAAGTAGGTGCTGAGCAATACATTTTGGAAGTAACAGGCAAAGCCGGAAAAGAATCAATGGCGATACGTGTAAACGATTCTACTGAAATAAAGGTGAAACACAGTTATAAAGATAAGCTCATTCAATTGTCCTATTCTCCCAGTAAAGAAGAGAAAGGGGTGGTTACCTTATCGGGAGCAGCTGTGGACAAAAAATGGTCGGGCAAAGCTACTGATCCAAAGGGAGCGTGGATGGATTGGGTGGCCACTTATACAGGGCCTGCCCCAGAGAAAAAGAAAAAGGATGCTGACAAAGAAGGAAAAGAAAAGAAAGATGCTAAATCGGACAAGAAAAAAGCAGAAAGTGAAAATATTGTTGGGAATGTGATTTATCCTTTCATGGCCTATGGTTGGGAACAAGCCCCAAAGTCAGAAAATTTCCTGTTTAAGAATGCAACCGTCTGGACAAATGAAGAAGATGGAATTTTAGAGAATACAGATGTGTTCATTCAAAACGGAAAAATAGCAGGAATTGGAAAAAATCTGAAAGCAAAAGGAGCAATAGAAGTAGATGCAAGTGGAAAACATTTAACCTGTGGTATTGTAGACGAGCATTCCCACATTGCGATTTCCAGAGGTGTAAATGAATGTACCCAATCAAGTACTGCAGAAGTAAGTATTGCTGATGTAATAAACTCAGAGGACGTCAATATCTATCGCCAATTGTCAGGAGGGGTCACTACCTCTCAATTATTACACGGTTCTTGTAATCCCATTGGCGGTCAATCAGCTATTGTAAAACTGCGTTGGGGCTATGCACCCGAGCAAATGAAATTTGAAAATGCAGATGGTTTTATAAAATTCGCTTTAGGAGAAAATGTGAAGCGGTCATCGTCACCGTATAACAATCGTTTTCCGGATTCAAGAATGGGTGTGGAGCAAGTCTATGTTGATGCTTTTACCAGAGCAAAGGCTTATCAACAGCAAAAGGAAACGGGTGGGGCTTCTTTCAGAAAGGATTTAGATATGGAGGCGCTGGTTGAAATTTTAAACCAAGAAAGATTCATTACTTGTCATTCTTATGTACAATCAGAAATCAATATGCTGATGAAAGTCGCTGATATGATGGGTTTTAAAATAAATACTTTTACGCATATTTTGGAAGGCTATAAGTTAGCAGATAAAATGAAAGTGCATGGCGCAGGTGGTTCGACCTTTTCTGATTGGTGGGCTTATAAATTCGAAGTTATTGACGCCATTCCATACAATGCAGCAATACTAAATGAACAAGGAGTAGTTACTGCCTTGAATTCTGACGATGCAGAAATGGCTCGTCGCCTCAATCAAGAGGCTGCCAAAGCGATGATGTACGGAGATGTTTCCGAAGAAGACGCCTGGAAAATGGTAACGTTAAACCCGGCTAAACTACTTCACATCGATGATAAGGTTGGTTCCATCAAAAAAGGAAAAGATGCTGACGTTGTTTTATGGTCTGATCACCCGATGTCTATTTACGCAAAAGCAGAAATGACATTAATAGATGGTATCCGCTTCTTTGACAGAACGGAAGATAAAGCCATGCGAAAAACCATTGCAATGGAAAGAAGTCGACTCATTCAGAAAATGCTGGATGCGAAAAATGGCGGCGAGAAAACGGGCCCAATGCCGGGGAGAAAGCCAAAGCATTACCACTGTGATGATGCAGAAGATGAGATGGTGAATTAAAGAGGGAGATGAGGTAGATTAGGCTTCCCATTAACGCGGAGTTCATCAAATGGCCTCAAAGGCATCTGATGAACTTTACGCAAAAGCGTTACGAATAATTTCAAAAAAAATAGCATATAAATCATGAAAAGATATATTCAAACCTTGTTGTTGCTTTTTTGTGTAACAATAATATCACAAGCTCAACAAACACCAGCTTCTGCCCAGTCAGAAAATATACTGATAACTGGAGCTACTGCTCATCTTGGTAATGGCAAAGTGATTAAAAACAGTGCCATCGCTTTTGAAAAAGGAAAGTTGACTATTGTTGCGGATGCTACGACCGTCCGTATTGATCCTACGAATTATAAAACGATAGATGCGAGCGGGAAACATGTATATCCCGGATTTATCGCTCCAAACACTCAGTTGGGATTAACTGAAGTATCAGCAGTTCGCGCCACTAGAGATGCCTCAGAATTAGGTTCTTTGAACCCCAGTCTAAGAGCGATTATCGCTTATAATACCGACTCGGATGTTACCCCTACGGTTCGCTCCAATGGTGTTTTGATGGCGCAGATCGTTCCAGTTGGCGGACGAATTTCTGGGCAGTCATCAGTAGTTAGTCTTGATGCTTGGAACTGGGAAGATGCTGCTTACACCACAGATGAAGGGATACACTTAAATTGGCCAAGAATGTTTCGTTATACTGGTTGGTGGGCGGAGCCAGGGGAGATAAAGAAGAACGAGCGTTATGATGATCAGAAAAAAGCCTTCGAGGAATTATTCAGAGATGGACAGGCTTATGCTAAGAAAGGAAAAGCGAAAAAAGTGAATTTGAAATTGGAGGCATTGCGTGGCTTGTTTGATAAGAGTAAAACACTCTATGTCCACACACAAGAGGTGAAAACGATGACAGAGGCGATTTTCTTTGCAGAATCCTTCGGTGTGAAATTAGTGTTAGTCGGATGCAGAGAAGCTTGGATGATGACGGATTTGCTGAAAGAAAAAAATGTTCCTGTTGTTTTAGAGCAGACCCAGAGTTTGCCTTCTAGAACGGATGAAGATGTTGATCAGCCGTTTAAAACACCTGCTCTGTTGCAAGCTGGGGGCGTTACTTATTGTTTTAGTATTGATGGTTTTTGGCAACAAAGAAATCTTCCTTTTCAAGCAGGACAAGCGATTGGGTATGGTCTAGATTATGAAGATGCAATCGCCGCTTTGACTTTGCAAACCGCTAAGATTTTAGGGGTTGACAAAACAACTGGTTCTCTGGAAATCGGGAAAGAGGCGACGCTTTTTATCTCAGAAGGGGATGCGTTGGACATGCGAACCTGTAAAGTGACCACGGCTTTTATTCAAGGGAAGATGATTGACGTAGATAATAAACAAAAGGCTTTGTACCGGAAGTTTAAGAAAAAATACCAATAAGGTCATTCTGAATTATTGGATTTTTAAATCACGAAGAGCGAACCGTAAATTTATGATTCGCTCTTCGTGATTTAAAAGTGTACCTACGTTAACAAATGCCTGTAGTCGTAGGTTAGCGGGGAATTAACAGTTGAATTTAAAAATCCGTACCCAAAGACAAATAGAAAATAGGATCCTGTACTTGTCGAGTTTCGATACCCCAAGCATAATCCAACTTGACAAAATATCCAAATAAGACGGAGCGAATTCCTGCGCCATAGCCAAGAATAAGTGGATCCTTAAAGTAATTGACATTGACGGTAATAAGGTCTGTATCTCCAATGGTTTCCTCACGGCTATTCAATGGATTCTTATCACTATAAGGGGTGAGTCCATGCCAGGCAGTACCGGCATCGAAAAACCCAACAATTTGGAAATTTCTAAAGAAAGAGGAGCGTACACGCTTTGCAAAGTACTTAAAGACAGGGATCCTAAGTTCTGCATTGAAAACAGCGAATGAAGTACCGTTTCTAATATTGGGGCGGAAGCCACGCATGTTGCTGGCTGTAAGTTTATAAGAGAAATTTTCATTTGGAACCTCTGTACCTGCTTGACTTCTTGGGAATAGCCAATTGTCAATCCCTCCCATATAGAAGAGCATCTTTTCTGATCCGAGGCTAGTGGCTCCTGCTGCACGAACGGCAAAAATAGAATGCTTATCCAAACGCTGATAATGACGAGCGTCGAAGCCGGCAACAGTGGTAAAACCATCCGCAAGGTTGAACTGCAAATCATCAACCAAGTCAACCTGTACTCCTTTGAATGCTTCTACATAAAATTTATACCGCGTACCATGCATAATGTTGATATCTATGTTCATGGTATTATCAAATACGTATTCCGTTCGTAAGCTGAAACGTTGTTTTTTGATGGTAGCCTGATCAAGCGCAATTGCGTCGGTAGCCAGTTGAATTCGTCGATCCATTCGGAAAGATCCTTGTAATCTTATGCTGGTAAAAATATCTAGCGGATAACGCAGTTCCGTTTGTGCAATGATGACTTGTTCTCTTCGTTTTGGCGTAACATTATTGATAAAGGGTTGGCCGTCATTGAACTTCAAGGCTCTTCTATAAAAGGAGTATCTTTTGTCTAATCTTTTCTTTTTATCGTTCACAGTGAGGAAGTACTCTGCACCATTAAAAGTAGTAGGCAGTCGAATACCTCCTTCTACTTCATAATCTTCAAAGAGATCTTTGAAATTAGCTTTAAGTAAAATCCCTGGCGGTAAATAATTGAATTCAGTAGCAGCTGCATTACTGCTAGGATCATCCGGATCGTTGAGTACACCATCTAAGCCACCGAACAGAGGTGTGTTGTCCAACTGTGTTGTGACGTAATCTGTTCTGAATTTAATATTATAAGGTATAATTCGGGCTGTTCTAAAATGATGAACGGGAACTTGATCGGGATTGACTTTCTTTGATTTGACAAAGGGACTTCTGATCGTTGGTTCATCTATATCTTCATCGAAAGTTATTTCACTATCCGTTTTGTCCTCTTTTTTAATGACTACTTCAGTAGCAGGATCTTCAAATTGGCTCTGGAAAAGATATTTTTTTCGTTTCGGTTTTATAGTATCTATTTTTGTCGAAAATTCAGTTTGATAAATAGAACCAACGACTTCCTCTTCTGAAGAAGTATCCGATACCTTTTGCTCATTATTGTTGATCTGTTCAATTTTTTTGTCGAGCGTTGGCTTAGTCTTTAATTGTTCTTTTTCTTTTGCCTCCTTTTTTTTCTTTTCCCTTAACTTTCGTTGACTCTCTTGAGACTTGGTAGGACTAACAGCTACTTTTACTTCAGGAGTAGAGGTGTAAACAAGAACTTCATTTCGACCACCCTTAAAAAATAAGTCAATGGCTTGGTCTGTTCTTCTGGAAACATGTTGACCTGTAATACTCCTGTTGTAATTAGTATTGGTGTGTGAGAAAGATTGAATTTCGTAGACCGGTTCGATTACGATAGTGTCTATCAATGTTTGGTCTAGTGACACGAGACTGCTGTCTTCGTGCAGTGTAATTTCAGTTCCATCTGTTAGGGTAATAATCTGGTTGTTGTAAACCAAAATACTATCGAGGTAAGCCATATGTCTATTGAAAAGACCACTGGCATCCGAAAGGTAGGACAACCAAGTGGAGTCTATTCCCATAGGATGTCTTTCATTCGCTAACGGGGTATTTGTTACACGCACCAATTCCTTTGGCTTGTCTTCCAGGTTGTAATAGAAAATATCAAAATTATTGATGGGGAGTATGGTGTCTATTCGTGCTTTACGCGTAAGCAAAGTATCAGGTCTGTTAGAAGCAAAGAGAATCCCCTTTTTGCCGTCAATGATGGTAAAGCTTGCGTCGAGATCGTCATAAAAATCATGGGTGATTCGTTCTGTTTGTCGGGTCTTTGTTTTATAAACAAAAATATCTGAAAATCCTCTTACTGTTGCTGAGAAAACCAGGCTGAAAGGACTGAGGTAGTCAATGCTATACACTCTATGGTACTGATCTGTGATTTTTTCCGTAACCGCCTTCTCCTCTTTTATATCATATAACATTAATTTTGGAACATCTCTCTTTTCATGCAAAACAGCGAGCTCCATATTGTTAGGGTTCCAAGCAAGCAGAGGGTAGGCGTAGTCCGTTTCCTGAAATGGATTTTTATGACCTTGCTTAAAAATCATTTTCCTTTTTCCCGTTTCGATGTTATGGATGTATATTTTCTTTTTCCCAATTTCATTTAAGACATAAGCAATACGCTTTCCATCAGGACTGATTTTAGTTTGAGTGATGGGGAGGTTTCTTTTGTTTTTTATAACAATAGATTTACCAATTGGATCCGATTGGCCTTTTGATTCGGTTTCATATCGTTTTTTAAAATAACTAGACCAAGCGAGCGCTGTTTTTTCATATGGACTACCCAGGACATATAAAAAACCACTTTCTATGCTCCTGTTAATTCGAGTAAGATAAAGAAGGTTGGAAACCGTAGATTTTCCATAGTGCTGACTGATGAAATACCACATGGCGTGTCCCGCTAATTTAGGATAATCTTCTGCCAGTTTCTCATAGGATTGATATTTTTCCACCTGCATTAAGTCTCTGAGTTGATTGTCCACTTCCGTTCCCCATTCTTCTCCTACGAAAGAAATCAAGCCTTCTTTAAACCAAGCGGGAAGATTGAGCAATACTGCATTTTGAACGATCTCCTGTAAATTAGAACCAAAGAGCATAGCGTTCAAAAATACGGAAGCAATTCCCTCTCGAAGATCTCTCCTTAGATTGTTATGATTTCCATCAAAATAAACGAAGACTTTGTTTTCCACAATTTTGGTTTGCCCACCAGTGTTAACAAAAGTCTCTTCATTACCAATATTACTTTGCTTCAAATCGGTTACATCCGTATAAACAATGATTTCGATTTTATCATTCATACTGTGCTCGAGAATACTTTGGATGTATTCATAGTCCAATTCCGCTAGTTGAACAACAGCTTGCCCAATATTTCGACCCTCTCCATACCAGTAGGTGACAAAGTTTGGACTTTCATACTGCATCCACTCCTTGAAGTCGTTGTGGAACTGTACTCGGTTTTTACCAAAAGTAGTTTGGAGCCTTTGAGCAAAGGAAGAGCTGCTAAATAGCAGGGCGAGTAAAGCGATAAGTGTTAGTTTCCTGCGCATAATATCAGAAATTTGTGAGTGTTGGTTAGACGGTGTTTTGCATTTGTCTGCCAAAGTGTATTTTTGCAAATGGTTTGCGGAGTCCTTTGATCACTAAGTAAACTTACTTTGCGATGCCTAAACTATGCTATTATAATTGCTAATCTAAAAATTTAACGGAAAAAATATGACCCTTGTTGCTAAATTTACTTTCAATCCCTTCCAAGAGAACACATATGTCGTCTATGACGACAGTAACGAATGCGTTATTTTTGATCCGGGCTGCTTCACAGAGGAAGAAAAGAACCTACTTAGTACCTTTATTTCAGCCAATAAACTGAAACCTGTCCGACTTATCAACACACATTGCCATCTGGATCATGTCTTTGGAAATAAGTACGTTTCAGAAAAATATAATCTGGGCTTGGAGATCCACGAAGGCGAATTACCAGTCTTAGAAGCTGTGCCACAGATGTGTGGATTATATGGCTTGCCACAACCAGAACCTTCTCCTACGCCTACTAACTTTTTGAAAGAAGGAAGTAAGCTTACTTTTGGAAACACAGAAATGGACATTCTGTTTACCCCAGGGCACTCGCCAGCCAGTATTTCTTTTTTCTGCGAAGCATCTAATTTCATAATTGCTGGTGATGTTTTGTTTAGAGAAAGCATTGGGCGCACCGATTTACCAGGAGGAGATTTCAATACATTGATTAATTCTATTAAATCGCAGCTTTTTCCTTTGGGAGATGAAGTTCGGGTTTATTCTGGTCATGGAGTAGAGACGACAATAGGCTATGAGAAAAAGAATAATGCTTTTTTAGACGGGAGTTATAATGGTTAGAAGAGTAACTTCAACTTCAACTTCAATTCTCGGAATACGTGGGGGTTTTGCGAAGGGAGTGCTTTGACGTTGAAAAAGGCTTCTTACGATTGCAATAGGTCAATGTTAAACAAGCTTGCTTATCAAGTAATTTTTCACTTTCTTTGCACTGTTTTTTGAAATACCTTCTTTACTAAAATAAAAATCAATATGTCAGATCATATCGAAAATGCAGGAGGAAAAGGATACTGCTTGATGTACTTTTTCATCGGTTTTTTCCTTTTTATCATTACTTGGGCTTCTGTTTATTGGAGTAATTTCTCCTTCGATTTTGGCGGATAATTATCACAGCCAATGCCCACACAAAAAAATCCGCTACTGTGAAAACAGTAGCGGATTTTTTTATAGCCGAGTTAAAAGCTAAGGGTTAATAGTTAAACTATACACCTGAAGCCTTTACTCTGTACAAGCTTGTTACATCCGGGATGATAACAAATTCTGTTCTTCTACTAGCAGTACCGTCAGCAGCAGGTACAGAAGAACCACGGCCTACAGCAGTCAATTGAGTAGCATTCGCTCCTTGTTTTACCAAAGCGCGAACTACTTTGTTCGCACGAGCCATACTCAACTCCATGTTGTTTGCATAACGAGCACCCGCTTTCACTGGTACAGTATCAGAGTGACCTTCTACTAAGATACCAATCGCAGGATTCGTTTTTAGTACATTGGCTAGAGCAGCAATAGTTGCTTTGTATTCTTTAGTAATACGAGTTGAACCACTACGGTATTCGATAGGCGTAGCCATTGAAAGGTACAATCTACCATTCTTTTCAGTAATGGTCATTCCTTCACCTTCATAAGGGCTGAATACACTTCTGATAGAAGCAATCATTTTGTCTTCTTTTGCCTTAGCAGCAGCTTCAGCAGAGGTCAAATCAGATTTAGCAGTAACGAGGTCCCCTTCTAATTTAGTGATGAGGTTATCCCACTTTTCTTTGTCTGCTTCATAATTAGCAGCCAACGTTGTTTTGTCTTCTTCCAACGTTTTAATGTCTGTTTCCAGCTTGCTCACTTTCTTACGAGCGCTAGCTAAAGATTCCTCGACAGACATTTTGTCTTCCATCAATTGAGTGTACTTCTTTTTGCCGACACAAGAAGAGAAAATAAAGACGAATGCTAAAAGCACTAGCGTCCAATTCATAGTTTTTCTCATAATAAAAATTTAATTAAGGTTTAAATAATTCGGTTACCACTTTCCTTATCATAGTCAAGGTACCGATGGTTCTAGTATGTTTTTAAGTAAAGGTGTGTTAAGTGTTTTTATTAAGGCAATAAATAACAAGTTTAATAATTACCTCTTCCTTACAGGACGCAAAAGTAGAAAAAGCCGTTGCATTTCCTATGCAGAAAAGCCTTTTTAATGGTCTTTTAACAGGATGAGGGCTAAAAATGACCGGATTTTGGCAGATTTGAGCCTTCGTGTAGGAGTATTACGGATGAAACTACTTATGAAGAAAGTCGTCTGGAAACTTACTTTGAGCTTGTCGAATAAGACACAAAAGCTACATTAACCTAGGCACTTTGAAGCTTCTACGTAAGTAGGAGGATAGGAGTTAAAAGTTATAAAATCATGGAATTCACTAAAGAACCGTTATTTATTTTCTAATAGTTAGTATTATTGTGCTCTTTTTAAGGAAGAGTCGGGCATACTAATTTAACATAGAGCCTTGGCAGTTAATTTACAGAACTTTAAATACGCTGATAATGATAAGATACAACAACATCCTCCTCAATAGCATGGCCATTCACAGAGTAGGGAATAAAAGCCGTGTAGAAAGAAATTTTGTTTCGGAAAGCCTCTTTGTTTTGAATGAAGAAATGACTGCAGCTTTCATGAAGTATTTTATCAAGCCCTTGAAAAGAGCAGAAAGCTTTTATCGCTTTACTATGCCGGAAGAAGGGGGAGAGAGCCTAGAAGCTCATCCACTACATTCCGCAGCGAAGGCTATTTTTGAGAACCCTGAAACTTTATTAGAGTCCTCTACAGATATTTTGAAGCACCTTTATGAGCAGTCGACTCATCCAAACATTAAATCGGGAGAAGTCTTTGTTACTTACTTCAGTGATGTATTGATTGAAGATGAATTGGTTAACGCCATTGGTATTTTTAAATCGGAACAGAAAAGTGCCTTCTTTGATGTCATTGAAGGGAGTGATCGTCTGGTGGTTAAAAAACTAGACGGTATCCATATTGAAAAGTTGGACAAAGGTTGTTTGATCGTGAATGTAGAAGAGGAAGACGGTTATCGCGTAGTTAGTGTAGATAACAACAGCTACGATGCAAATTATTGGTTGTACGATTTTCTGAAAGTATCTTTTGTAAAAGATGAAAACTTCCATACGCGGAGCTTCCTTGAGCTTTGTAATAACTTCTCCAATCAGGTCGTTTCCCAAGGGGCTAACAAAGACGAGCAGATTCGTTTTCTAAATGAATCGGTGGACTATTTCAATAAGAACGAAACCTTCAATGCAGATGAATTCATCGAAGCAGTTATGCCTGCACGAGATGATTTTATGGAGGAGTTCCAGTCGCTACGAAAAGATTACGAATTAGAAGAAACTGATAACTTTCCTATCTCAACTGCCGCTTTAAGAAGCACAAGTAGAAAGTTCAATAATACTATAAAACTGGATACCAATATCCAAATAAAGTTAGACTTTAGTAACCCGGAGGCCAGTCGTTTGTATTTAGAAAAAGGGTACGACGAGGATAAGGGTATGCACTTTTATAAAGTCTTCTTTAATGAAGAAATTTAGTGCCTCAACTCACAGTGGTACCTCCCTCGCTCGGAATGACAATGGAACCCATTGTCATTCCGAGCGAGGGAGGTACGAGGTACGACCGAGTCGAGGAATTATTCTACAACTTCCAACTCCACCGTCTTGCTATAAAATTCAGTCAAAGCCCTCACCTCTCTTGGCGTTCCATCACTTCCTTGCTTTTTTTCAATAGATCGACTTTTTCTAACAATATACACCCTGTTCACTCCGAGGCTGATTTTTTCAAGTTTCTTAAAAGGAATTAACAACTCTGATTTTTCACTTGGTCCATTAACCACTGTACTAGTTGTGCGCTCCTCTTTATTTGTAAATAACAAAACGAGACTCTCTTTATCCCCGAGCGGCTCTCCTTTCCAAGAAAGTAGTCCGTTCTTAGATTGGGAGAGTTGTTTTCCGAAAGAAATAGATTCTAGCATTGGAGTAGATATGAGGTCCTCCTCTTTTGCTCCCTGTGTTGTAATAAATTGAAACTTCACCTTATTTCCCTGAACTCCGTTTTGCTCTAGTTTATAATAAGGATTCGCTTTACTTGTTTTATCCAGACGCATCGTTGTACCGCCTAAAGAGATAGTGCTAAATGTTTCAGCATTTCTTTTTTGTCTTTCTACCCCTGTAAAGAAGGAAGCTTCAGATTTCATTATTTTTTCATCTGCTAGATAGCGGATATAATAGTTCGCAAATAATTTTTCTCCTGCTTTCATGTTAGGAACTTCTTCTGTTCGTGTTGTTACCGATTTAGGTTCTGACTGACAACTATAAAAAAGAAATGCAACAAGAAATATTGCATAAGAAGAGGGATGAAGAGCAGAAATGATCATGTTAGGAATTGTCTGTTTAGTAATAATAAATGTAAAACAGGTTACTTATTCTTAATTAAGTTTTATAAAAGCACTATTAAAGGGGTGGTTTAGCGCGCAAAGATAGAACAAGCCTTCTGATTTTTTATAAGGATTAAAAAATACAAGGTTATATTTGCATGCTCAAATTTTTAAGGGCGCAATATCCAAACCATCTCATAATGATAATGGCTGTATATTCTTTTGCCGCAAATGGATTGAATAATTTATTTTGAAATCGTAGACCATAGCACTGATGAAAAAAGTATTACTTACAGATGATGTACACCCTTTATTGATTAAGGGGCTTGAAGAGGCAGGGTACTATTGCGACTTTCAGCCTAAAATTAAATTAGCTGAGGTACGAAAGATTGCTGGAGAATATACGGGGATGATTATAAATAGTAAAATCTTGATGGATAAAGCGATGTTGGATGAAGCAATTCGACTAGAATTTGTCGGTAGACTTGGCTCAGGTATGGAAATCATTGATTTGGAATATGCAGCTCAAAAAAAGGTATCGGTTTATAATGCGCCCGATGGAAATTGCAATGCAGTAGGAGAGCAGGCTCTTGGTATGTTGCTAGCCCTCTCTAATAATTTGTTGCGAGCCGACGCAGAAGTTCGCAGAAAAGAATGGAGAAGGGAAGCAAACAGAGGATTTGAATTGCAAGGGAAAACAGTAGGAATCATAGGTTTTGGCTATACAGGCAGTAGCTTCGCAAAAAAGCTAGCAGGGATGGAAGTAGAGGTTTTAGCCTATGATAAGTACAAGGAGCATTACGCAGAAGATTACCGTTATGTAAAAGAAGTAGATTTGGACACCGTCTTATCTAATAGTGATATAATTAGTTTTCACCTTCCTTTAACTCCAGAAACTCATCACTTCGCCAATGCCGACTTTATTAAGAAATGTCGGGAAGGCGTCATATTAATCAACACATCTCGGGGACAAGTCATTGAGACATCCCTATTAGTAAGTGAACTTCAGTCCGGAAAAGTCGGCGGAGCTTGTTTGGATGTGTTTGAAAATGAAAAACCCCAGACATTTTCCAAAGAAGAAGAAGATTGCTTTCAACAGCTTTACCAGCTGCCTCAAGTGGTACTGACTCCACATATTGCAGGTTGGACAGTAGAGTCTAAGGAGCGATTAGCCAGTATTCTTCTAAGGAAAGTTTTGACAGGAAAGTAGAGGTTAATAATCAGAAACCTGACTTATTAATGAAAAAAGGTAACAGGATGAGCGCAAAATTGTCCTAACTTGCCTTCAAATTAATGTCAATTTCTATTGATAGCCCATCTGCCCCGTCAAAAAGAACTGCTACAATTCCGATACTGAAAAGCTATTGAATTCAAACTTATTCCTTCTGCTGTGCAGCCATTTATAGGACGCTATAAATAAATGTATAGCAGTGTACAGAAGGAATGGGTATGAGTTCAGGAGCATAAAAATATACGCAGAGTATCTGCATACACTGTTTTTGACTTTACACGAACGCGAACGAAGAAGAAGAACGACTTGCAAACGACACTGGAATCAGACTAAAGACAGCCGCAAAAATGTATCTGTCTACACAAAGACAAAGGCTCAAGGGATTTCTTGGTTAACTCTGTTAATTTCCTTAACATTGTGCCCTTAAATCTGGGGATTCCCCTGACTTGAAACTATCGTCAATTTTTTTAAAAAACAATTTATATGGCACGTTATTTTTTACTCTCACTGGTTTTTGCGCTCATCAGTACAGTAACGTTTGCTCAAACTTCTCTAGCCGGAAAGGTCACTGATGGTGATACTGGCGAAGAATTGATTGCTGCGAATGTTACGATGTATAAAGGTGGAGTGCTCATCACTGGAGTTACCACGGATTTCGAAGGTAATTTCAGCATTAATGTAGATCCTGGTACGTACGATGTAGAAACATCATATGTCGGTTACGCCGCAACACGAACAAACGGAGTTATTGTTCGCGCAGGTCAAACAAACAAACTTGATGTCCTCCTTAGGGAAGGTGTCAGTATGGAAGAGATCGTAGTAGTTGACTACAAAGTCCCTCTCGTAGAGCAGGACAACACAACTCAAGGAAAAATCGTAACAAGCGAGGACATCCGAAAATTTGCTTCTAAAAACATCCAAGCAGTAGCCGCCTCTTCAGCAGGTATCTCGCAGGCAGATGAAGGAGACGGCCTATCCGTTCGTGGTTCTCGTTCCAATGCAACTGATATCTATGTAGATGGAATGCGCGTAAGAGCAAGTTCTGTACAGGAAGCAGATGTTGAACAGCTACAAGTAATCACTGGTGGTATTCCTGCCTTTTATGGTGATGTAACGGGTGGTATTATTTCTATTACAACAAAAGGACCTTCTTCAAAATTTACAGGAGGAGTTGAAGTAGAGACTTCCGAATTCCTTGACGATTATGGATACAATCAAGTGCGTGCAAACGCGAGTGGTCCCATCTTGAAAAAGAAAGGAACAGGAGAATCTATTATCGGTTTCCGTTTCTCTGGAGCTTACACTTCTCGTTTGGATGATGACCCAGCAGCTATTGGTGTTTACGTCGTTAACGATGAAAAAAGAGCTGAACTAGAAGCAACGCCGGCTCTAGGTATTAAACCAACAGCAGAGTTCTTAACAAACGATGATGTTGATGTTTTAAATTATAGACCTGATGAAGAATCGTCTAATTTGAACTTTACTGGGAAAATTGATGCCCGTTTGAGCAAAAATATTGACATTAGTTTGACTGGAGCTTATGTAGATGATAAAAATAAGTTCACTCCTCCAACAGTAACACGAGGTGGTAGAGAAAATTGGAGACTATTGAACTCTCACAACAATCCAACGGATTACACAAAGCGTTACCGAGGTAACTTCCGTTTCCGTCATAAACTGGGAGGAAACAATTCTGTAGCTGCGGCAGGTGATGGTGCAGAAAGAAAAAGTTCTTTAATTCAAAATGCACAGTATACTTTGCAGTTCGGTTTTGAAAGAGAAAAAGGAACCCGTTATGACCATCGTCATGAAGATCGATTTTTTGATTATGGGCACTATGGAACCTACTCTTATGAAGGTGGACCAGAATTCGAATTTACTCCAATTATTGATGTTTCAGACCCACTTAACGTTATCCTTATTGACTCGTTTACACATACCAGTTATGAAACAACGAACAACACAGGTTTCAGTGGAGAAGGATCTAGAAACCCTGTATTAGCTAGGTACAATGGAGAGGGAGACTCTGGTTCTGCCTTGCCGCTTATCGCTAATGGTATTATGAATGAAGGACTAGAGGATGTTTGGGCAGGACTTCATGTGAATATTGGACAAGTATACAATCAATATCGTGTAGACGAAACTGACATTATTACTGCTAATGCAAATTTCTCTTTTGATTTATTGCCCGGCGGTTCTGAAGAAGGACGCCATTCCATTCAGGTAGGGTTATTATTTGAGCAACGCTTTGCTCGTAATTATGCGCTTAATCCTGAAAGATTATGGGAGATTGGACAGCAATCTGTTAACTCACATATTCTTGGATTGAATACAGACGATGTCATAGGGACTCTAGGAATAGCTGGGGTTTTTGATACAGACTCTATTAGAGAGTACGATATCTATAATACACTGCTCTCTAGCGACGAAGATCTAATTGGATCTCGTTTTTACAGAGAAGTTAGAAATACAGGTATTGAATCTATCAACTCAAATTTGAGTGGTTTACACGCTTATGTTAATATTAATACATTAGATCCATCGCAATTGTCCTTAGACATGTTTGCACCAAGGGAGATAGCTGATTTCTCTGGGATGACAAATTACTATGGTTATGATTACCTAGGTAACAAATTGGGCAATGATGTAACTTTTGAAGACTTCTTTACCGCAAAGGATGCTGATGGCGCTCGTTCTTTCTTAGTGCCTTCTTTCCAGCCAAACTACTTTGCTTTTTTCTTACAAGACAAATTTAGTTTCAAAGACATCATCTTCAGAGTTGGTTTGCGAGTCGATCGATACGATGCGAATACAAAAGTACTAAAGGATCCATATTCTTTATATGAAGTAGCAACGGTTGCTGACCTTCCTGATTTGCAGGCACCTGGAAATATTGGAAGTGACTACAATGTATATGTTGAAAGTGAAGGTTCCCCTACCGTTAAAGGTTACCGTGATGGAGACCAGTGGTATACTGCAGAAGGTACAGCAGTAAATGATGGTAAGCTTATCTTTGGTGGTGGTGCAGTTATTCCTAGATTGAAGAGCCCTGATGAAGCTAATATCAAAGTTGATAATTACAGAATTAGTAACTCTTTTGAGGATTATAAACCACAGATCAACGTGATGCCACGTTTGGCTTTCTCTTTCCCGATTTCTGATGCGGCAAACTTCTTTGCCCACTACGACATCTTGGTACAGAGACCACCAAGTAACGCAATTGTAAGTCCTTTACAGTATTACTATTTCTATGACAGAGACCCACCGGAAAACAACGGTAACCTCAAACCAGAGCGAACCATTGACTATGAAGTTGGATTCCAACAAAAATTATCGAATAGTTCTGCTATTAAGATTTCTGCTTACTATAAAGAGATGCGTGATATGATTCAGTTGAGAAACTTTACTCAAGTAGCATCTGTATCTACAGAATACTTAGCATTTGATAACCTTGACTTTGGAACCGTTAAAGGATTTTCTTTCCAATACGACCTAAGAAGAACAGGTAATATTTCTGCTAACATAAATTATACGTTACAATTCGCTGATGGTACTGGTTCAGACCCTGAGTCTGCTCGTGACTTAGCGGAAAGAGGCCGAATCCGTAATATTTATCCATTGAATTTTGATGAACGTCACCGTATCGTAGGATCTGTTGATTACCGTTACGATTCTGGAAAAGGATATAATGGACCACGTTGGTTTGGTAAAGACGTTTTTGCAAGTGCAGGTGTAAATCTACAAGCAATTGCAGTTTCAGGTCGTCCGTACACTGCGACCATACAACCACAAAGTTTTGGTGGAGAAGGTACTGTTGGTTCAATCAATGGTGCTAGACAGCCATGGACTTTTACAGTGAATCTAAGAGCGGATAAAAATTTCACCCTCTCTAAGCCAGGAGCAAAAAGACCATTGAGTCTTAATGTTTACATCAGAGTTCAGAATTTGTTAGATGCTCGAAACATTGTTGGAGTTTATTCTGCCAGTGGATCACCAACTGATGATGGTTTTTTACTTTCACCACTAGGTCAGGCGCAGCTAAATGAATTCTCTCCGAGCGAAAGAGAATTGTATCAGCAATCTTATAGCTGGACGGTTCAGAACCCTAATAATTATACTCAACCGAGAAGAATCTTTATGGGGGCTATTTTTGATTTTTAATTTCTATGAAAAGAAAAAAACAAATTGTCATGCGAAAATTTATAAAATATTTAACGATCACTGCGATGATATGGGGACTTAGTTTCCCTGTATCTGCGCATATCAACCCCAAATTAGGGGGCAATAAGACGGCTGGAAATAGCACGTCTGCTACTGTAAGAAACGATTGTGCTACGGGACAAGCGATTACAGAACAGTCGATTAATAATGTAAGAGCAACGCTGCTTACCAGTGGAGATGTCTGGTGGAATAGAGCAGATGGACGATACATTGTTCCTAAAGTAGACCCAGCTTCTGGTTTGCCAGAAGTATCTTCTTTATACGCGGGCGCTGTATGGTTAGGAGGCTTTGACGGATCAGATTTAAAAATTGCTTGTCAGCAATATGGATCCAATAATGGAGATGTTGATTTTTGGCCTGGCCCTTTAACGGACCAAGGAGAAACATCAGCAGATGTTTGTGCCCAATGGGACAGACACTTCAGAGTGACGGGAGCAGAGATCAGTGAACATCTAGTTAACCTACAACGTACTGATTACTCCTCTGCCGATATTCCTGAAGGTGTAAAGTATTACCCTGGTAGAGGAAACGAATTCTTTGTGGATCGTTATGGTTTTGAACTGCCTACTGCAATACAAGGTTTAGGAGCTTTCTTTGATGCAAATGGTAACGGTGCTTACGAACCTTTAGAAGGTGATTATCCGAAAATTGATATTCGTGGTTGTCGCGATGATAACCCGGTTTATCCTGATGAACTTATTTCTTGGTTCTATAATGATGCAGGTAATGAGCACGGGGAAACTGGTGGATCACAAATTCGTATGGAGGTTCAAGTTCAAGCATTTGGTTTCGTAACCAATGACGAGTTGAACAACATGACTTTTCAGAGATATAAACTAATTAATAGAGCGATATCGACTATTGACAGTTGTTACTTTGCGATGTGGGTAGATCCAGATTTGGGTTGTTCTTCTGATGATTATATTGGTTGTGATACCTCTAGAAGTTTGATGTATGTTTATAATGCAGATGCATTTGATGGAGAAACAGGTTGTAGTTGTCCAAATGGTGTAGAAACCTATTGTGACGAAATTCCAATGGTTGGAGTAGATTACTTTAGAGGTCCAACAGCACCGAAGGTCTATGCTTCAGATAGCACACTAATTGATCCTCCTCCAGGGGTGTCAGCTGACATAACGGTTGAATTGGGAATGTCTTCTTTTACTTATTATAATAATGGTGGAGAAACACCACCTCCTCCTCCAGGTACAGATGATCCGGATAACTTGAATGAGTATTACAACTACTTGTCTGGAAGATGGAAAGATGGAACACAATTTACCGCTGATGGTGATGGATATAATCCAGGCCAAACAAACTATGTTAACTTTGCTTTCCCTGATGCACCAGATTTAACAAATGGGTTCAGTATGGCGCAAGGAGGATTAGCAGAAAGAGACAGACGTACGGTACAGGCTTCTGGTCCGTTCCGTTTGGAGTCCGGTGCAGTAAATGAGTTGATTGTAGGAATGCCATGGGTACCTAGTGTGAGTCACCCAGCACCTTCTATTGCTAAATTAATTATTGCGGATGACTTGGCACAGGCTCTTTTTGACAACTGTTTTGAGAAGAACGAAGGTCCTGATGCACCAGATGTTGATTGGTTAGAATTAGATCGTAAAGTAGTTGCGATGTTGAGTAATGATACGCTCGAAGCTCGTACCAATAATGTTTGTGAGACTTATAGTGAAAAGGATTTACGATTACCAGCGCCTGCGCCTGGTCAAACAATTAATGATTCTACCTATATTTTTGAAGGATACTTAGTATATCAAATCGCATCTCCTGCTAGTGCTGGTGAGGCAGATTTGAATGATCCTGACCATTATAGATTGGCTGCTCAAGTGGATCTTAAGAATGGGGTTAGAGACTTGTATCAGTGGAATAAAGAGGCAAGTCCAATTAATCAAGATGATGACATTTTTATTCCTGAAGTAAAAGTTTCGAACGCTACAAATACAGGAATCAGGCATTCCTTTGAAATAACAACCGATCTCTTTACAAATGAGCGACTTATTAATCACAAAAAATATTACTACAGAGCAATTGCTTATGGTTTTAATAGCTATTTGGAATTTGATCCATCTTCAGGATTAGGTCAGCCAAGGCCTTTCATCGGTAGTCAACGTAATATAGGCGATGGAGAAAATAACTATTATACGGTTATTCCAAGGCCAATTAAGGATAGAATACTTCACTCTGATTATGGTGACCAGCCTCAAATTACTCGACTAGATGGCTTGGGAGCTGGTGAATCTAGCTTAAGACTTACAGAAGATACCAAAAGAGAAATTCTGGCAGGAACTTCTGACGGGAAGTTGGTTTATGAAACAGGAGCAGGTCCAATTAACGTATCAGTCTATAACCCATTAGAAGTAGTAGAAGCTGATTTTGAATTAAAGCTTTTAGGTGACTTCGATTCAGATGATGGAACCCTAATAGGGGAAACAACTTGGGTATTAAATGAAGTTGATGGATCTGGAAATGTCGTAAATACAATTAAGTCGAAAGGAAGTATTGAAATACTTAATGAGCAATTGGTTGATGAATACGGTCTTTCTGTTTCAGTCGTTCAAAGTGACGAACCAGGAGATAATGCAGATGAGTCAAACGGAGCAATAGAATCAGTTAAAGTCTATAGCGACCCGGATGGACCAGAATGGTTGGGAGGTATTCCAGATGGAGGTTTAATTATTGATGGATTTGACAGTCCTCCAATTTATGATTACATCAAAACGGAACCACCAACTGGAACAAGTACAGACTTAGATCGACAAAGTGCTTTTGCTAATCTTGGTGACGGAACTTGGGTACCCTATACTTTATGTGATTGGAATCCACAGTCTAACAATCAGCCTTACCTATCTCCTGCTTGGAGGAGTACTTCATCAGGTAGTGTACGATTTAGTAACACCATGGACTTGTTACCGAATATTGATATCGTATTGACTTCTGACAAGAGCATGTGGAGTCGCTGTATCGTTGTAGAAACAGCTAGTGAATTCTATGCAGATTTCGGTTCTGCTTATTCAACAGAAGGAGATGTTGTTGAATTTGATCTTAGAGCCGGAAAATCACGTAACCTAGATGGTTCAATAGATAATAATACAACTGGTTTGAGTTATTTCCCAGGTTATGCTATTAACGTAGAAACAGGAGAGCGTTTGAATATTTTCTTTGGAGAAAACTCAATGTTTGACTGTTCTACTCCTAATTTCTGTGATTTGAATGAATTTGAAGGAGGAGAACCAAGAGGTCGTGATATGATCTGGAATCCAACGAGTGAGCGATTTATCCAAAGTGGATACATTGTACCTAATACTTTATTAGAAGTATATGATGGTGGTCACCATATGGTTTATGTAACTAATGAAAAGTACGATGAGTGTAAAGAATTAGAAGATCTCTTTAGATCAAATGATCCTACTAGTAACGTACAAAAGATTAAGGCTTTGCGTAAAGTGAGATGGACAAGTTATTCACTTGCTAATGATGGTACCTCTATGTTGTCTTGGGATGAAGGTTTAGTTCCTAATGATGTAACAGTACATCTACGTGTAGATAATGCTTATCGTAATTTCGGTGGAGTGGGAACCAATAATGGAAACCCTTCTTATCTCTTTAGTACACGTGGTTTAGGACCAACAGAGCTTGTTACAGATGAGGAAAAAGACTCGGCATTAGATGCAATCTCTATCGTACCAAACCCTTACTACGGTTTCTCTGAATACGAAACAGATCAATTCTCTAACATTGTTAAGATTACAAACCTGCCTGCAAAATCAACGATAACGATTTATAGCTTGGAAGGTAAGTTTATCCGTCAGTACATAAGAGATGAGCAAGAAATGTCTACTGCTGGAGAAAGTAACCCATCTGTTCGTAACAGACAGTATTTACCAGACTTGGAGTGGGACTTGAAGAACAATGCAGGTATTCCTGTCGCAAGTGGTGTTTACTTGATCCACGTTAGTGCAGATGGTCTAGGCGAACGTACACTGAAATGGTTTGGTGTTGCTCGACAATTTGATCCTTCTGGTTTATAAAAACTGATTGAAAAGAGATAGACATATTGCCACTGATGATTTATTCAGGCAATATGTTTATCCTTCTTTTCTATCAGATGAAAAAATATTGTTTTTAAAAATTCACTTTGTTTGTAATTATAAATAGTAGTCTCCAAAAAGAGGAGATAAAAGAAATGGCTACTGATTTTTTACAACACAGTTTTTAAACTAAAATAATTATGTTAAAATATATTTTTACATTTTTTGCCCTTCTTCTGATGATGCCTGCATCAGACGTCATGGCAGGTAACCCCGATAGACAGGGTGAAGCTGGAGCCGGACAATTACTTATGAATCCATGGGCACGTAGCTCAGGATTACATAGTATGGGTACTTCCTTCGTAACGGGAGTAGATGCTATGCGAATCAACGTAGCTGGCCTAGCTCGTATCAATAAAACACAAATCAATATTGGACATACCCGTTACCTTGACGGTACAGATGTTGGATTCAATGCGCTAGGTCTTGCTCAAAAAGTAGGAAAGAGTGGAGCTATTGGAATAAGCATCATGGCTGTAGATATGGGAGATATTCCTGTGACAACGGCGCAGTTGCCAGATCCTGTAGACGGAGGAATTACCTATTCACCATCTTATTTCAATATGGGTGTTTCTTATGCACACATGTTTGAAAATAAGGTAACAGTAGGACTTACCTTCCGTTTCGTTTCTGAAAATACAGACCAAATTTCAGGTACTAGTGCCGCACTAGATGCTGGAGTTCAATATGTAACTGGTCCTCAGGACAATTTCAAAATCGGAATTGCCTTGAGAAATGTTGGGGCACCTATGAAATTTAAAGGGGAAGGATTGAACCAAACATCTAATAACCCTAATACTACTTTTGATTATGACTTGACTTATGAAGTCCGTTCTCAAAGGTTTGAATTGCCTTCATTGGTAAACATTGGAATGTCTTATGATTTTATTGTAAACCCTAAAAACCGGGTTTCAGTAATTGGAAACTTTACAGCAAACTCTTTCTCTCAAGATCAAATCGGAGGAGGTGTTGAATATGCATTCAATAAAATGTTTATACTAAGAGGAGCTTACAGATATGAATTCGGTTCTACAGCTGAAGGAGGTAATGAATCACCAGTTTACACAGGTATTGCTGCTGGTTTCTCTATTCAGGTACCAATAAAGAAGAAATCAGAACAAAGGTTTTCGATTGATTACGCATACCGGGATACAAAACTATGGAACGGTTCTCACAGTATTGGAATCCGTTTTGATCTCTAGTCAATTGTTATAAAGAATGTTCGGCATTCTCAATAAAGAGAACTAAAAATGCCATTGGTACGAAAGTGTCAATGGCATTTTGCTTTGAGCTTTTTTTAGTTCAAGCTTGTATTATTATAAAAATAACCCGATTTGATAGGGCTTTTAAAAGTTATTATTTTTTTTTACCTTTGATAACTCAATTTGGAACGTTTCCAACCCGAGTCCGGGTTGGAAACGTTTCTTTTAATCCAAAAAAAAGGATCAATAAAAGAATAGTTAGTAAGATTTGGTTGCTTCCTTTGTATCTACTCTTTGTTGCTAAAATACTTATATGCCATGGCATAAATCGCATTTCAGCGTCTTGATTAGGCACAAAAATCAACCAAATCTTATTATTTATTGTTATTGATCCTAAAGATAAATTCTCTACACGAAAAGAATTATTATGTCAAAATACAACTATCTAACACAGGAAGGATTTGATAGGCTCACAGCAGAGCTGGATGAGATGAAATCTGTTGGTCGACAAAAAGTGGCTGCGGCTATCGCTGAGGCAAGGGAAAAAGGTGACCTTTCAGAAAATGCAGAATACGATGCGGCAAAAGATGCACAGGGAATGTTGGAATTGAAGATTAATGAATTGGAGAAAGTAATGGCTAACGCACGTATACTTGACGAATCTACTATTGACCTTTCTAAAGTGACTGTTTTAACAAACGTTACGATCAAAAATATAAAACTGAACAAGACACTTACTTATAAATTGGTTTCTGAATCAGAAGCGGACTTAAAAGCAAAAAGAATTAGTGTTACCTCTCCCATCGGGCAGGGATTGTTGGGTAAGAAAGTAGGCGAAATTGCTAGTATCGAGACGCCGCGTGGAAATATCGAATTTGAAATTATGGATATTTCACTCTAAAATCTAGTGATTCCGTTTTTTATACAAATTGATAAGGATTAGAGGTCATTAACCAATAAAAACATAACTATGCCTAGTATCTTCACTAGAATTATCAACGGAGAAATTCCTTGTCATAAAATAGCAGAGGATGAGAACTACCTCGCTTTTTTAGATATCAATCCATTGGTGAAAGGGCATACTTTAGTGATCCCAAAAGTGGAGGTTGATTATTTCTTTGATTTGGATGAAGCAACTTTATCTGGCCTTATGATTTTTGCACAAAAGGTAGCTAAAGGCATCAAAGCGGCAGTAGCCTGCAATAGAATAGGTGTTTCTGTTATTGGCCTTGAAGTACCTCATGCACACGTCCATCTTATTCCTATCAATATAATGGGAGATATGAATTTTTCCAATAAAAAAGGAAACCCTTCCTCAGATGATTTAGCAAAAACAGCTGCACTAATCAGTCGTTTTGTACGGAACTAAGTGCACTGGAAATTAAGTTTCGTCTGATTTTGAGTAAGTTGTTTTGAGAATAATCGAGGCAGAGTTGACGCGAATAGCCTTAGCTATATAAGGAAACTCTAACGAAGAGTAATCTCAAAAGAAACAGTCAAAACGGACAGAACTTAGTTTACAATGCACTAAGGATCTAGAATTTTATTTCTCCTGCTTACGCCCCCCTAATCCATGGCTAAAAAAGTGATTTATAGCTTCTTCCTTCTCGCAGCAATTACTCTAGTTTATTGTGGAAAATCAACCAACTCCATTACACAAGTTAGTCAATATGCTAGTCTGAAAGACTCCGTATCATATGTAGGGATGGCCACCTGTAGGAGTTGTCACCCTGATGCATATGACAGCTTTATGGAAACGGGGATGGGGCAATCTTTCGGTTATGCAACCAAAGAGAAAACGGCCGCTTTTTATGGTCATCATGCAGTAGTTTATGATGAAGAATCTGATTTTTATTACCAACCTTCCTTTCTCGACAGCACTTTATACATCACGGAATACCGTCTTGAAGGAAAGGACACGATTCATAAACGAGTTGAAAAAATAAGTTATATCGTAGGTTCTGGGCACCACACAAATTCTCATATCATAGATGAAAACGGTTATATTTTTCAAGCACCTATTACTTTTTATACACAAGAAGGACGTTGGGACATGGCTCCTGGTTTTGAGGAAAAAAACTTACGTTTCAACAGGATATTAACAACGGAGTGCATTACTTGTCACAATCATTATCCGGAAGCAGTAGAAGGATCCTTAAATAAATACCATACCATGCCTACAGGTATTGCATGTGAGCGCTGCCATGGACCGGGCGAAGTACATGTGAGAGAGAAGTTGGCAGGAAAGATAGTGGACACTTCTCTTCAAATAGATTACAGTATAGTTAATCCTAAGGATTTACCTAAGGACTTACAAATGGACTTATGCCAGCGTTGCCATTTGCAAGGCATTGCTGTGTTGGAAGACGGCAAAACCTTTTTTGATTTCAAGCCAGGAATGCCGCTTTCAGATGTGGCTAATGTCTTTCTTCCGAGATACACAAATTCCCATGAAAAATTCATCATGGCTTCTCAAGCGGATCGGTTGCGACTCAGTAAGTGTTATACACTTTCAGAAGAGATGACTTGCCTTACTTGTCACCACCCGCATCATAGTGTTCGGAAAGTAACTAAAGAAAGTTTTAACAAACCCTGCGCTAGTTGTCATCAGAAAAAAGAAGTGGCGGAATGTTCGATCCCCTTAGCGACCAGAAATATTCAACAAGATAATTGCGTAGGTTGCCATATGCCACCATCGGGAAGCACGGATATTCCTCATGTCAATATTACAGATCATTACATTAGCAAAAAAACAGCAAAGATAAGTGGAGAGACGACAACGCTTGAGCCAGAGGAAAAAGAAGCTATCGCTCAATTTTTAGGGTTGAAAATTTTGACTAAAGAAAAGGGAACTGCCCTGGAAATGGCCAGAGGTTATATCGCTATGTTTGATAAATATGCGGAAGCAGATGTCGTTTTAGACTCTGCAAATTATTATCTCAATCAAGTGAAAACAAACAACCCCTTAGTATTTAAAACGAAAGTACATTATTACTTCGCGAGGAAAGATTATCCGGCAATTGTAAAATTATCGACTAATCAGGAGGCTGCTTTACAAACAGATGCCTGGACAGCTTATAGGATGGGAGAAGCTTATATGGAGGAAAATGACCCTGCAAAAGCATTGTTGTATTATAAAAAAGCGACACAGTTGATGCCCTTTAATTTAGAATTCCAGGAAAAGCAAGGGAGTGCTTATATCGCATTAGAGTATTTCCCGCAAGCAAAGAAGGTATTTGAATTTGTATTGAAAGAAAATGGAAAAAGAGAATTGGCTTTAAATAACCTGGGATATATCGCAGCCTTGCAAGGAGATTTCGGAGAGGCAGAGAAAAAATACAATAGTGCTTTGGCACTAAATCCGGATTTCGAACAAGCTCTTATGAATAAAGTAGCCTTGTTTCTGTTTTTGAAAAGAGGAAAAGAAGCAAAGGCTTTATTGAAAAGAGTGGGAAAAGTGAACCCAGACAATGAGGAAGCCAAAGAGTTGCTACTTTCTCTTTAAATCTACAGAGAAAACATAACATTCAATGAAAAAATACCAACTCAAAGCAGGTACCCTCAGAGCCATGAAATTGGTAGAAACAACTTTGCCTCCTGCTGGCCTCGAAGAAGTCAGTATAGCTGTAAAATGCATAGGCTTAAATTTTGCAGATGTCTTTGCAATCTGGGGTTTGTATAGCGCTACGCCAAAAGGAATTTTCACACCAGGTTTAGAATACTCCGGAGTTGTAACAGCAGTTGGAAGTCAGGTTCAAAATTTGAAAGTGGGAGATGAAATAATGGGAGTGACTCGCTTCGGAGCCTACGCTACACATTTGAATATAGACCAACGCTACGTAGTACCAATACCTGAGCAATGGACAATGGAAGAAGGCGCTGGATTCTTAGTGCAGGTGCTCACAGCGTACTATGCTTTATTGGAATTAGGGAATTTGAAAAAAGGAAACACCGTGTTGGTGCATAGCGCGGCGGGAGGAGTCGGAATATTCACTAATCGAATTGCAAAGCGTTTTGGAGCTTATACTATTGGCTCTGTTGGCAGTTCGGCCAAAGTCAATTTTCTGAAGCAGGAAGGTTACGACAAAGTAATTGTTCGCTCAAATAATTTTGATAAAGATTTAAAAAAAGCCTTAGGAGATAGAGACTTGAATATGATCATGGAATGTATTGGTGGAAAGATATTGAAACAAGGTTTTGCACAATTAGCTCCGCAGGGGAGAATGGTAATTTATGGTTCTGCTCGTTATGCTTCTCCTGGTAACCGTCCGAACTATTTCAAAGTAATTTGGGAGCACCTAACTCGACCTAAGTTTGACCCACAGGAAATGATAGATACCAATAAAGCGATGTTAGGGTTTAACCTCATTTGGTTGTATGAGCGGGTGGAAATCATGCACGATATTCTTAGTAAGGTTCAGGCCCTGGAATTATCACCACCACATATAGGACATGTTCTCAACTTTGAAGAATTGCCGAACGCTATTCGTTTATTTCAAACTGGAAAGACGATGGGAAAAGTAGTGGTGAAAGTTAACTAACTCAAACGGATTTATAAATTATCATAATGTCAAAACCACAACTTCTTATCTTCGATTGCGATGGTGTTCTTGTAGATAGCGAGAAAATTTCCAGTCAGGTTATTGCTGAAGAAATTACTAAGCTCGGAATGCCGATGGAAACTCGGGAAGCTCAAAACCTATTCACTGGAGGTTCTTTAGCAGATGTAGAGCAATACATTGAGGGAAAGTTGGGACGACCTATTGATTATGACTTTGAATCGGTTTATAGAAGGCGTAGCTTTGAATTGTTTGAAGAATTTCTTGAACCAATTTCAGGAGTCGAAGAAGTGCTAAAGATCCTTTCAGCTAAATCTATGAAAAGATGTGTAGCTTCGAATGGTCCTCTTGAGAAAATGCTATTGAATTTGAAACTAACTAAGTTACTGCCATACTTTGAAGGTCACCTTTTTAGCGCTTACGAAGTAAATCGATGGAAGCCTGATCCATTTTTGTTTCTTCATGCGGCTAAGGAAATGAAAGTATTACCAGCAGAATGTTTGGTTATTGAAGACAGTACACATGGAGTGGAAGCAGCGGTATCGGCTGGAATTCCCGTTTTGGGATTTGCTCCAGATCATGATGGAGCTGACTTGAAAGCGGCAGGGGCAAGAGTGTTCAAAGATATGAATGAGCTCCCGAATTTGATTCTTAATAAAGGATGGCTTAGTTAATTTTATCTTATTCATCGCTGCATTTATTCCATTTTTCCATTAGAATGACTAATTTTGGAAACATCCGCTTGCCACACCCATTCATTTACACGAACTTATACATAACTTGTCTGAGTCTTAGCCTAGTTTATTATACCTGGAAACTGAATGAATATGTTCCGTACACTTAATCTACTTATTGTTGTTTTGTTCTTCATGTCTTTTGCTCTGGAAGCACAGGAACTATTGGATATTAGTATCGAAAATCGATGTATTTATACTGGTACTCAGATGGATGAGGAGCTCTATGTTTTTAATCCGGAGAGCCGGGAAATGGAAAGTCGAATCCGGGAAATATTAGAGCTGGGTGGAAATCTCAAGATTAATTTTTATGTGGTTGAGACCAATGTGCAGAATGTAAGCGCAGTAGTAGATAACGGTAAACGCTTTTTACTTTGGAGCCAAGATTTTTTCGAAAGTGCTAGCAATATTGAAAAGATCGGGATGACTGCTCACGAAATGGCTCATCACTTGAATAGGCATTCATTAACGGCTGATCGTCACGAAAAGGAAGAAGCAGAAGCTGATTTTTTCATGGGTTTTGTTTTGGCAAAAACCAAATTCAATAAAGAGGATATCCGCTCTTTTGTGCGAAACAAACCTGCCTCCGATCATATGGGGTTTAATCAGGAAAGATATGAAAATATCATAGCTGGTTACGATAAAGGAAAATTAAACGGCTTGCCATATAAAACTACTGGAAGTGGAAGCGGAAGTGCCTCTATGCAAAATTTTCAAAAAGCCCAATTCCCTTTCCCCCCACCAGAGTGCCACACCTCTTATGAAATCCCCAATGACTTTTTTCAAAACTGTGATAATCTCGGAACGGTAAGTAAAAAGATCACTAGAGGCTTAGAGAAAAAACAATATCCTTACAGATACATGTCTGTGCCGAATGGATTTGCTATTGTTACTCAGTTAGAACAATACAAAGAAGATGGAAGTATCATGAATGGTTCAAGTTATCGCTGGGTTGATTATCCACCGCAAGAATCTTTTGCTTTGTCTTGGGCGTATTTCAAATCATTGGTTTATCCAAAAAAAGCGCGGCTGCGTTTATTCGTTTTTATTATTACGAACCAGAATTATAGCTCCGATAAGAAAAAGGTGAGTAAGAAAGAAGCGGAGTCTTGGTTGAGTATGGGGGTAAATCGCTTGCCAAAAGAAGTAGCTTTGGAACCATTCAATACAGATTATTCAGTTAGTTTTTTGACCTATGAATTTGAAGTGCCGGAGAGTAATCATTTGGTAAGACAAAGTTGCCCTTGTCATTTTCAGGCAACGGAACATTTTAGTGTTAGCGGACTAAAGGAATTGATAAAGAGATAATAAAACAATTAACCAAGCGTATGCTAACATTGCTTACAAAAATAAGAAAACAACTGCTTTGGATTTGGGTTGGATTTTCAATTCCTGTATTCATCCTTGTTTTTATACAAACGATTGCAGGAAAGTATGTGGAGATAGAAACGACACCTTGGTTATGGTTAGGCGTTAATTTATTGCCAGGATTTATTTTGTTGATGGTTGGAGCGATTCGGAATAAAAAGGCGGGCAAATTTGTACAAACGTTTATCTATCGGATAATTCTGTTGTCAACTATTGCTTATTTACTGTTGGTTTTAACCACCTTATTTTCGATGACTGCCGGATCGGCAGAACAAAGTCTGGCTTCATATTTTCAACAGTCGTATAAATGGCTGCTACCTTTTCAGGCCTTACTGATGATTATATTTGCTTTGTTGTTTTTCAGAAAAGAGGCAATGTTCCGACCGAATGAACAAATGATAAAAGGATATTTGTCGAAAGAGATTGAAAGAGCAAGTACAAAAAATAATTTGCTTCAGCAGCAAGGTTATGAATTGTTGGTTGCAAGTAATTACACTGATTTGTTCAAAACACTTCGTGAGCAGCTAAAAGAAGAAACAGTGCAAACGGAACTATTAATGTTGGAAACACAGTACAACGACTGGCAGAAAAAAACGACTTTAGGATTGGTAGATAACAAGGAAGCGCAGTTGACAATTAATCGAATTACGATGGCTTTGATACAGCTTATTGGAACGATGTAGATAAGAAGGGGAAAAACGAATTGGCATCTCCCTGTCATCTTGAGCAACTTGCCCTAAGCTTGTCGAATGGGAGCGTAGCGAGTCGAACTCCTGTCATTCCGAGCGACCAAAGGGAGTCGAGGAATAGGAGTCACAAATACGCTTATATTTCGAGCGACGTCAGGAGTCGAGAAATCTTGCTCATTGTTTCTCCTGGCTCGGCCTTACCTCGCTCTGGATGACAGCGACCTGAATAAAAAATAAATTTAGTAAAAAAGAAAACACATGAAAACAATAATATTACAACTCTTAAGTTTGCTCTTGCTTACAAGCAGCGTCTTACAAGCGCAAGAAACCATAACTATTGAACACTCCTGTAGCTTTGACGAAGAGGAAACAGATCAGGAGTTCTATTACTTCGGTGCGTCCTCGGAAGCAGAAAAAATTGTAGGCCAAATTGTAGATGCCGTTTCGCTCTCTAAAAATTTTGTTGTCAAATCAAGTGATTGTAAGAATGCTTTGGCGGCGGTCGAAAACGGAAAGCGCTTCATTTTATACAACACTTCTTTTCTAGAAAAATTTAAAAAAGATGCTCGTACCAAATGGGCGGCATATTGTGTATTAGCTCATGAAATTGGTCACCACCTTAATGGCCATGATTTTAAATCAGAGAATCCAAAGCTTCGAAAGAGAATGGAGCTGGAAGCAGATATATTTGCTGGAGGAGTATTACAAAAGCTAGGAGCTACTTTGGACGAAGCAAAGGCAGGAATTGAATTGCTGAAAGAGAAAGGCGAAAGTAGCACACATCCACCTGCCCGTGCTCGGGAAGAAGCGATTGCAAACGGCTGGAAAAAAAGTGAAGAAAATGCGCGTAGATTAAATCCACAACCTGCCCCTACACCACAACCAAATAAGGAGGAAAGAAAACCGGTAGTAAAACCAACACCGGAAAAACCAGTTGACAAGCCACAAGAACCACTAACTACTGTTTCTGATCAGTTGATAATCAACAAACTGATCGGAACCTGGCAGTTGGATTTGGGCTATAATGCTTTTGGCCAATACGTCATCATTCAAAGTGCTTTATATGCAGATGGATCTATGTCTGCACAAACTTTTTTGAATGGAGTGGTCAGTTCTACTGAAATTTCGGTTTGGACAGTGTCTAACAACGTTTTAGCGGTCTTAGATCAGGCAGGTAACTTCTATTATTATACGACTGTTTTTAGTGGGAATGATATAGCAGTATTGACTTTTACCGGGAGTACTGGAATATCTGCGATAGCTGTAGGTACACAGCTTTATTATACTCGGGTTTATTAGCAAAAACAAAGGGCTTATGGTCTAATTCGAAGTAAGAATGAAATAAATGCAGAAATATTGAAAATTAATAATCATCTAATATAAAGACCCAACAAGTCTGCTATCTTTGTAACTTATTCATAGCCTAATTAATACACAAAACGAGAACCTGCAATATGAAAATTCTACACATCAGTGCAGAATGTTACCCCGCTGCTAAAGCCGGAGGCCTTGGAGATGTAGTTGGAGCCTTACCCAAATACCTCAATAAGACTGGATCAGAAGCCACTGTTATCATTCCTAAATATTCAACGAAATGGTTGAATAACCAATCCTATAAAACATTATATCAAGGAAGTGTTGATCACTTCAACCGTAGAGTAGGCTTTAGCATTCTAGAGGTAGAGAAAGTCGATCTGGGATTTACACTTTATGTAGTAGACTTACCAGGTTTGTTTGATAGGGAAGGGATTTATGTTGGTCCCGGAGGTGCTTATTCAGATGAGTCAGAAAGAGCCATTTATTTTCAGGAGGCTGTTTTGCAATGGATTATCCAGAAAGAGGATAAACCAGATATTCTACATTGCCATGATCACCACTGTGCCCTTATCCCGTTTATCATAAACTATTGTCCAGATTATAGGTCTTTACATCAGATGCCTACTGTTTTTACAATTCATAACGGAGAATACCAAGGAGCTTTTTCCTGGAATCGACAATATCTACTGCCCCCCTATTATCAGAATGACAAAGGATTTTTGGATTGGAATAGCGCCATTAATCCAATGGCTGCTGCTGTGAAATGTTGCTGGCGTTTAACAACAGTTTCTCAAGGTTACATGGACGAACTGCGGAATCAATCGAATGGACTAGAACAGTTATTCAATAGCGAATCCGGAAAGTCGAAAGGAATAATGAATGGGATAGACACGGAAGTTTGGGATCCGAAAAAAGACAAGCTGATTGCGCATCC
>CAZDTI010000031.1:27663-34074 GCA_964508085.1 uncultured Saprospiraceae bacterium | reverse complement strand
TCCATTGTTTCCGAAAGCGGAGCAATGTAAGAATTGTTTTCATTTGGTTTTTTGGGGTTATGCAGGATGTGTTTTGCATCCTGTCTTTTGCAAAGCATTAGGGAATCCAAAGATGGAGACCTGATCAAAATATATAACTGGAAAGCAGGTAGCTAGAAAGTTAACCAGGCGCAGGAAAGGAGCGCTTGAAAGAATTAGATTGTTTTCATTTGGTTTTTTGGTTTGCAGGATGTGACTTAAACATCCTGTTCTTTTAAAGAGACTAAGGTTAGGCTTTAAAGTCTACCTTATCAAGATACAGGACTATAAAGTCTGGACTACGCTCGATCAAAGAGGGTAATTTTAAGAATGTTTTCATTTGGTTTTTTGGGGTTATGCAGGGTGCCATACAAGCAATTGTTTAGGTGCCCTGTTTTTTGAAAATACAGGATTCGCTGTTCCTATTAAGGGTCGAGTGCTACAGAGATTTAGACGAGAGAACTAGAGATACGCTGTCCTTAACGAGATTTGTTTAAAGAGGCTATTGAAATGGCTAGGACGAATATTAGTTGAGTTTCTAGGAATATGAAACTTATCCTCCTTTGGAGAAAGAAGTACATTATACCTAATTATAATTGTTTTTATTGGTTAGCTGCCTTTCGGATGATAGGCAGAATGATTGTTAATACAGGGTATCACCGCTGCGTGTGCTGCCCTGTATTTTTATCTATCAGCACAACGAACACATCTTCGACTTTGAGGCATCAACATTAATCGCATTGGAGGTATTGGGCGTTTACACATGGTGCAATTTCCAAAATCGGCAGCCTCTATTTGAGTGAGTGCATACTCCAGGTTATTCAACTTTCGGCGACTACTTCTAAGAGCAGCTTCTGCTACGGATTTATTATTGATGGCGTCCATTCTACTCACTCTTCCGATAGAATTTTCAGGGGAGATCGGTTTAGTCATTTCTTCCAACTCCACAATCTCCTCCTTCGTTTTCGCTAAGGTTTCTATGATCTTTTCCTTTAGTAACTTTCTTTCCTGGTCATCCATAGTTGATAAATTGTCTTGATTAATACAGGTTAAGTGTTGTTTCTTTCCAGTTTTGCAGCGTTATCTACTGAGAGGAGGGTTGAAACTATTAATAGGTTTATGCCTACAATTTACGGCTCTAAAATACTAAAGTTGAACAAAGAAGTAGAATTTTAATATGTTAAACGAAGGTTTTAGGTATTTAAAGTCGGTTCAAAAATGCGTAACTTAGTAACAACAAAAGTTAAAAAAATTGTGAACCAGTTCAATTGGACATATTTAGGGCAGAATGGTAAAAACCACAATGTCGGCATGTACCACGGCGCAAAGTCGGGGCATTTGTTGGTATACTGCAATAACAAAATTATATTGGTTGACTTTAAGATTCTAGAAACATCTAGTTATTCTTTCTTTATAGAAGATGAACTTTGCGAACTGGAGATAGAACTGCGAGATGAAAAATTTTATTACGGTTTTAATATCAATAAAACAGCAGATACGCCTCTTAATAGAATTAGGAAGAAAAAAGAAAAAAGGCATTTATTTCAAAGTTTGGGCTTTATGGCTGGAGTGTTCATATTGATATTTACCGCTTTTACGACTTTTAGTAATTGGCAGGATAATAAACAGTCTGTAGGTATAACGACTCTGTTACAAGAATTTGGTAAAGAAGCTTCTGCTAAAATTTTGATTGCATCTGAAAATGAAGATCATTCCGTGTCTTATTATTTCATTGTTAATGGGAGAGGCTATACGGTTAAATCTAAAAAAGCGAAAGAAGGAGTTCAACTTTACCAGCACGGAATGCCATTAGAAAAGGGCGATGAATTTGTTATTCGTTACCTTCCGGAAAACCCAAATACTTGCAGCATAGATTATAATCGCCCAACGCCCGGTCAAATAGAAACCTATCTGAAAAGGGCTGCGATGAAATATTCGTCAAAGAATCCTAATGTCACAGATGATGAAAGTGAATGCTTGACCAAACTTGCTTATGACTTAAAAGGCATTTCAGGGCTCGCGGATTTTTATTTTCAGGACGTTACAGTGGCTGACAATCCAAAACACAACATCGAATCTTTCCAACGTTTGGTTCGGGATATTCCTTTTCAAGAAGAACGGGAAAAACGTTGTGGGTTATAACCTTAGTACGCCCACATCCTAAAACCAACAATTCCGTTCATAAGAAAGTAGATTGCCAAACCTGAAAGGCATAGAGAAGTCAATCTATAATAAAATCTAAAAAAAGAACTTTCTTTCTCAAGACTGAAAAAATACCTCAAAGAAAAGACCGAAAAGAGGAAAAAGGAAATGCTACTCATGAATAGAATTTTCTGAAAAATCATTGTTAAATCATCTCCGACCGAAAACTCTGCGGCCAAAATAAAACTCACTGGTATTAGTACATAACTTATCGAAGCAAACCAAGTGACCAACCGACTCTGTATCGGTTTTTTAGTTTTTGAAACTAATTGAATGATCAACCAAATCAATCCATAAAATAGAAATGGAAAGGCAATTAACATGGAGAACCAAATCATAATGTTCTTAACCGTTCGCCAGACTTTAGATTCTTGTTCTGCATAACTATTTGCCAACCACATCACCGGTTCTCGTTTTTCATTTTTCAAAAACATCGCAAATGGTGCACTGCTTTTTTTGCCACTATAGAACTGGTTGTTTCCTGCATGATATAGTGTGTCTTCCACCTTTCCAAAATAGTTGGTCACTTCAATACTTTTATCATCTATGAATTTCAAGCTGACACCATCGACCATTTGTTGTGCAAATGCGAATACCTGATTGCGTGGACTTTTATAAGTATAATAAGCTTCGTATTCTTGAACAACTTCTGGAGCAATAGAGACTTCGGTTCTGTTTGTCGTACGTTTATTTTTAATGAAATGATCTAGTATTGGTTGAATAAGGTTTCTTGGATTTTTAGCCACATTCATGGAAACAGCAATTCCTAGATCTGCTTCCGAAGAATACAAATACTCTGATCTAAATCCATCAATTCCACCATCGTGCCCATGAAAGGAATAACCATTGCGTATTTTTTGACTGTTACCCAAACCATAACCAATAGGGAAACCTGCTTTAGCAGCGATACTAGTTTTAGCCGTTTCCATTCGATCAAAAGAGGTTGTTGAAATTATGGTGTTACCTTCTGTCGTTTGTCGTTTTAGCATAAACTGAAGGAAGAGTGCCATCTCCTTTGCATTCGAACAAAATGCTCCAGCGGGGCCTCCTTGAATAGAACGATAATCAACTTGCTGAAATTGACGACCCTCATAATCATAGCCATGAGTCATCCATTTGGATTTAGGGCGCTTGAAATAAAACCCGGAAGCTTTCATCCCAAGTGGAATTAAGATCTGTTCTTTTAAGTATTGATGATAAGGTTGCTTTGATTGTTGTTCGATCAGGTGTCCGGCTACTACATAACCTGGGTTAGAATACGCCATTCGGGTACCTGGTTTCCAGCGAGCGTATAATGATTTTCGTTGTATGTCTAACAACTCGCTGGTGCTTGGAGCGGTGGTATGCGTATTGTTGTAAAGCGCGTGCATGTGCATGTCGTCGAAGCCAGCAGTATGTTCCAATATTTGTTCTACTGTAACAGGCGATTTCTCAGACCAATTATTCTTGAAAGGGATATTGGAGTCAATATCTTTAACCGGAGTCGTTAAGTTAAACGCACCTCTTTCTACTAGTTTTAAAATGCCTATAGCTGTAAAAGTTTTGGAAATGGATCCGAGTCTAAATAAGTGTTGGTCGGTTACGGGCTCTTTCTTTTCCAGGTTGGCAAAACCAACTCCACCTGTGAATATAATGGAATCAGAACGGACGATGGAAATCATGGCGCCAGGAATATTTTCTTTAGCGATTATACTGTCTAGTTCGTTTAGTAAGGAGGGGATAGATGGTTGGGCAATGCTTGTAACAGAAAGTAAAAGTACTACCAAGAATGTTTGTAGAAGTCTTGTTGATTTCATGATTTTGTTTTGTTGTGGTGCTCCTCGCTTCGCTTGAAGGTTGTTTAACCGCAAAGGGAGCTAAGAAGCGCAAAGGAAACGCGAAGGGGGGATTATGGTACGCTTTACAAAAAAAAAACTTTGCGAAAACTTTGCGCTCCTTGGCGTCCTTTGCGGTTACCTCCACTCCGAACAACGCGAGAACCCCTAATCCATTTCTCCCAAAAAACGCCTATTTCGGAAATCCGAATAATTCCAAGATAACCAACTGTAGTTTTTCTGCAAGTTGATAAAGTCCTTACGCTTGTTTTTTAATTGATAACCAATGCCGTTGTTCAGGTTTAAATCAGAGCTTCCATAATTATAATGCTGTAAAAGAACGTACAAGTTTTTATCGGAAAGCTCATTTATCAGGTAGCTTGTATCTACTTCTGTTTTGGTATATCCTGAGAGATTGTACTTTGTAATTAAGACATCCCAGCTAAAACTGGAAGCTAAGATAAGTGCAAAATAGCAAGCCCAGGCATTTTGAAAAAGTAAATAATAAAATGTCTTTCGCTGTTTTACTTTTATAAGCATGGTACACAAACCAATAAGAACCAGACTAAGAAAAAGAATAACGCCCAGCCTTTTATAAGCCAATCCATAATGTTCGATATATCTGAAATTTCGCATGCCTACAGAAAGCGCAAGAATGCCGTTTTGAACAATCCAACTATAAGCAGCTATTTTCAAAAAGTTATTTCCAGGGTAGAAGTTTAGATTTTTACGGAAGTAATAACCGAGTACCACCATGCCTAGTAAAATGGCAACGATCAAAAGCCAGGTGCCTTCATGTACGTAGCTACTGAGTAGGTTGACTTCTGTGGTTCCATTGCCCAGCCATACAAACCAGAAGTCTATGGCATTGACAAAAAATAGAAGAAAATTCAGAGAAATCATTAAGACCAAAGCTGAACGATATTCCATTTTTAAATCCATAAATCCAAACAGTGCATTTGGTTTTCGATTTCGTAATAGCACCTTTGCTTTTATTTTTTCTCTGAATTCAGCACAAAGATGTGTTGGCCATAATAATCCGCTTGTAATAGCTAATCCTGCAAGGAAGAATAAAGTACGATTTACATCAATGTTGGGGATTATCCAAGGTAATATTTTATTCCAAGCTCGACCTGAAAGATTGGCAAAGGCAGGATTGGCTAATGCATATAATCCATAAAAAACGCCCACTAAAATCAGCGGTACTATTGAAAGCTGAGCCCATCGCCAAGCCGGACGAATGGAGGCTTCCTTTTTTGAAAGGTCTGTAGCAAAAAAGCCAAGTGCTACAACTGCTTTCAAAGGAGACTCTACGATGTTGGTAATACCTACACCGAATGCTGTTCCAATAAATTCCATTTGACGTACTTGTACAAAACCTAGAAAGCTTAGAGCAGAAAGTAGGTGGACGATTTTTGTAAATAAACTGTTATTCCAAGCGATAAGAAGGGCCAATAATAGTGTTCCTGCTCCAGTAAATAAAATTGTTTTCTCTTTCCATATTTTTGGATGGAGGAAGCAGATAATCGCCCCAATTAGAAGATCAAAAAGCAGAACATTGAGTCCCATTTTTTCTTGCCAAAAGAGTAAGTTGAAAAAAAGCGTTGCCATGAAAATGGCTTTCAGTTTGATCGATTTGGATTCCATGATATTCAATTTTGATAAAATAAGTAGTGAAATGGAGGAGATGAAGACAACTAGTTTTGATTACTATTTCCGAGTAGTAAAATCATTTTTAAATAAGCTATTAGTAAAAAGACCGATAGCACAATGGTAATACCTAAGCCACTTTCAGCAGCAGAAGGATCTGTAATAATTTCAAATAACTCACTGAAAAGAGAACCAGGTTGGGTAATTACATCCCAGGAATTCCAGCGCAGGAAGCGACCAAGGTAAATGCCGAAGCCACAAAGGAAAATGGCACTTATGGTCAAAAACCAGGAGCCAGTATTTCCTATCCTTTTCCTCAGGAATAATTGGACTTCGTAGAGTGAAAGTAACCCCAGCATTAAACCAGTCCATGCGAAAGAGGCAAATAGCATTACATCATACCAATGTGGAATCGGTGCTCTGCTGCGGAGATGTAAAAGATCTGTTATTATATATGGAGCATTTGGGAAAAAAAGGAGCCAGCTAATAAGTAATAGACCACTGATAACAGTAGAATTAAACTTTTTACTACTGCGTTCCAGCGTTAAAGAAATCCAATACGGAATCCAAGCGAGAAATAGGTTCCAAATTAGAAATAGAAAACTTGAAGTGCCCCTAAGGATGTCTAGATTGGTTACGTCATTAATTTGATTGAAGTTAAAACCAAGATGAGAAATTCTTACCCCGATCAAGGCAAAACCAAATGCAGTACTTAGGCAGAGTAATA
>CAZDTI010000031.1:1504-27563 GCA_964508085.1 uncultured Saprospiraceae bacterium | reverse complement strand
AAAGGCCAGCCAGTATTAATGATTAGCAAGAGTAACGCCCTTTAGCATCGGTAATCTGGCCAGCCCATTGAATAAGGAATCCACCAAGTGGGGTCTTCTACCACTGGCACGAGCCACACGATAATGCGCCTGGTACCAGGGTGGGGCATAACCTAATGGATGAGGACAAAGCTTTCGAAATGTTTTTGTGATAAATACAATCGCTCTGAATGTTTTGCGCTTCGCCTTAGTATAGTCTAAACGATAGGCTCTTCTCCAGTGAGGAGGCAATCCTCCCGCAGCTAAGGTCTTGGCAAAATAAGAGGGAAAGAAAGGTGGTTTGAAAATCGAAGTTGCTAAATCTAAGGTGAGTTCGTCTACACGGAGTATATTTCCAGTAAGCATTTTTTCAAAATATTTATGAAATGCCTCCAGATTTTTTGGATATACATCTGACGGGATCCCCATCAATATTGCCACGGACTTAGTCTCTTCGAAATACTTTTCCTTCTCTTCGGGACTTAATGTTCGACAGATTTTTTCATAAGCATACAAGGTCGCTTCCACCATGGTTGCCAAGACCCATAAAAGCAGGTCCGGGTCATTTGCACTATACGCCCGAGTTTGGTTTCGTCCTCCTTCCTCAAATTGTATGGTGCCCCGGATCCTGCCGTGCATGGTATACAAACCGAATCCAGAACGCAATGCGGTTTGTCGATCTCCAAAATAAATGTTGATCATGTTGGTGAAAGTGCGCTCGGCTCGACCGAGATAATCTTTTTTGAAAGCGCTAAATTGGTGCACTCCATCTGCAATCGCTGGATGTGCTACTTGTAACATCAAGGCGCGGTAACTAGCAATGATGACGCCCGGCTCCCGGTACAATAACCAGTGCATACTGCCTGGGCCGAAGAGACCTTCTGATTCTTTGTGACCGGGAGGAAAGGCTTTTTGGATCATAGCTTTATAGATTGTGATATTATTGTTTTTTGACATGATGTTATTTTTTATGCAAATGAGAAATTAAATATGGCTACTGAACAGGCTAGAAAAGATTTGGGTGTATTATTCACCAATCGTATTTTTCCTCACACAGAGGCCACAAAGAGCACAGAGCGATCGCGGATTTTGTGGTAAAATACTCTGTGATCTCTGTGGACTCTGTGTGAGTATTTCGGAAATAGTGCGATTGAATAAAAATTAGAATGTATTAAGTTCTTGCCTAGAGTAGAGGAACCTGTGTTGCTTTGCCTTTGCGGAAAATCATTCGTCGGAGGGTGCTGCGCTTTTCTCGGAGTAAATAGCGGAAGTCCCACTTAGAAATATTGAGTGCTTTTTTGCCGAGTTTATAATCCCGATAGAATTGCCCACTGAACTCTGGTAAAAAAAGTAATCCGATGATTATTGTAAATAGCGTAGCAACGGAAGTTTTTCCTGAGCCTAGTAGAAAACAATACATTCGTGTTTCTTCTACTATGGTTGTTTTGTAACCAAGTAAAGCGTGATAGATGTCATGTTCCTCATAATGTGCACTGATGCTGAAATCCTTACCTTGGTAGAAACTGAACCAAGCTTTGCCCAATGATTTTTCTGGGTATTCTCCCAATTGATCTATTGTAATATCCCATTTGGATTCTTTGGGTTTACTAATAAATTTGTAAATCGGTACCGTGTAGCGAACCAAGGCAAAGAGAAATCGTTCTCTCCATTCCAAGCTGGTTTGGTAAATGGCCCATTGGCTGGCAAGCGTGTAATGAAAGCCATCACGGAGGCTTCGTTTGATTTCAAAATGATTTGTAAGCATAATGTTTTTTTTATAGTTCCTTGAAGATTATTATTGGGACTGTTCTACCTCTGTGTCATTTCCTAGCGCAGCCCTTAAATCCCTAAAGGGAAATCTACCCGCTGACACACTTTATTGAACACTCTCTTATTATTAGTGAATCTTTGGATTTATAAATTAAAAGTACTTTGAAATTCAAAGTGTAAGTGCAAAAAAATATAACTCAATCTCGGTTCCTCAACAAATTTTCTAAAGCATCTAGGTGATCGTTGAAAGCTTTACGTCCAGCTTTAGTTGTGGCATAAGAAGTCTGTGGTTTTTTTCCAACAAACATTTTACGGATCTCAATATACTCAGCTGCCTCTAGCGCTTTGATGTGGCTAGCTAAGCGTCCATCAGACAATTCCAACATCTCTTTAAGTGTCTTGAATTGGACCCAGTCATTCACCATCAGTAAAGACATAATGCCCAACCGGACTTTATTATCGAATGCCTTATTAAGATTTGCAATTATTTTCTTCATACTAATACTCCAGAATACAAGTTCGCTTTTTTATAAACTGTTTATAGTTGATCCTCAGTTTTTTTCATATTTATAATACATCATTACGCCGTAAATGATATGCAGTACTCCAAAGCCCAAAGCCCAAAACTCCAAACCATATCCTACATTAAAAAGCGCAACGAGCCCCAAAGCTACTTCAAGCATTCCCAAATTCCCAATGTCTTTCAAAGTATATTTACTAGCATTGATACAAGCCAAGCCATAAAAAATCAAAGTTGCTGGAGCCACTAATCCGAATTCATTGTGATAAATCAAACCCAGACAGAAGATACCGCCTGCCAATAGAGGAACAAGCATACTCATGACCAAACGCTGCGATAAAGCATCCCAACCAATCTTATCTCCTTTTTGCTTCGCCTTTCGGAAAGTGAAAAACACACCTCCCAGCAAAGCGAATAACAATACCATTGCAGCATCTAAAAAGAAAAATGTCATATAATCCATTCCCCACTTATGAGTTGTTTCCGCTACTACGTAGTACATTTTTTTATGGGTAAAAGGACTGATACCTAGATAGATGTAAACCATCGCTGCTCCGAGTAATGCAAATATACCCGCTGCAACTCCTGATAAACCGCTTAGAGAAATAAAGCGGGAAGAGCGCTCCATCAAAGAGCGGATTTCGCTCAAGGTTTCTAAATGTTCATTACGCTTGTCCATTACCATGATTTGATGATTTAAAAGTACTTTGAAAAACAAAGTTAGTTTATTGTTTTCTTTTTTGCAAGAGGGGGAGCGGATTTTTTTGAAAAATAAAAGGAATAACTTGCTATAGAGGGAATGGAAAGAAACTTTTAAAGGGCATAAATAGAATTCCCTTATAATACATTGGTCAGTGTATTCAGGGAATTGAGGCTGAAGTTGAGGTGGCTTTTGAAATTGTGTTAGGAGTTCCTACTTACTGCGAAACCTCCAATGCTTTCACCCGATAAGTATAAATATAGTCAATCAATTGCTCAAGTCTTTCTTCACTAAGCTGAGCAGTAATTTCAGGATGTTCGCGCAAGCTAATTTCATACATGATAAAATCATTTACCCGTTTCTCGGGGAGCGCACGGGATAAGGTATATAATCCAGGAAAATTAATCTTAACAGGTGCTTCTAGTTTTTCATAAACGACTAAAGCATTGAACAAAGCCTCTTTTTCTTCAATGATTCGACTGTCTTCGGAGGAAAGGTATTTCATTTTCTCCTGGTATCCGGGTTCATGAGCCCATATGGCTTTAACTGAAGCATAAGCGATCCAAGGCTCGTCAGCGGCAGTGATCTGGACTTTCATCTCAGAATCTCTGATTTGATATATCGGGTCGAAGTCTAAATTTCGAAATTTCCAATTACGACTTTTGTAAATTTTACTGAGGGTATCCAGATAAGAAGTATTGTTTCGGTTGTATAAATGGGCCAAGGTTACTTGACGGCTAGCCATTTTGTGCTCTTCTAATTGGTGGTAGCAATTGGCTAGTTGGAGGTAGATAAAAGCGTTGCTGCTGTCTGTTGTCAATAATTCCGTATAAGTGGTAATCGCGTCTTGAGGGAGATCACTTTTTTGAAAGCTGAAGGCAACTCTAGCCATCACGTAAGGGTGTTGGTTGAGCCTTTCTGACTTCTGATATTGAGTAATTGCTTCTGTGTATTTTTTATCTTTATAAAAAAGGTCCCCTTTTTTAAGGTATTTTAATTCTTTCTTACTCAATTTGCTTGAAATTAGCCTAGAAAGTGACGTATCCGAAAAAACCACCGTCTCATAAAAGAAGCTTATCATCTTAGCAGGTGTTTCTGTTAATGAGGGCACAACAGAATCCAATTGATAATTTATGGTAGATTCTTTTTTTATGGTTTCAATTTGCTTAGGGGTATGAAGGTATTGAGCCTTTAAACAAAAGCAAAGAAAGAGGGGGATGATGGAAATGATGATGCGCATAAAATTATATTTTTCATTTGGAGGGATTTGGTTATAAATTAAACAGACAGTACCTGTACTTTATTTGACCGCAGCTCGGGTATTTCTCCTAGAATACTTATATTGCGTGTCCTTTTTAATAAATACGAGGATTAAAGGAACTGGATTCAATAAATGGAATAAAAGATATAAATTTTTAACTCTAAATAAATAACAACAATTATGGCAAATTTAATGGACCTGTTGCAAGGTCAACTTTCAGAAGGCTTGATCGATCAATTGAGTCAACAATTAGGAGGTGCAGATAAGCAAGCGACTCAGGTAGCTGCTCAAGGTGCAATTTCAACATTGATGTCTGCATTGAGTAAAAACGCACAGTCTCCTGATGGCGCTTCTGCCTTGGCTTCAGCGCTTGATAATGACCATGACGGTGGTATCCTCGACAACTTAGGTTCACTTCTAGGTCAAGCGGCTGCACCTCAAGAACCTTCTATGCCTGCTGCACTTAATGGAGCTGGTATTCTTAAGCACGTTCTAGGTGGTAAGCAATCTAATGCAATTGATATGATCGCAAAAATGAGTGGACTAGGTGGAAGCCAGACTGGAAACTTAATGACAATGCTCGCTCCTATGGTAATGGGTATGTTGGGTAAGGAGAAGAGACAGCAAGGATTGGATGCGGGTGGTATCGCTCAATTCTTGATGAAATCTGTAGGTTCAGCTTCTGCAAAGCAAGAGGAAATGGGCCTTATTGGAAAATTATTAGACCAAGATGGCGACGGATCTGTAATGGATGACTTAGCAGGAATGGGCATGAAAATGTTCGGTAAGTTCTTACGTAAATAATTTATTCTACTTTTTAGAATAAATTCTAACAATAAAAAAACGTTGATCAGCAATGGCTGAGTCAACGTTTTTTTTTGTGCAAATTGAATTTTTCAGGTGAAAGCTCTAATTCAGCGACTTTCTTAAGTTTTACAAGCTATCCAAGAATAATTCGGCCGCCGCCGGATTCGTAGCCAGTGGTACGTTATGTACATCACATAAACGCATCAGCATATTCACATCCACTTCATGCGGATGCTTGCCTAAAGGATCCCTGAAGAAGATGACCATTTGAACATTACCTTCTACCAGTCGGCTGGCAATCTGAGCATCGCCTCCAACGGGACCACTTTCCATACATTCTACTTTTAAACCCGACTGTTGTAAATGCTTGCCCGTTGTTCCTGTGGCAATAAGATTAATACTGTTCTTTTTAAAAATGTGAAGGTGGTCTTTTATAAAACCAACCATGTCCGCTTTTTTGCCATCGTGGGCTATGATTGCTATCGTCATTTTTTTGTTTATAATTTAATGATAGGTGGATGAGGTGATGAGGTAGATGGGAAGCCTCATCTGCTCCATGCGCCTTTTTAAAAATATCGTTCTTTCAAAACCTGCATGTGATGGATTTCATGTCCTACCAGCACAAAGCCAAGTGCTCTCGGAGTGAATGGCCCCCCACTGGCAATACCAACCGCTTCCAGATGACCATCATCCATATGTTCAAAAAGTTGAATGCTGGCTTGACGCACTGCTTCATATTCAGCAATGATGGAAGTTGAACTTCTTTGATCTGCTTTAGAAAAAGGAACATAATCATCCTGTTCATAACCAGGAAGTGGTGTTTTATCTCCTCTTGAAATTCGGAGCGCTCGGTAAGCAAAAATCCGTTCGGTGTCTATGATGTGAAGCATCATTTCTTTAATACTCCATTTATCTGGAGCATAGCGGTGCATCCATTGTTCTTCTGATAAGCCTTTCAGGAAGGCAGTGGTTTCTGGACTTGCCTTTTTTAATAAGGAAAGAAAGTCCGGTTGTGGGACTTTGTCTATGTAGGTTTTGAAATATTGTGAAGATTCTTCTGGAAGAGGGCGTTTGCTGGAGTGATTCATATTAGTGAGTCGTTGATTTATGTTGGGAGTGCAAAGAGATATTTATTTTATTAGAAAAGATTGAAGATTGAAGATTAAAGATGCAAGATTAAGGATTATTCCCTCAAACACAATAAAATATCTATTTACGTTTGAGGGAATAATTCTTAATTCATAATCCTTAATCAAAAAACGAGTTTATTATTTTGTCCAATTGCTTATATAAAAAAGAGGTATTTACTTTCGAAAAGTAACAGTTCGAGACGAAATTAAGAATAAAAGGCATTAGTTAAGGAGGCTATCCCAAACCTTTAGTAAAAATACCTTAATTTTGACCACCGCAAATGCAGATGTGATTTAAATATAAATATACAAATGAGAAATATTCTTTACTTACTTTCACTAAGTCTTGTTGTTTTAACAATAGCTTGCAACCTTGATTCTGACAAGGCAGATACTACAGCTAGACCAATACCGACGACTGGAAATCCGACGATAGACGCACTCACGGCACAAATCGTTAAAACACCGGGAGATGCCACTTTATATGCAGCTCGTGGGAATGCCTATTACGAGGCAGAAGGATTTGATGAAGCCATAGCGGATTTGACAAAAGCAATGTCTATCGATTCTATGAATATCGATATTAGGCACGTTCTGGCGGATGTTTATTTGGATTATTACAAATCTCGATTGGCTTTAAAAACGATGGAAAAAGCGGCCGAATTATATCCAAGTCGGATTCCAACTTTATTGAAATTAGCAGAGTTCCAGTACATCCTAAAACAATATACACCTTCTTTGAAAACCGTTGATCAAATATTGAAAATAGATCCTCAGTTGGGAGAAGCTTATTTTATGATGGGACGAAACTTTAGAGAAATGGAAGATGAAGACCGGGCCATTGCCAGTTTTCAAAAAGCAGTGGATAATGATCCGGATTTAATTGATGGTTGGGCGATGCTTGGAGAACTCTTTGGGAAAAGAGATAACGCAATTGCTATTCGTTTTTACGATAATGCCTTATCTTTGGATAGTACCTACGTTGGGGCTTATTTTGGAAAGGCTCGTTTTTTTCACAACAAAGGGGAATTGAAGAACGCCATAACGGAGTATGAAAACGTCAATAAGTTTCAACCTCAATATGTAGATTCCTACTATAATGCAGGGCTTGCTTATTTTGAAATGGACTCTATGGATCAAGCTTATAAGAAATTTGATTTGGCTATAAACGTAGAACCGACTTACTTTATGGCCTATTATTACCGAGGGTCCGTTCATGAAGTTAGAGGAAATAAAGCCGCTGCAAAAAACGATTATCAACAAACCTTGAATTTGAAATCTGACTTTATACGAGCACAAGAGGCTTTGGATAGGGTGAATTAGACACCAACGAATGGTTTTCAAATATGCGTTTTTACACAAAGCTCCTTTATGATGATACCCTAAAATTTATAGCGACAGACAATACAATAAATCATAAAATAAAATACCATGAAAAATATACTCCTCCTTCTTAGCGCATTATTTCTATTTGCTTGTAACACTAGTGTTGAAGAAAAAGTAGAAACTGCAACAGCTTCCGTAACTAACCCAACACCACAAAAAAAGGTTGTAAAAAGAGATACAACGCCACCAGTAAAAAAACGCAGTAATTATATGATGGATACTGCCCGTCCAGGATCTGAAATTAAAAAGACATTTCCATATGACATCTCTTTGAAAACAGCTGCTGGAGAAGTTCTGAATTCAGAGAATGAACTGAAAGCAAATGGTAAACCAACGGTCTTGTTGTTCTGGCTCACCACTTGCGCTCCCTGTGCTATGGAGATGAAAGCCATTAGTGAAAAGTATGAAGATTGGCAAAAAGAAACCGACTTTAATCTGGTTGCTATTTCTACTGATTTCTCAAAAAATTATCCTAACTTCGTCAAAAGAGTAGAAGATAAAAAATGGCCTTGGAAAACATATAATGATGTTCACCGCGAATTCCGAAAAGTCATGCCTGGGGGGTTGAATGGACTGCCTCAAACTTTCTTACTCGACAAAGAGGGTAACATCGTTTTCCATAAAAGAAAATACAGTAGTGGGGATGAAGATAAGCTGTACGAACAGGTGAAAACACTTGCAGCGAGATAGTGGAAGATATTCAAAAGAAAATAACCAACAAACTATTTACTAACCGGAATCAGCCGAGAAAACAATTTTAATTTATTTAAAAGCTGTTTCCATTAAAAACAATTTTACAATGGCTATAATGAAAGTAATCGAAGTATTGGCAAGCTCTCCAAAAAGTTGGGAAGATGCAACGAAGAAAGGAGTTGCTCGTGCTGCAAAATCTGTAAAAAATGTAAAATCTGCCTTTGTGCAGAGCCAGAGCGTTGTTGTGAAATCAAACAAAGTATCTGAATTCCGTGTGAATTTGAAAATTACTTTTGAAGTGAAATAAACTTCCTTCATTCGGATAAAATAAAGCTCCGCAGGGTTAGTCTCTTGTGGAGCTTTTTTCTAATTGGAACTGAGTCTACACCTATCTATGCAACTATTCCAAAAATCTTGGCCACTCTATTTATTCGCTATTTTAGCAGTAAACCTCTTGCAAAGTTTTTGTTCTGAGTTGGCACATGATGAAGCTTATTATTGGGTCTATAGTCAGCATTTGGATTGGGGCTACTTTGATCATCCACCTGCTATCGCATTGCTAATTGGAGCAGGCTACACCTTGTTGGAAAATGAATTAGGGGTTCGTCTTTTTGTTGTCTTGGCTAATTTGCTGACGATTTATCTGATGTTCCGGATGACTAAACCAAAGCAGCCCGCTTTATTTTTTGCCTTGCTGATGAGTTGTGTTATAGCTCACGTTGGCTTTTTCGCCGCGCCGGATATTCCTTTGCTGCTGACGGTGGCTTTGTTCTTTTTCTTTTATCAAAAATATGTAAAAGACTATGATTGGAAAAACGCATTATGGCTTGGATTAACTATTGCGGCTATGGGCTACAGTAAGTATCATGGTATTGTTGTTTTGGTAAGTGTATTGTTATCAAATTTCGACTTGTTTAGGAAGAAGACTTTTTATTTTGCTGTTTTAATTGCAACGCTATCTTTTGGACCACATCTTTATTGGCAATACATCCACGATTTTCCAACCTTCCGTTTTCATTTATTTGACCGTTCTGCTGAGACATATACCATTGCTTTTATTGGTGAATATGTCTTGGGGCAACTGTTGATCTTTGGCCCACTGATTGGGGGTTTACTATTCTGGGCAGCGTATAAGTTTAAATCAAAAGACGTTTTTGAACGCAGCTTGAAATTTTCCTTTTTCGGCATTTTCGGTTTCTTTTTATTGAGTAGCCTTAAAGGTAGGGTAGAACCCAACTGGACAGCCATGGGTATGGTCCCTCTAATTTACCTGAGCTATCATTACATCTCAAAACAGAAGAAATTAAGGATTTGGGCTTATCGATTAGCCATTCCTTCCTTACTATTGATACTAGCTTTTCGACTGATACTGGTAGTGGAAGTCTTACCCAAAAGAGTTTTTCCTTTGGCTGCTGAATTTCATGGTTGGAAAAACTGGGCAAATGATTTAAGTACAGCAATTGGTGACCGTCCTGCATTATTTATCAATAGCTACCAAAGGGCATCAAAGTTTGGTTTCTATGGAAGGAGTCAGGGGTTCGCCATTAACAATGCAGGCTATGCTGGTAGTCAATATGATCTGTTGATCGAAGAACAAGAACAATTGCAAGGAAAGGAAGTGGCGATTGTTCACTTAGTCGATCACAGTAAAAAAGGAATCTGGTTAGACACTAAAGATAAAGTGAATTTAGAACTGTTGGATCAGTTTTATTTTTACAATAGATTGAAAGTGAAAACCAATGTTTTGCCAGAGCGTTTGGTAGTTGGCTCATCTTCTAATGTTGCAGTGGAAGTTTGTAACCCTACAAGGAAGACAATACAAATAAGTGGAAACAAAGAACTTCCTCTTGGTATAGGTTACGTGATGCTTAAGGTCAAGCATTGGGCCGGCCAATCTCAAAACCGAGTTCGATTTACAGTGGATGAAATCAAACCTGGCGATTGTGTTCCAATGACAATACCGATTACTGCGCCAGATCAAGCTGGGGAATATCGTTATCGACTATCGATTTACAATGGCGTTTATGATGAGCGGAATGATAACTTTCACCCACTGGAAGTTGTAAATTCAGAAAGCAAAGAGTAATTGTGCTACTAAAATTTTAACAATGATTTTTCATCAAAGACTATTCGTTTTTTTTCTGCTGTTACAGGTCTCTATAGCGCAGGCACAATCAAATACAAAAGTGGGAAATCTCCGATTAGTTTATCTGCCAATAGAAAGAGTTCAGTCAGGAGGAAATATTGATGTTAATCTGCCGACTCATTTTCATCACCTTCGTCTGTTTGATAGTAGCACCCGTTTTGCACCAGATGAACCGTCCTCTTTTTCTTCGTTGGTTTATACCTTTTGGCAAAAGCAAATAAATGCTTTTTTATTTCTAGAGAGTGGAGTCGGTTTTTTTCGGAATCATACCAAAGGCGATTTTCTACCTGCAGGAGAGGAGGCAATTCATTTTGGTTTAGGAAATAGTCAAGTAGGACCTGTTATTGATTTTAGTGGGACTTATCTTTGGAAGAAATGGAGTGGTGGTCTAGGTTTTCAAACGGGATTCGGGCCGCATTTTAGTCGTTGGGATAGCTACAATAAAGTGATAGACCCTGAAGCTTGGGGAGTTGCTGGTTTTGGTTGGACGAACACTTTTATGCTCTTCATTGAAACGCCAAACTATTGGAAACGCTGGTCCTTACGTGCCTTAATGGCTTATAATTATTCTTTGTCCTCTTACAGGGATTTTAAAGTTACGGACGCCCTCGGAAGGACTACGGAATACACGGATTTAAAATTTTCTTCTCGGGGAAAACGCCCTGTTTTTTCCCTCGCCATAGCCTTTGACCTATTGAAAGATAAATGAGGATTATATTCCTAAGGACTATTCTTATCTTTAGATTATGAAAAATAAGTTTAGCTCTTTTTTTATTTTAGGGATACTGCTTTTTCTTCTCACGTTTCCCACTATCCTTCAGGCTCAAAATCATCGCTTGCTCGTTCATTGGGGTTGGAACAGAGCTTATTACACGAAGTCTGATATTCAGTTGAAAGGAAGTGGTTACGATTTAAGGCTAAAAAATGTCATTGCTAAAGATCGCCAAACACCATTCTCCTTTGATGTTTATTTCCATCCAACCAAATTGAGCATTCCTCAAACCAATGCTGGCTTCACTTATTTTTTAAATGAAAACTATTCAATAGCCTTGAATATCGACCACATGAAGTATGTTGTACAGACTAACCAAGAGGTGAACGTGGAGGGAAGTGTAAATATCGATGACCATCCTTATCAAGGGCTTTACAATGATGATGTCGTAAAACTAACACCCGATTTCTTTCGAATGGAGCATACCGATGGCTTGAACTATATTGTGGTAGAAGCCGCAAGAAATGACAACTTGTTAAAGAGGTTAAATAATAAACTAACAGATCGCCTAGAACTATTACTGGTAGAAGGAGTTGGTCTTGGTCTTATAGTGCCAAGGACCGACGTACAAGTCTTAGGGTTAGAATCTAGAAACCAATATCACCTTTCTGGTTTTGGTGCTTCAGCTAATATTGGTTTGCAGTTGATTGGCTTTAAATATGTTTTTCTTAAGTACAATGTCAAAGGAGGCTACATAAATTTAAACAATATACTTACGTCGAATGGAAAAACGGACAAAGCCAAGCAAGAATTCTGGTTTTTCCAAAGATCTTTTCAGTTTGGAGCAGTCATTCCATTTGGAAAACGATTATAGCTTTTTAATAAATCTTGTGGAGGTAAAACTCCGACAGCGCTACATTCTTTAAAGGCAGTCACAAGCTTCCAATTTCTCTAGCAGTTAAAGAGACTCCCAAAAGGGAGCTTCAACAAAATCATTGGGTTTGTTCAAGAGCCATAATTATTAAGGCCCAATCCGCTGACTCATATCTAACATCCGCAACCATCTTCGTTTTCCCAATCTATAAGTCCGATGCCTAAAAAGATTCTTAATTAGAAAACCCGTAGTATAAGCAGTAGCCGGAACAATCAATGCTGCCCAAGTTATTGGAAATCCAACGAGCGGCCCCAGTAGAGAGAAAAATCCCCAGCTCAGTCCAAAGCGATACAGATTTTTACTGATGGGTACTGACCATCTAGCAGGTTTAAAAGATCGAATGGTTGTAATTTCATCCAACTTGATGGTTCGGTTGTTAAATACCACAAGGTTTTCTTCCATCACAATATCCTCAATAATACTGGTGGTCCAATCGTCTGGAAACTCCTTCAACTTATAAGTAATCTCCTCCCCAATGAAGTATTTTTTGACTTTTGGGGATCCGTATTTTTCCATCTGAATAAACTTCTGAGCAGAAGTGGAGAAGGTGCCGAAAAGAAGAAAGAGTGTAAAAAGTAGGTATTTCATGAACAAATGAGTTTTATTATCTGGTTCCGAAAAAGGCTTTAAGGTTGCTTTGCCAATACGAACAAATCAAAGAAACTTACTTCATCATATCTCTTCCAAGTCTGTCCAAACTCTTTCGAACGCTTTTCTCAATTCTTACATAAGCTTCCTTTTCGGAAGAGACATAAATCATCATAAGAGCATATGTTTTTTTCGATTCGGGTTTATTAATACTCAGCTTTTCCAACAAAGGTGCCTTATGTAAACGATAAGCTTCTCTTATCTGTCGTTTGATCCTGTTTCGGTCTACTGCAAGTTTAAACCTTTTTTTGGGGACCGTAACTGTAAACTGAAGTGGAGTAACCAAGGTCTCTTCTAGTTCCATCCAAACTACTCGGATAGGGTAAACACTAAAAGAACGACCTGTCTTGAACAACTGGGCAAGTGTCTTTCTGCTCTTTAGGCGTTCTTCTTTTGGGAAGCGTTGGTTGGTCATGACAAATAGTAAGTATTTAGAATAAATTCGACCCGTAAAATGGTCAAACAACCACAAGATAATAAAATCGAGTTCTTTGGCGAACCTGTCGGGGCGCTAGGGGGGATCTTGCGTTTTGAGAATGAATAAGAGGAGGAAATTGGCTGGGTTGGAGAGGAGAAAGGATTAGTTGTTTTCTTTAGAATTGACTTGTGGTATCATGAAGAAAATTTTTAAACAACTTTCATAGATATAGGTACAAATAAGCACCACTAAAGGCCAAATGCTTTAGTGGTGCTTATTGTATTAGTAATCGGCGTCTATTACTTTAAACGCATTTCGTCAGAAACGGTCAATTTCGCACGACCTTTAGCTCTACGACGAGCTAATACTTTACGGCCGTTCTTTGATGCCATACGAGCACGGAATCCATGCTTGTTTACTCTTTTCTTTCTGGATGGTTGGTATGTTCTTTTCATAACAGGAACATTTTATTTCTATGCCCTAAGGGCGTGATCAAATTTTTTCTTATTGGGCGACAAAGGTACATTTATAAAATGAATTTGACAATTATAAATGCAAAAAATGTACACCTTTTTGAAGAATCTTTGTTTTTTAAAGGGTGGATCATGGTGGATTAGGGCAAGTGATGGTAGATAAGGGGTCTCTTATTTCGCATTTACTTACGCAAGTGGGAGCCCTTATCTGCCATGATCTACCCTCAAATTTACTTGTTCATTGTACTCAAGAATTCATCATTTGAGGTCGTATGTAGCATGTGCTTACGCAAAAACTCCATAGCTTCTGTTGGTTTCATATCGGCCAAGTGATTTCTCAAAATATGCATTCGCTGTAAGGTATCTCTGTCCATAAGCAACTCTTCCCGACGCGTACTTGACTTGGTAAGGTCAATTGCAGGATACATTCGCTTGTTGGCCAAAGAACGATCCAATTGGAGCTCCATGTTACCCGTACCTTTGAATTCCTCAAAAATAACGCTATCCATTTTAGAACCAGTATCAATCAAAGCAGTTGCAAGGATGGTTAAAGAACCACCATGCTCTATGTTACGAGCAGCACCAAAGAATTTCTTAGGCTTGTGAAGGGCATTGGCTTCTACACCACCAGATAATACCTTACCACTTGCAGGAGCAACGGTGTTGTAAGCTCTAGCTAAACGAGTGATGGAGTCAAGCAATACCACTACATCATGTCCACTTTCTACTAATCGTTTTGCTTTTTCCAATACTATATTCGCTACTCTTACGTGGTTGTCAGCAGGTTCGTCAAAGGTAGACGCGACCACTTCTGCGTTTACAGAACGACGCATATCTGTGACCTCCTCCGGACGTTCATCTATCAATAAGACAATCATGTAACACTCCGGATTATTCTTTGAAATGGCGTTAGCCACATCTTTAAGCAAGAAGGTTTTACCCGTTTTAGGTTGCGCTACAATCAAACCACGTTGTCCTTTTCCTATCGGAGTGAAAAGATCAATCATTCGATTACCGTAGTCTTTACCTGTCTTACCAATTAAATTGAATCTTTCAGTAGGGAAAAGGGGGGTGAGGTAATCAAAAGGAACTCGGTCTCTTATGTTTTGAGGATCAAGTCCGTTTATTTTAGAAACTCTAAGAAGCGCAAAATACTTTTCCCCTTCTTTTGGAGGTCGGATAGCTCCTTTTACGGTATCTCCGGTTTTCAGTCCAAAAAGCTTAATTTGAGAAGGAGAAACATAGATGTCATCAGGAGAGGTAAGGTAATTGTAATCTGCGGAACGAAGAAAACCGTATCCATCAGGCATCATTTCAAGAATTCCTTCTCCTTCGATAATGCCATCTAACTCAATGTTGAATTTTTTACCATTATCTGCATTGTGTTTGTTGTTGGCTTCGCGATCTTTCCGAACTTCGTTTTCAACAAATTCTGCTTTTTTTACAATGGCTTCTGGCGATTCATATTCTGGCTCTTCCACAGGAGCATCCATTTCTTCGTTTCGGGAGTGGAAGGAAGCATTGGACCGTTTAGGTGCCGGCTCTACTTTCCGCTTGATCCGCTTTCTTTCCGGCTTTTCCTTGTCGTCGTCTTTAGACTTAGAGGTCTTCTTGTTCATTGATGTTTCTTTGGTGATGGTTTTCTTAGGACGAGTCGGCTTTGGCTTTTCGTCCTTTGTTCCTTTTTCCTCCTGTGTGAGCGCTTGCTCGTCAAGTATCTTATAAATAAGCTCTTGTTTGTTCATTTTCTTGTATCCCTTGATTTTTAGCCCTTCAGCGACTTCTTTTAGATTAGGAACAAGCATTTCGTTTAACTGCAATATATCGTACATGTATCTTAGTATGTTTTTAAATTTTTGTTTATTAATATGGTATGGATAGAGCGGTGAGGTAGGTTTAATATTTGTTTCATAGCAATAGCTTTCTCATAGTGGTATGAAAATAAATTAACGTGTAAAGTTTAACAAGTTTTTACCGACTAGAGGAGAGTAACCTTTTTGATTACAATTAAAGCATAAGGGAATTAGCATATTGTGATTGTCTGTTGTGTTGATCGCGTTTTTTAAGTATAAAGAATGCCAAAAGGACTTAGAATATTAACATATCCCAGTTTTTTTGACTGACATTTTTTTAATGGCAATAATCAGTTTTGAAAGCGATCTATCTGAAGTTATATTCTTGAGTATCTTGGGGGTAATGACCTGAAAATGGATAATGCAGTAAGGACATATGTATTATAACATTAATTCAACATAGTCATGATTCTTACTGTCAAAAAAAGACACATTTAACGCTCCGCCACTATTAAGTGTGCTATAAAAAAGAACGAAAGCGGGTGTTAGTTCAGAAGTGTCAGAGGTCACTGCACAAATTTATTGATAAGACAAGCTACCTTGTGAACGTAATTTTAACCTTGATATTCTTAATGTGAAAATAAATGAAGATAAGAAGGAAATCGTTTTCGACTGGAAAGTTGAAGACAACTTATATAGTGAAAACGCGGCGTGCATGTCTTTCGGTTTCGCAAAAATACAGTTTATTTTTAATTCAAATACTATCTTTGCAAAAATATCTTGAATAAACTTTCTTAAAACGTTATTTAGGGAACGAAATTCGATATATTTTTATTTTATAACATATTTTATACCAGAAATTTTCATTTAGACCCATTTTATGCTACAGCTAAATTATATTCGAGAGAACAAAGAATTGATTATCAAAGGCTTAAAGACACGGAACTTCCCTGAAGGCCAATTAGATATGATCCCTAAAATCATTCAATTAGATGATGAAAGAAAGCAAAATCAGCAACTTTTAGATGAAAATCGGGCAAGTGTAAATAAATTGTCAAAAGATATTGGTGAACTATTCAAAAAAGGGGAAAGAGAGCAGGCAAATGGCCTGAAAGAGCAAGTAGCTACCTTAAAAGTAGAAGGAAGTACCTTAGGGGAAAACGCAGATCGAATTGCTGCTCAATTGCAGGAACTACTATACAACATTCCTAATATCGTTCACGATTCTGTACCTCCCGGAAATACTGATGAAGACAATGAAGTTCACCAAGATTGGAGCGAGCCACTACCTGATTTAGGTCCTGACGCACAACCCCACTGGGAACTGGCTAAAAAATACAACCTGATTGATTTTGAGCTTGGGGTAAAGATCGCCGGAGCAGGTTTCCCTTTATTCAGAGGCAAAGGTGCCAAACTCAAAAGAGCTTTGATCAATTTCTTCTTACACGAAGCTCACCAAGCAGGATATGAAGAAATAATGCCTCCACTTTTAGTAAATGAAGATTCAGGAAAAGGGACCGGTCAGCTACCCGATAAGGAAGGACAAATGTATTACGCGGAAAAAGATGACCTATATTTGATCCCAACAGCTGAAGTGCCGATTACCAATATATATCGTAATGTTATTGTTAGTGAAAGTGATTTTCCAATTAAACTGACTGGCCATACACCATGTTTTAGAAGAGAAGCTGGTTCTTACGGGAAAGATGTGAAAGGACTAAATCGTGTTCACCAATTCGATAAAGTAGAAATAGTCGTTATCGAACATCCGGAGAAATCTTACGAACGTTTGATGGAAATGCTCGAGCATGTAGAAGGGCTGTTGAAGAAATTGGAACTACCTTACCGAATTCTTCGCCTCTGTGGAGGTGACCTCGGATTTACTTCTGCGCTGACCTTTGACTTTGAGGTTTATTCTGCAGCACAAAAAAGATGGCTGGAGGTAAGTTCTGTTTCTAACTTTGAAAACTTTCAGGCGAACCGATTGAAATGTCGCTATAAAGATGCAGATGGAAAAAATCAATTAGTACATACATTGAATGGTTCTGCAATGGCCTTAGCGAGAATTGTAGCTTCTATGTTAGAAAATCATCAGACGGCAGAGGGAATACGAATTCCGAAAGCGTTACAGCCTTATACGGGTTTCGATATGATTTAATAAAGAGAGAAGAAGGAAAGGTTCAAAGGAACCCGCTGTCATCCATTCGACAAACCCGCCCGTTCCGGTACGGACTGGCTCAGGACAGGTTCCCGAACGGGTGTGGTACGGGCGAGTATAGGGAATCGCTGCGGAGTCGAGAAACTTTATTCAAGAACCAGGTTTCTCGACTCGCTACGCAAGCTCGGAATGAGAGGCGTTCGATTCGCTATGTTTACGCAAAGTGACAAGAGATTGAAACTGTAATGTGACTTTAGTCTCCTAAAGTCATCTAAATATTGTACACCGTTTTTACAAACAAATAAAAAACTACTATGGACGATTACACAATCTATTTCATGTTGGCAGGAGGACTAAGTATGATCGGAGGCTGGGTGAGTAATCGACTCAAAGGCAAATTTCAATATTACAGCCAAATGGGTATTAGTAGTGGGCTGAGTGGGAGAGAAGTCGCTGAAGAAATGCTCCATCATTATAATATATCTGATGTTCGGATTGCACAAGGGGAAGGTTTTCTAAGTGACCATTATAATCCTCAAACTAGAACAGTTACCTTAAGTCCTGCGGTCTATCAAGGACGAAATATATCTGCTGCTGCCGTAGCGGCGCATGAGTGTGGCCACGCTGTACAACACGATACAGGTTATCCATTTCTTCAAACCCGTTCAGCACTCGTTCCTTTTGTACAGGCGGCTTCTAAGATACAGGGTTTTTTACTCGTTATTGCATTGATGTTGGCTTCAACCATGCCTATGTTGTTGTTCGTTGTTGTGGTTGCTTTTGCAGTAACTACTGCTTTTAGTTTAATTACTTTGCCGGTTGAATTCAATGCTAGTGACCGAGCTTTGAACTGGTTGGAGAATAGTGGTATTACAACAGGACAGGAGCAGGAAGGAGCAAAGGATGCTTTGTGGTGGGCGGCAATGACTTATGTTGCAGGAGCGCTTTCTTCGCTGATTATCCTGGGTTATTTAGTTATTAATTTGATGAGTAAGAAGCGGTAAATTATATCCCTACGAGGTTTGCTAAATTTTTACAATTTAGCAAACCTATCCTATTCATTCTTCACATTTCTCACCAAAACATCTTACGAAAAATCATAATCTTAAAAAAGATTTATCTATATTAGCAGCTTATTAGAATTGACCAAAACCCTTGCTCTTTTTCACACATGAAAGCCGTTAAAAGATACACCTTCATAGATTATGAAAATCTGAAAAAGATTAAACTTCGATCACTCGAGAAGTTATCAGAGCGGTTATACATATTGGTCAATAGTGAACATCAGTCCATTCCCCTCAAATTAGTTCGGAAGATACAACGGCTTAAATCTGATGTCCGATGGATCATCGCGAATACCGGTAGTGCTAATCATGTTAATTTCCACATTGCTTTTCTTATGGGAAAATTACATAGCAAGGTAGATAAGAAAATCGCCTTTGTTGTGATTTCTAATGAAAGTAATATAGATGCAATGATCAACTGCGTTACGGATGCTGGCCGTCTTTGTACTCGTGTAAAACGAACAGCAACTAAATCTGGTAACAACCATTCCAAGGATCAGGTAAAAATGGAAAATACAAGTGCCAAGTCAGACGAGAAGCGATTTCCATTTGAAGATGAGGACAGAACGGAATCTTTAAAGGATAAAACCATAAAAGAAACCATTCGTCGCTTGATGAACTCAAGCCAACCTCCTGTTAATATCGCTGAACTGAAACATTACATTGAAAGATCCAACCAAGAAATTGCACGATACCTCAATATCAGCGAAATCATCGAAGAGATGATCCAACGTAAAGAAATCCGAGTAGTTAATCACCAGATTATTTATAATTTTTTACCAGCCTAAACCTCTTCTTAGCCTCCAAATGTAAGGATGATTACAACTTTAGTTCCCTTATTACGCGAGTAATATGCGGGTGGGTTAGCGAACGGCGCGCTTTGAGGTTCTGGTTGAATTTGAGGTTTTGGTTGAAAAGTCTTCATGCGATTCCCCAATATTAGTCTTATCCTTTTGTTAAAACCACAATATTTCCTTTATTTTGCAGCAAGAGGTGAAAGGATTCGTGTCTTTTTAGGTTTAATTCGTCTCAATAATAGACTTTCGGTTGTTAGTTCCTTGCAAGGACAATAGTAGAAAGTTAATGGTTAACCGTTAAAGTTAACTATTGATTAAAAGTTAATAATATTATGCAAGAAGAAATCAATAATGGCTTGGCAAAAGCGAAAGAAGAAATGGAAGATGCTATAGCACATCTCCATCGTGACCTAGCTAAAATACGAGCAGGTAAAGCCAGCCCGTCTATGCTTAGCGGAATTATGGTAGATTATTATGGGAATCCTACGCCATTAAATCAGGTAGCGAATGTAAGTGCTCCTGATGCAAAAATGCTAAACGTTGCTCCTTGGGAAAAGTCTATGATTGGACCAATTGAGCAAGCTATTTTCGCCGCCAATTTAGGGGTAACACCACAAAATAACGGAGAATCTATTATCATCAACATTCCACCATTGACAGAAGAACGTCGTGTTAAGATGGTGAAAACTTCAAAAGGATATGGTGAAGATGCTAAAATCAGTTTCAGAAATAGTCGTCATAAAATAATGGACATTATTAAGAAGTCTGTGAAAGACGGTTATCCGGAAGATGCTGGGAAAAGAAATGAAGAAGAGGTAGAAAAACTGGTAAAGCATTATGTAGAAGAAACCAATAAATTGATCGCTGCTAAAGAGAAAGATGTAATGACGATTTGATCGTATAGCATGACTAGTTCTTTCTGAGAATGAAACCTGGGAAGAACTAGTCAAAAGCTTAATTATGAACAGGCCTCATAGATAGAAAAAATCCAGTAAAAGCAATTAAAAATATGTATATTGCAGAACTGGCACGCAAAGGTTTTATGAGTATACTCCATTCGCTTTAAACATAACATAAACCATTGCCGTTTACCCCCAGAAAAACCCATCAACCTTTGGGAATTTCCCAAACCCATTTTCAGAATATATTATTAGGCAATTTTTATTTAAACACCTTATGTGTTCAGATTGTTATGTACATATAAGTTCTGGCAATAAGTACTTTCAAAATGAAAAAACTTTGTTTCCTTCTTTGTTATCTGTGTGGCACTGTCCTCTATGGTCAGGGCCTTCCTCCTATGGATAACACTGCACTGGAAGCCTTAGAATCTGTTCATGATGAATCTCAGGCGGTGATTAGTACTGATGGTAAGACACTCTATTTTTCCCGAAAAGGGCATCCTCAAAACATTGGGAGTGATGATCAATATGATATATGGATTGCTTTTCGAGAAAACGAAGAAGATTGGGGTAAACCAATCCATATGGCTTTACCGATAAATAACAGAGCCGATAATTTTGTAGTTTCTATTAGCGCTGACGGTCAGTCTCTTTACTTATGGGATGGGAGTCAGGATGAAGGGGCGGAATTGGTTTATACCAAAAAAAGAGGACGAAGCTGGACAAATCCAAAGCCAGTGGACATCCAAAACTTTGAACCACAAGGTTCGGTCAGTTATGCAATGGGCGATGACAATCAAATAATACTTCTTGCAGCGAATAATTCGAATAGTAATGGGGGGCGGGATATTTATATGGCAAAAAAAATGGGAACAGGAATTTGGTCGGAGCCTTATAATTTAGGAACGACCATCAATAGTAGCAATGAAGAAGCCCATGCCCAACTCGCGGCAGATAACAAGACCTTGTATTTTTTAAGAAATGACTTTGATGATCCAGGTAGTATGACTTTAATGATTAGTCATAGAACTGGAGGAAATTGGAAAGATTGGTCAACCCCCAAATCTACTGGAATTTCATTGGATACTGATCTATTTCATTCTTATTTTTCTATTGCCGCCGATGGCAAAAAAATGTATGCCTCTGGAAAAGGAACAACAGGAGAAGAGGAACAGCTTTTTTGTTTTTTATTACCGGATCAGTATCAACCCGAACCGGTTTCTTTAGTAGATGGGAAATTAATTGATGCAGAGACAGGGATGGAATTAGATGGGAAAGTAGTGTTAACAGCTTTGGTTTCTACTGAAGAATCACAGCAACAAGAAACAAATAGAGGAGGGCGCTTTCAGTTTGTTTTACCAAATGATGAAAATTTTAATCTGTCAGCTGAAGTGCCCGGCTATTTCGCAAAAAGCGAAGCAATCGGAGATGAATTTAAAGAGTTGGATAAAGACGAAGGAGGAGAAGAGCATACAGGAGTGGTCATGTCTCCGGAAGTGGATCAACTGAATGTGCGATTACAGCAACTGAATAAAACAATGCAGGATTTAGATCAACGCCGTGCAGCCACACAGCAAGAAATGGAAGAGAAGAAAAGGCTCAATTGGTCACCGACTAAGGAAAATAGGGAGCTGGAAGCTTTGGAACGAAAATTTGAAAAAGCGCTGGGCTTGGAGAACACCCCTGTTGAAACAGCCTCTACAGGAGATTCAGAACTGGATGCAATGAAAAGAGCATTTAATAAGCATAATGGTGCTGAAAAGAATAACAACAATATTACAAATAAGTCAGTAGCACCTAAAGGTGAAAGCCAACTGGATGCAATGAAACGAAAATACAGAGAAGCGAATAGTTTGTCTGAAGAGAATGTAAGTGCAGAAGAGGTTGTTGAAGAAGGAAATAAAGAAGAGGAGAATGACGAAGAAGCGGTAGTTCTGTCAACTGCAGTCGTAGATTATAGTTTTTCAGAAATGGTGGCCCAATCTCATTCGGATTTAGAAGAAGAACTTAGTGAGCGAGTTATTAAAGAATTGCGCGCAGATCTTTTACCGGAAGTTTCTTTTAAAATGAACGCTGCAATGGATGTTAATTCGCGGGAACAATATGCGAATAGATTGCAACGGAAAACAGCAGCATTGGAGTCGGAGGCAAAAAAGGAATTACGGAAGAAGTATAGAGGTGAGGTAAAAAAAGAATTAAGAGGAGAGTTGTTGGAGGAAGTAGAGGAGGAGTTGAGGGAGTTGCTTCGAGATGAAGTCAAACGAGAATTACGACAAGAATTGGAAGAAGAGGTACGGACTGAGTTGAGATTAGAGTTGGAATATTTACTCACTCAGGAAATGGCAAAAGACATACAGAAAGAGTTGAGTGTATTAATAAAGCAATTAAAGAAAAATGCTGTTGCTACTCCAGGTAATTATTACGGAGGGGCCATCGCTTCTAATGCGCAACGAAAGAGTATAGATAAAGCAGTGCGGGACATCAGCCTTGAATTATACCCATTGAGAAAAGGCCGAACCATTCCCTTGAATAATATTTTTTTTAAGGCAAATTCTGATCAATGGAAGCAAAGTGCACTGCCAGAATTAGACCGACTTTACAATTTGCTAAAAAAGAATCCTAGGCTACGAATAGAGATTGGGGGACATTGCAATGGTTGGTGTAGTAAAGGTTTTGCTAACAATTTGTCTGCAAAACGAGCGGTAGCGATTGTAGATTTCCTGATTGATAAAGGAATTTCTTCTGATCGTTTGTTGTCAAATGGATATGGGAAAACACAGCCTTTAGTTCCTAATGATTCAGTAGAAAACTGTAAGAGGAATCAAAGAATTGAGATGAAAGTGCTTGAGAATTAACTTTTAGCTTCCCACTATTTCGTTATTAATTTTAACTAATTCAGGAATGCTCGCGCGGTGAGCAAGGAGGACACAGAGCAAATGCAACTTATCGCATTTGCTCTGTGTCCTTTTTAGCCTCATTCGAAAAGCTCATAGCAAGCCACTTTGTAATGGGTATATATTCGTACTTTTGCTTTATTTTAAAGAAAATTGACTTACTCAACATATGAATTTTATTTCCGAATCTCAAATAGATCAAGCTACTGATCAGTTAGAACCTGAAGGAGGGCAGGATGCTTTCTTCAAAATTATCGGAGCAGACCAACCTATCTTACTATCTTATTTAGCCTCTGAGGACGTAAAAGTGCTTACACAAGAAGAGCAAGAATTGATGTATTTTCTGGCAGCTATTTTGTACAAAGCCATTATGAATACCCATCCAGAATGCCCGATGATTGATCAGGAAACCTTGGGGAAAATAGAGGAAAAAAACTGGGCAATGATGGAAGCTAACATCCGAGGAACTTTCAGCGAGCGGATTACGCCATTTTTTGAAAACTATCCACAAGAAGATTTGTTGGCTTTTGTAGAAGATGCCCTCGTATTTGATGAAGACAGTCAAGTGACAAATGAAGGGAGAAGTTATTTATTTGTGGTATTGAAGTCGATGATCGATGCCTTTGATAAGGTTGCGAAATAATAACACTTCCATTTACAGAGAATGTCTCTTGTCCTATATTCTCATTTCTAAACGGTTAATTTACAAAGATGATCCTATCCAATAAGGTATGTATATCCACTATCTCCCTTTTGCTTATTTCGTTATTAGCATATGGCCAAAACCCCAATCGCGGAGCAAAAGGTAATTTCTCAAAATCAATGATAAAGGGTAAAGTCATAGACTCCGATAGTGAACTTCCACTAGAATTCGCTACAGTAACCCTGATGAATGCCGCAGACAGCAGTATTGTAACTGGAGGCATTACTGACGAAAAAGGAAGTTTTTTAATAGAAAGCAAGCCAGGTAACTATATTGTTAGAATAGAATTCATTTCTTATCAAAATCAGTTTAGAGAAAATGTCAAACTAGGTAAGAATAATCCTATAATAGATTTGGGAACCATTGGACTAAGTACTGATGCAAACTTATTGAACACCGTTGAAGTTCGTGCCGATAAAAGTCAACTCAGTATAGCGCTGGATAAAAAAGTATTCAATGTTGGAAAAGATTTGGCCAACAGAGGAGGGACTGCCACTGATATCTTAGACAACGTTCCTTCTGTAACAGTAGACATTGAAGGTAATGTCGCTTTACGCGGAAGCGGCAATGTTCGGATTCTAATTAATGGAAAACCCTCAGGATTGGTTTCTGGGAATACCAATGGCTTGAGAAGTATTCCCGCTAATTCGATAGACCGAATAGAAGTCATCACCAATCCATCGGCACGATATGAAGCGGAAGGGATGTCAGGAATAATCAATATAATCTTACGAAAAGAGCAGCAGAAAGGATTGAATGGTTCTTTTGATTTGACACTAGGTTATCCGACACAGTACGGAGCGGCAGTCAATATGAACTACCGCAAAAAGAATCTAAACTTCTTTACCAACATTGGAATCAATCAAAGAGAAGGCCCCGGAGGAGGAAATCAATACCAGGAATTCATTAATGGAGATACGACCGAAATCACTAAATTGGAAAGAGATCATGTCCGCGGTGGATTGACAAAAAGTGTTCGCTTGGGAGCAGATTATTTTATTAATGCTAAAAATATATTTACAACTTCATTCCTCTGGTCTGTCAGTGATCAGAATAATGTTACGGATTTGAAATATGAGGATTTTATAAACGCCTTGACCAATCCAATTGGGATTTCCAGAAGAAAAGATAATGAGGAGGAAGATGAAGTAGAATTAGAGTATGCGCTGACTTACCGAAAGATTTTCTCCAAAGAAGGTCATGAACTAACAACAGACTTACGTTATCAGGATAATACGGAATTAGAGCTGTCTGATTATGTAGAATCGTATTTTGATAGTACAGATTTCCCTTCAGTACAACCTGATGATCTACAACGTTCTTCAAACGATGAAGGAGAAAAACAAACGATTTTCCAGATGGATTACGTTCATCCTTTTTCCAAAGAAAAAAAGTTTGAAGCTGGAATCCGATCTTCCTTTCGAAGAATTAAAAACAATTATAAAGTGGAAGAGCAGGATGTTAATAAGGAATGGTTGTCCTTGGAAGGGCTGACCAATGAGTTCGCTTACAACGAAGACATCTATGCTGCTTATACCAGTTATGGAGATAAGAAAGGAAAGTTTTCTTATCAAGGGGGTCTACGGATGGAGTATACGGACATCCTGACAAAGAGTAAAGAAACGAATGAAGAGAATCCTAAGTCTTATATTAATTTCTTTCCAAGTGTTAACTTCTCCTATGATTTACCAAAGTCGAATGCCATCCAATTGAGTTATAGCAGAAGAATTGTTAGACCGCGTTTCCGTTTGCTTAATCCATTTTCTTCTTTTAGTGATGATCGAAATTTAAGAGTGGGTAATCCTGATCTTGATCCAGAGTTTACAGATTCCTACGAACTAGGACACATCAAATATTGGGATAAAGGATCATTAGCTTCTGCTATCTTTTATCGGTATAGTACCGATGTAATCGAAAGAATCAGAGTCGTAGATGAAAAGGACGGAACTACTATTTCTCGTCCCCAAAATCTGGCTACTCGAAATGAATATGGTTTTGAATTTATTGCTTCCTACAACCCAACCAAAAAAATACGAATTAATGGTAATCTCAATCTCTTACGTTCTATAATAGATGGGAGCAGTCAGGGGCAGGATTTTAACGCGGATACTTACACGATGAGCGGCCGCGTAATG
>CAZDTI010000031.1:0-1404 GCA_964508085.1 uncultured Saprospiraceae bacterium | reverse complement strand
AGCATGGTTTTGACTTTTAATTATCGTTTGAATCAGAAGAAACAGAGAGGGCGAGGTGGAAGAGGTGGAGGTAGACCGGGCGGTGGTGGCGAAGGTTTTTGATTCTTCGACTTGGTCGTACTTCCCTCGCTCGGAATTGACAATGGAAGAGTATGAACTTTGGTTTTCTGAACTCCGTGAGTTGACTTTGTGGTAGCAAGAGTTCGGAAAGCCATACCAAGGAGATCGTTTTCTTTGTCCGCTTTATAAGAGCTTTCACTACACTATTACCTTTCCCGCGGAGTCCTCTCAAAGCTAACCATCAAAAAAGCCTTTGCCGAACATCGACAAAGGCTTTTTCCTATACCTGAAGAAAAAAGAATTTTACTTCTCTCCCAACACCTTCTTCCCATTCACTTTTTCAAAAGCTTCTAATCCACATTGCAAGAAGTTAGAATATTCATCAGCGTCCGGTGTATAAGAAACCGGAGTTGTTAATAATTTTCCATCAGGAGAAACCAGGGCGTATTGTGGCTGTGCATTCGATCCAAAATACTTGTATTGTAAGTGATGCCATTTACTTCCTGTGGTTCGCAATTTACGCGTCCCACCACTTGGCTTGTCGACTGTCCTTTGTTCCGATTCCGGCAAGTCAATTTTTTCATCAACATATAGCGAAACTAAAACATAATCGTCTCGGATGTATTTCAATACATTGTCTTTTGGCCAAACCAACTCTTCCATCTTTCTACAGTTTACACAAGCATGTCCGGTGAAGTCGATCAACATTGGTTTGTTGACTTCTTTGGCATAAGCCCAACCCGCATCTAGATCTTTGAAACAATCCAGATTGTTCGGACAGTGTTTCGGATAAATCCAGCTGTAACCAACTGGTGGAGCCAAACCACTTAACAAAGACAAAGAAGAGAAAGACTCTGTTTTGTCATTGTACATAAAACCAGAAGCAAGGTAAAGGGAGAAAGCGATAGAAGCCACACCCAATCCCATTCTCATTGGGCCAATTTTTGGATTCGGAGAATCGTGAGGGAAACGGATTTTTCCGAAAAGGTAAATCCCTAAACCAACAAAGATTATGATCCAAATGGCTAAGAATGGTTCAATTTTTAATAAGCCCCACTTCTTAACCATATCCGCGTTGGATAAGAATTTGAATGCCAATGCTAGTTCTAAAAACCCTAACACTACTTTTACCGTAGTCAACCAACCACCAGATTTTGGCAAAGAGCTCATCCAGCTTGGGAAGGCTGCAAATAATGCAAAAGGTAAGGCTAATGCAAAACCAAAACCTGCCATTCCAGAAGTCAACTGCATTGCGCCTCCATCAGAAGATAAAGCGCCTGCGAGTAGCGATCCCAGAATCGGCCCAGTACAAGAGAAAGAAACCAAGGCCAAAGTCAAAGCCAT
>CAZDTI010000030.1:0-34170 GCA_964508085.1 uncultured Saprospiraceae bacterium | reverse complement strand
GACGCACGTACCACAACGTCTGTACGACACACAGCAGAGTACACACAAGCACAAACGACAACCATGGAAGAACAAAAACGCTCCCTTCTCGGCCCCCTAGAAATCATCATGCTCATCCTCGGTCTGGGCATCATAGCCTATGTCACGCTGCAAAGTGGAGGCGGCAAAGTCATGGAACGCACCGAAACCATCAAAATCCTGGACCAACCCAATGGCCCCAGAGAAAAAGCAAGACGGTACAACGAAAATAACGAAGAATCCGTAGAAGCACTGTTACACAATATGGCAGAGCAATTCTCTGAAGAAAGCAATGGGAGCAACCATCCAAAGAAAAAGACAGAATCCAGTACTAAAAAAGCAGCAACAGCCTCCCTAAGTTCCGACGAGAAAAAGTACTACGAAGACGTACGAAAAAAGGCCACTATCCAAGACCAAATCGAGACGGCTAGAGACTGGTACCGAATTCTCAGTACCTCCCAAAAAACTTATTCTAAAGTAAAGGAAATCTTTGGAGAAGCCTCCCGGCAGCCTGAAGAAAAGGTCGATCCTAATAACCTCAATCAACAGTTAAAAAACGCCAAAACCTCCGCTGATTTCTACCAAAAACTCAGCGAAACCTTCCAAATTGACGCCAAAGACATCGAAGCCTTCGGACGTACGGGCCAACGCGCACTTAGCGATTGGGCCGATTTTGTCGAATCCGAGTCAAAAAAATAGGCACCCTTGGCATAAATTGTGACCTATATTCTCCCATCTTAGTCATACATAGCTTACTTTTGTAGTCTCTCTACCCATTTACTGATTTTATCCGAAATATCTAGTAAGCTTCCACAACAATACCGTTAACCTGACAAAAGGCTTCAAAAGAGTCAAAATAAACAAAAAAGCTCAGCAGGAGCTATATGTAATTATATAAACGTTTACCTCACGAATCATACGCAAGACTCTGGAGGAGTCGAACCATCATTCACCCCATTTGAAAGTCGGGGTTCGCAAAAAAAGAAAAGCACATGCAACTAAAAAAGAGATATACACTACTCAACCTGCTTCTCATAGTAGCAAACGTATTGATTGTCACCAATCTATCGGCTCAGGCGCACTATAGTCCCTTCATGGTTCCCGATACGGAAAACCACGAATTCCATCGTCATTGTGGCGCTGACGAAATTATGGAACTCAAAATGGCCAATGACCCCAGTTATGAAGAAGCGCTTCGTAATTTAAAAAGGGATATTCCAATTATTGTGAAAAAAGAACAGGAGGCAAATCGCTCTGCTGTGATCATCAATGTACCGGTAGTCGTTCACGTTATTCATGAAGGAGAGCCAGTTGGTACTGGAATGAATATTTCCGATGCACAAATCGAAGCGCAGATTGCAGTGCTCAATGAAGATTTCAACGCACTCAATGAAAACTTTGATGAGACACCCGCGGTTTGGCAGGGATCTATTGGTAACCCTGAAGTGAATTTCTGTCTAGCGGCTTTTGATCCAGATGGAAACGCAACAAATGGGATTACCAGACACAACATAGTCGTAACAGGAACAAATATCAATAATTCTAATATTGAAGATGAAATAAAACCTGCTACTTGGTGGGATTCCAACCTATACTATAACCTATGGGTGCTGCCCATTCCTGGTACAACTGCGGGAGGAGGAACAACAGGATATGCCTATCTGCCTACTAATGGTGCCGTTGGTCAAGACTTTGATGGATCCGTTATAGACTTTAACTGGTTTGGTGGACCTGGTTTTGGTCAAACAGGGTACAAAACATTGACCCATGAAACAGGACACTACCTAGGTCTTCCTCATACCTTTGATGGAGATGCTTGTGGTGTGGATGATGGTTTTGCAGACACACCAGATATTGAAAGTGAAACTTCTTCTTACGTACCTAATCTCAATTGTTCTCCTAATAGTTTTCCTACGGGACCAACTACTTGTGGAAATGAACACATGTATGTTAATTATATGGATTATGTAAATGATGATTATTGTTATACTTCCTTTTCAAATGAGCAGATTGCTTTGATGCGAGCTGTCCTTCTGGGAAATACATCTGGAACCGGGTTTGCAAGCAGAGCGCCTTTAGCTAATAATGCTGTTGCAGTCTGTACCTTCTTCGATAACGATGCTGGAGTAACGGAAATAAATACGCCATCTACCTTCGTGTGTGAAGCTGGACAGATTACTCCAGAGGTTGTAATTACGAATTTCGGCCAAGCTAATTTGACTTCGGTTACAATTAATTATCAAATCAATAACAATGCTCCTGTAAGTTTAGTACATGCTACTAATTTGCTTACCGCTGAAACGGAAACAGTAACACTGGCACCTTATACGCCTCCAGCGGGTAATTATACATTTTCTGTTTTTACGACTTTACCAAACGGGGTAGCTGATGAGCAAATCGAAAATGATTCTACTATAATCTCTACTACAGCAGTGATCCCTCTTCCTTTACCATTGTTAGAAGACTTTGAGAATGCGGCTTTTAATCCAACGACTAATGGACTATTCATTTTTGACATTACTGGAGATGGAATTGTTTGGGAACGAAGTACAGCGGCTTCAGGATTTGGAAATGGATCGGCTTCTGCCATGTTTGATAATTTCAGCCAGCAACGACCAAACGGAACGATAGATGCCTTGATTACGCCAATCTATGATTTTTCCTCCGTTTCGGGAGCCGAGGTCACTTTTGATGTAGGCTATGCAATATATGATGATGGAGTCCAGACTTTAACGGATACTTTAATCATGTTGGTTTCCACCAATTGTGGACAAAATTTCACGCAGCAGATTTTTGTAAAAGGAGGAGCTGAGCTGGCAACAGCACCAGTACATACTGGGCTGTTTACACCAGAAGCCGCGGAATGGCGTAAGGAAACAGTGGATCTCTCTGCCTTTGATGGTTTCGACAATCTCACTGTGATGTTTGTGAATTACCATGGGTATGGTAACAGACTTTTCTTAGATAATATAAACATCTCCTTGCCTTGTGCATTGACTGCAACAGAGACGCATGTTGACGTAGATTGTTTTGGAGAATGCACGGGTTCTGCTAATGTTAACCCTTCAGGCGGTTCTGGTTCCTATACCTATCAATGGGATGCCAATGCAGGCGATGCTACTACGCAATCTGTCACAGGCCTTTGTGCCGGAGATTATATGGTCACCGTCTCAGAAGGGCCTGGTTGCTCACAAGAGTTGACCATTACAATTACAGAAAATAGCGCTCTATCCGCAACAGTTACTGGGACAAATGAAACAGAAGTAGGAGCAAATGATGGAACCGCAACTGCAAACCCAACTGGTGGAAATAATAGTTCATATACTTACCTTTGGAACAATGCAGGGAATACTCAAACGATTACGAACCTTGCTCCCAACACTTACACCGTGACGGTTACCGACGGTTCTGGTTGTACTTTTGAAGAGATTGTTGTTATTGAACCTTACGATTGTGGAACTTATGGAATTACTGTAACAGGTACAAACATCAGTTGTAATGGCGATGATGATGGATCTGTTTCCGCTTCCGTAAACGCAGGAGCAGGAACAGCTCCTTTCACTTACAGCTGGAGCAATGCCGCAGGAAACGTAACCATGATTTCAAGCCTCGCCCCTGGAGAGTATTTTGTAACCATAACAGATGACAAAGGCTGCTCGGCAGAAGGATCTTACGAAGTGATGGAACCTGATGTACTTACAGTGACGGTAGCAACTACAGATGAAACAGCAGCAGGCGCCAACGATGGAACTGCAACAGCTACACCATTGGGAGGAACAGGTACTATTACATACAGTTGGAGTAATGCTGGTAATATGGCAATGATTGATAATCTAGCTCCAGGGCCATATACGGTAACCGTTACTGATGCGGAAGGTTGTACAGCCTCTGCCTCTGGTGGCGTCAACGCAGGAGCGGTAGATTGTAGCGGGTTTAATATTAGTATCGCATCTTCTAACAATGTAACTTGTAATGGAGATTGTGATGGTAACATTACACTTGCAGTAAATAGTACGGCCACTCCATTTAACTTCGACTGGAATGATAATGATTTAGATGGCACTCAAAACCCAACTGATCTTTGTCCTGGAACTTATATGGTCACCGTAACAGATAATGATGGTTGTAGTGCTTCACTTACTCAAGTTATTACCGAACCTGATGTTTTGTCTGCTACGATTCAACAAACGGCGGTCAGTTGTTTCGGTCTTTGTGATGGAACCATCAACGTAACCCCAACAGGAGGTACAGGACCATTCGATGTAGATATAACAGGAGGTTCTTTCAATATGCTTTGTGCTGGAACTTTCTATACGCTGACCATTACCGATAACAATAATTGTGTTTACACAGAAATGATAAGTGTTCCTGGGCCACTAGCTGATGACATTACGACCTCCCAAACAGATGCTTCTTGCTTTGGTCTTTGCGACGGAACTATTAGCGTTTCCGCAACGAATAATGAACCGTATACTTTTGATTGGAGTAATAGCGGTTCTGGTAGTACACAAACTGGACTTTGTGCCGGGACTTACACCATTACAGTTACGAATGATAACGGATGCGAAACGGTGGTCACAGAAACGGTAGGAGAGCCAGAAGACTTAGTTTTGTCTATTTCCAGTACACCGCTAAGTGGTGCCGGAGCAAACGATGCCACTGCAACAGCAATGGCTTCCGGAGGAACTGTCAATTATGAATATCTATGGCAACCAAATGGAGAGGAGACGGCAATGATAGGCCCATTAGCACCTGGTACTTATACTGTAATCGTAACCGACAACAATAATTGTACACAAGAAGAAAGCGTAGTCATCAACCCTTTTGATTGTGCTGGATTTTCTGCTAATCTCACAAACACAAACAACCTGTCCTGTTTTGAAGCCTGTGATGGATCGATTGCGACAGCAGTATCAGGTGGCACAATGCCAATCACTTATACTTGGTCGGATCCTAGTCTGAATGGTCAGGCAAATCCAACAAACTTATGTGCAGGAGATTACACCGTCACCATTTCGGAAAATAATGCTTGTTCTGCGATCCTTACAACAACTGTTACGGAACCAACGCTGTTTTCGGTAGCGGTTTCTAATACGCAACCATCAGGACCTGGAGTGAATGATGGAACCGCAACAGCGACTCCTTCAGGTGGAACACCAAATTACACTTACCTCTGGGCACCAACAGGAGAGACCACAGCAATGATAAGTAATCTGGGACCAGGTAGTTATATAGTCACGGTAACAGACCAAAATGGATGTACTTCAACAGCGTTTACCATAATTTCAGGAATTGATTGTAGCAGTTTCGAATTGGAAATAGCGACTACAGATATCTCATGCTTTGATGCAAATGATGGCTCTGCAATCGCAATGCCAACAGGAGGCGCAGAGCCCTATAGTTATATCTGGGGAACTGCTTCCATAGATCCATCCATTGATGATTTAGGTCCTGGAACCTATGATGTATTGGTGTCGGATAACAATGGTTGCACGATTCAACAAACTTTTGATATTACAGAGCCGGCAGTATTGGATGTAGATATTACCGGTACAGATGAAACAGCAGCTGGTGCCAATGATGGTACAGCAATGGTCACATCTACCACAGGAGGAACGCTTCCATATACCTATGAATGGTGTGATGCAAGTACAGGAACCGCTGTTATGAATTTGCCACCAGGTTTGTGTGGGGTTACCGTAACCGATGGAAATGGATGTACAGTCTCGGTCTCTCTTGTCATCGCTGCCGGGGGTGTGGATTGCTCTGATTTTGCGGCTACTATAGCAACAACTGGGGTGACCTGCTTCGGCGGTTCTAATGGTTCCGCCAATACGGTAGTGATCGGAGGCACAATGCCTTTCACTTATCTCTGGTCAAACTTAGCGGAGACTAATAACCTTACGAATGTAACGAGTGGCGGATATTCTGTTACCATCACAGATGTTGAAGGTTGTATGACTACAGCAAATGGCTTTGTAGAAACAGCCGATCAAATTACAGCTAATATTAACGCTACGGATGAGACAACTGCTGGAGCTATGGATGGAACAGCTACGATTACCCCTTCCGGAGGAAATCCACCATATAATTTCAACTGGTGTAATGGTGCTTCAACGAATCCGGTAATTAACTTACCAGCAGGAGTTTGTGGCGTAACGATAACAGACGGAAGTGGTTGTACTGAAGAGTTTGAAGTGGTTGTCGGTGCTGGAGGTGTGGATTGCTCTGACTTTGCAGCTGTTATAGAAACGGAAGGAGTGACTTGTTTTGGTGGATCAGACGGTTCAGCCAACACAGTAGTAACTGGAGGTACAATGCCTTATACTTACCTTTGGTCGAATTTGGCTGAAACAGAAGACATTGGAAATGTAATAAGTGATACTTATTTAGTTACCGTAACAGACTTTCAAGGATGTATAGCGGTAGCACAGGGCTTCGTAGGAACAGTCGATCCTATTATGTCTAATATTACATCTACAAATGAGACCTCTTCTGGAGCAATGGATGGAACAGCAACGGCGACTCCGTCTGGAGGAAACCCTCCATATAGTTTTAGCTGGTGTAATGGTGCTTCAACGAATCCAGTGACTAATTTACCAGCAGGTACTTGTGGGGTAACCATAACAGATGCAAACAATTGTACAGAAGAATTTGAAGTCGTTATCGATTCTGATACAATAGACTGCTCTGGTTTTATGATAAGTGTTCTGATAGAAGATATAACCTGTAATGGAGCTATGGATGGGATTGCCACTGTATTCACTTTTGGAGGAACGGAACCATTCACTTATTTGTGGAATACGACGGAAACTACACCAACTATAAACGGACTCTCAGCAGGGGTGTATACAGTGACGGTAGTAGATGCAATTGGTTGCGAATCAATACTACAAACATCTATGATAACTGAGCCAAGTCAACTTAGTTATACCCTTACAACTACGAATGAAACTACAGCTGGTGCGAATGATGGAACTGCCTCGGCCATTCCTACCGGTGGAACGATTCCTTATACGGTTACTTGGTGTAATGGTCAAACAGGTTTTACAACAACAGGATTAAGCGCTGGTTTCTGTACTGTTACTGTCTCTGATTCGAATGATTGTACGATTACCGAAACGTTCTTAATTGAAGAGGGTACTACAGATTGTAGTGATTTTGGGGTAACACTTACTGGCCAGCCAGTTAGTTGCTTTGGAGAAGAAGACGGCTTTGTTAATACGGTTTTAAACGGGGGAGAGGCACCCTTTAGTTACAGTTGGTCAAATGGAGCTGGGAATGTTCCTTCGATTAATAACGTGCCTGCAAATCAATATACTGTAACGGTTGTCGATGCGAATGACTGTGAAGTGATAGGAACAACTATTATTTCTCAGCCAGAAGAAATTATTTTTACGACTTCTACTACGCTGGAATCTGAGGCTGGAGCTAATGATGGTACCGCAACACTAACTGTGACCGGAGGGGCAGGAGGGCCATACGACATTGTATGGTGTAATGGACAGACAACTGAAACGGCAACAGATCTTCCAGGAGGAAGTTGTAGTTTTACTGTTACAGATGCAAGCGGATGTACTGTCAATGGAGAGGTATTTATAGAAACGATTCCTTCTGATTGTTCTGGTTTTTCCATGGATTTGACTGTAGAAACTGTTACCTGTTTTGATAACAATGATGGTTCAGCAACTACTCAATTGACTGGTGGAACGCCTCCGTTTAATTATAATTGGAGTAACGGAGCCAGCTCATCAAGTATTAATAATCTTGTTGCCGGCCCTTACGGGGTAACGGTAACTGATGCGGTAGGTTGTACGCTAGTCGATGAAGAAATTGTAGCGCAACCACTTCCTGTACAAATTAACACCCTTGCGTACGATGGAACCTGTGGTTCTCCTGCTGCTGCCTTGGCTTCGGTTTCTGGAGGAACGATTCCTTATACTTACAGTTGGAGTAACGGGATGAATTCCGAATTCATAGAAGACCTTAATGCGGGTGTTTATCAGGTAACGGTCACTGATGCCAACGGTTGTACCGCTGAAGAAGTCGTATTAGTTCAGGTTAATTCCGCCGCTATTAGCGTAGAAACGCAAGTAGATGACGTAAGCTGCTTCGGTGAAGCTGATGGAGACATTGATGTTACGATGACTGGTGGTACGCCTCCATATGATTTCTTGTGGAGCACAGGTGCAATGACAGAAGACCTTTTTAACATGGCTTCAGGAAACTACACCGTTCTTATTTCAGATGATGCGGGTTGTTTATTTGCCAGTACTTATGAGATAGAATCTCCTGTGCCTGTATCAGTGAACTTCTTAACTACTCCTGCGGACAATGGTTCCAACGGTTCAGCAACCGCCCTTGGAAGTGGAGGAACAGCGCCTTATACTTACAACTGGGATGGTCCTCAAACGGCTACTATTATAGGCTTGTCTGCGGGGACTTATTCAGTTACGGTTACTGATGCGAATGGTTGTACCGCTGAAGGTTCCGTTCTATTGGGAACTTCTTCAACAGATAACATTGATGGTTTACTGGACTTTAATTTATTCCCGAATCCGACTGATGGCGCATTCAGTATATTAGCTAATTTTAGCAAAAGTGAAAATGTGGACTTGGTCGTGTACAATGTGTTAGGGCAGAAAGTGTTTTACCAACAGGTAAGTGGTACGGAAGTAGATGTGGCGATTGATATTCGATCGGGATCAGCGGGGACTTATTTGGTGGAGTTGCGGACGGAAACAGGACGATTGGTTAGAAAAGTGGTGAAGTATTAATAAAAAGATGACCTAAGAAAATAGATAGCCCGGGTATTTAGGCTCGGGCTATTTTTGTTTTTTGATATCGTTAGCTTAAATTCTCTTAAATTTGGTTGTTGCCTTAATTGGTGTTCCGAACATGAATATAAAGATTCCACCTGAAGTTTCTCCATCAAATGTCGCGATCAAATCATTTTCCTTGTCCAAACTCAATGTAATTACTTCTCCGTGGTGTTGATAGAATATCAAAGGAATTCCTTGGAGATTCGAATTTCTCTTGATTCTTATTTGATTGTTTAGGAAGTCGAATTTGAATTTACTTGAAGCTAATACCTTTTCCTCCTCTAGTAAAGAGAATCTAATAATGCCCTTATCCTCAACGTCTATTTCAAAGGTTAAATCGGGCCTCTCTTGTTGGTATTTAAGGGTTATTTCATTTTTAAAAAATGGTTTGAGGTGAGCCCAAAAAGGATCGAAGTAATTTTTCGATGAGTTTATATGTTGGTTCGAGTAGATCCCATTTAATGCTTGTGGTGAAACCATTGCCGAGTTGTTGATTTCTTTGTCTGAAATGTTTATTCCTGAGTGGCAAGAGGAGGTAAGGAATAATAAAATAGCGGTAAGCCTTAGAAGCTTGGTTCTCATTGTACTTAATATTTACATTTAATGCTTTATTTCAATTGGATAGTTATCTTATTCGTCTCAATATTTACTTTTACCCAATCCATTGAATCTGAGCTAGGAATACAATCAATCATTTCTGAACCTCTCGCATATCTTCTTAAAGCATATTTGCCAAATTTTAGTGTCATTTCATATTCCGTCTGGCCATCTTTTCCAATCCAGGCCATGGTCGTTATTTTACGATTGTCATTTACATGCTTTCTTGAAAAATGAGCGCAAATTACGCCATCACACCAAAGGCTTCGAATTGATTTGTCATCAGATTTCCTGAAGGTCTGACATAGATGGTATTCTAAGAAATCACAAAACTTCTCATTGAATGCTTCTTTAAATTTTGCTTCATGTTTCTCTACAAACCTGACAGCCCAAGCGCCGAAGCTGATCAATTTCTTTTTAACAACTTCTTTTTGAGGTTTACTTAGTTTAGTGGAAGTATATAAATTACAAACGGCTGAACTTGTCATCGCTTGATCATCATCAATTTCAACGAGGTGGAGGAATTGTTGGATTTGAGTGTCTGTAAAATCAATGTTATTGTCTATCCAGTTTAAGAAGGATTTGTATCTAAAGTGTTCCGTGTTTTTGTCTTCTCCAGTATCAAACGCCAAGTTCTGACTAGTTAATTGCTCTGTCTGAAGAATTTCATATTCTAACCATTCTTTACTGTATTTCAGTTTTTTTAAATCCATTTTTACTGCTGCAAGCTTATCGGCGCTCCCATTCCTCTTTAGTTATCGCTAATAAATTTTCATCAATCCATTTACCTTTTTTCTTGAATCCTTTTTCTAGATAAGCTACAAAGCTCATCCCGTTTCTCTTCAGTACTTTCTCACTTGCTTTGTTCCATATCGCATGGCAGGCTTCTATTCTTATGGCTAATAATTCTTCAAATCCAAATTGTAAGACAGCGCTTAATGATTCTGTCATTACTCCTTTTTTTTGTGATTCAGGATGTGTCCAGAACCCTACATTCCATACATTCACTTCTTCTGCGCGTCTTATAGAGATTCTGCCTAATAAGGCTGTAGAACCTTTTTCAACAATTGTAAAACTAAAACCATCTCCCAATTCCCAAGATTTAATACCATTATGTAAAGGTTCGATTAATTCTTCTTCCTTTTCTGGAGGCTCCCATAACATTCCATCATTGAATCCTTCGAATCTACTTGCTGAAAATATATATGGAATGTCTTCTGAATTTGGAATTCTTAAATTAAATCGTTCTGTTTCTAAACTATATGATTTTGATATTTTCATATTGATTAATACTTTATTAGACATTATGCTTTGATTCTTATTTTAGAAGTTTGATTTTACTAGAGAGTCCAAGTTTACTTTTTCAGTTAATAGTATTGGATTAAACTGAATCTAAACAAAAAAAGTTCCTGCACCAAGAAGCGCAGGAACGTTGAGAGAAAGGAAACTTACTATAATCTACCAGAGTAGGTAGATACTTTTGCTAAGCTAATTAATTCTACTCAGAAATCCAAAATTTTTCTAATGTCTTCTTCTGTATCCACCGGCTGATCTACCAAGTTCATAACAAAGGTGTGATCGAAGCGTTCGTTCATTGACTTTCTCTTTCCTTTAAGTTGCTTGAAGTCCTCTGGTGGATGGATCGCTATTTTGTTATCATTAGTTACAAGCCATAATAGATTCTCCGACCCGATGTTGATGTCCAACCGAGCTCCTTCTTTAGTATAGAAACGAGAGACAGTGTTACGATTTTTGTTCACTAAGTAGGCGATATTCTGGTGGTACTCTGCTTCGTCCGATCCTTTGAAACTTCCTTTCACCGCAAAGGTGCCGGGAGGGATGGGACGGTCACAATTCCATGTGCCTAATCGAGTAGCAGTGAAACTGTTCATGATCTTTGCTTTTATCAATTCATCAGTCGCTCTGTGATTCAAGCCCTTTTCAAGGTATGCAGTCATCTTTTCCTCGTGGGCCAATTCAGCAATTCTACGATCTTCATCTGCAATCGCTTGTAACTCGGCTAATTTCCCAGACATAAATGATTTTCGCTCATTCAACTCCTTTTCATACTCAGAAAACTGGCTGTTAAATTGCTCCAAAGCTCTATCATAATCTTTACCCACTAACACTGGGTTTACAATAAAGGAAATACTATTGTCTCCACTAGCTAATGTCATTTCATAATCCTGACCATTAATAAACTTCAGGGACATACCATCCCAAGTATTCTGACTGACCGCGGATTTGTTCTCCGTAGTATTATTAGGAGAAAACTGCCACATGGTATTAGCGTATTGTCGGCGAAGTTCGCGGATTTGTTCATCTGCTAATCGAAGAATTTCTTCATTACTGCCAGGTACTTTTTCACCATAATCAATTTCATCTTCTTCAAAGTTAAGTTCGAAAACTTGGCTGCTACCATTCGCACGTTGAGGCCTGTTTGGCTCGACAAGTACGGGTAACTCTCTTTCAATAGCAGCTAATTGCTGTTGTTGTCTGGTCTCGATCGCAGCCATTGTTTCATTAAATTCCTCAGTCATTTCTTCCTCCTCCGATAACAATGCTGAAGCAGAAGTTTCCTCCTCATCGATACGCTTGATTTGGTCGAGGCCTTCATAAACCCAGTTTCGTTGTTCGGTATCCAGATAATAAATATTGAAGTTAGGGACCTCTCCATCTTCCAAAGCTACATTGGAAACCAACTCCACATCAATGGATTTTCCAGGCGCCATATTCAAGCGCTTACCATCTTGTTCGGCGATGATTTCTACCATACCGGCAGACTCCAAATTGTATTGTACACCTGCAGAGTCATACTCCATTGGGATGCCAGAAAGAAAAAAGTCAACGAAATCGTGGTATTCCCGGAAACGGATTTGAACTTCGCCTTGTACAATACCGCCCTGACCGTAAGTGAAAGCGGCTGGTGGTACCGTTAATTTTGAGCCATTTTCAAATTCAAAAACGCCACCTTCATTAGCGGAAATACTCTTGCTGACAAATTGTGCTGCAGCTGCTTCTCCTAAAGGTGGATTCACATATGGCTTGGTCGCAGCATATTCTTTAAAATTTGTAATGGTATCGTTTTCTTTTTCCCCATTAGACAGGCCAAAGAAGAAGAACAAACCCACTAAGGCTGCTGCAACTGCTCCTGCGAGATAGTACATCCGGCGCATGATCGGAGCTTTCTCTGGTGTTTGAGGCACACTTTTATTGTATGCATTTAGGACTGCATCAAAATCTTTATGCGCGTCAATCTGCGATTTAGATGGCTGATCCTGATTAAGTTTCCAATTGTAATTTTTCTTTTTCATAACATGGAAGTTTTAGCGATTTGTATTCGCTTTTTTTGGTTCGTAAATGGGTCTTTTTATGGCAGTTAGCAGAAGTAAAATAAGATTAGTTAATAAGCTGTTTATCGAATGGCTTGTTCTCCAGAAGGAGGATCAAGCGGCAATTCAACAATTTTCTTTTTTAATCTTTCGAGAATACGATAAGTCTTTACTTTCGCATTGCTTTCGGTAATATCGAGAATATCAGCAATTTCTTTAAATGGTCTTTTTTCAAAAAAACGAAGTTCGATGAGTTGAAGATCCAGTGGTTTGAGCTTGTCTAAGCAAGTCAATAAATTCTGAGTCAATTGCTCATTAGGTTGCTCTTTCACCTCGTCTATAATGTCATTGAGGTGTACATCGTCTACACAAACAGTACGGCTTTTTTTGTTGTCTCTAAAATGTTGTGCCACTTCATTACTCGCTATTCGATAGAGCCAGGCGGAAAAGGGAACACCTTTAAATTGGTATTTGTCCAACTTCTGCATCGCCTTAAGAAATACCTGAGAGCATACATCAGCAGCAGGAGCTTCTGCACCAATACGTTGATAGATAAAACGGAAAATGGCTTCATAATACTTATCGTATAAAGGTCGAAAACGGGTAGGGTCTAACTGGGCTTGTTGAATCATTTTCCATTCAGCAAGCATCGCTTCATTAGAAACAGTCTTTCGAGATACATCCATTATTGTTACTTTTTCTTCCCTAATGGTACGACTTAATTGTAAGTTGGACAGCATAAATAACGTTTTTTTAGTGGTTTTGCGGGAAAAAGTATAAATATTTACCGCTCAAGTCCGGTAGCTATCATACTGAATCCCATAGCTTTATATCTTTGATTTTCAAATCTTACCACCCTAAGTTGTTCTGATATCTGAGAGGCAACTCCGGGTGGTGAAGAGAAAATCTTTAGTGCCATAAAGACCGTTTTCGTATATATAATGGTAGGTTGGAAAAAAGTAACAATGGAGGGGGGATTATTTTATTCATATACTGTAAATCGGGTAAAAAGTGATTCCTTCTCTGGCTTTCAGAACCCTTGCTCAACTAAGGCTAGCTCGCGGGGTTCCGAAAACCGGGCTTCTCAGATCACTGGCTTTCTGAACTCCGCCAGAGGGCTTTGTGTAAGGATGGAGTTCGAAAAGCCCTGCCTAAGCCAATAATCACTTTTTTATTCAGCCTCTAGTATAAATAATAGATTTTATTCCATATAGTTTCGTGTGAGCGACCGTTCACCATCTACCGAATAAACCCTAATAGATTTACTAAATCTCGGAGATTTAGCAAATCTAGCCCGAACGGTTGTCAGGGGAATGATAGTGTCTAGAAAGGTATTTCGGCAAGAGTATTTGCTAAATTTTTATAATTTAGTAAATCTTGTTTAGTGGCAACCTGCTAACAACAATGAGGGGTTGGAGCATCTAGCTGACAGTAGGTTATACCCCATGAAATGAACTCGTTTAGTGCCAATAAAATCAATATGACAAAAACAATAAAACTTCTCATCTTCTTGCTTTTTTACAGTAGTAATCTCGCTGCTTCAGTCTACAAAGCTTCTAGGGCAGATAGCAGCAAACAGAAGAACTATAAGCTTATCGTTCTTCCCATAGTGGCGTTTACTCCAGAGACCAATTGGATATTTGGCGCTGCAAGCAATCTCTCCTTTCGTATGAAAGGGGAATCACGAGAAAGTCGTCCCTCCCAGATATTAGCGGGTGGCGCTTATACGCTAAAAAAGCAAATCCTTAGTTATCTGAATTATCAACTATTTTTCCGAAGGGAACAATACAAGCTTTATGGTGAATTGGGTTACTACCGTTACACCTACCCATATTTTGGTGTCGGAAATGAAATGGAGAATGAGTTGGAAAACTACGAAGCACTTTATCCTCGTATTAGAATAAATGCCTTATACTTGATTCGGCCAAAATTATATGGTGGTCTTCGTTATTGGATGGACAATTTTAAAATTACGGATACCCAAGAAGATGGGCTTCTAGAAACAACAGCTGTTACTGGGGCAACGGGTGGTTTGTTATCGGGGTTGGGCTTGGTTTTTAATTATGAAAATCGAGATAATATTTTTTCGCCTTCCAAGGGGAGCTATGCAGAATTAGTGTTATTTAATAATTCAAAAATAATGGGTTCTGATTTTTCTTTTACGAAGTACACTTTAGATGTAAGTACTTATATTAGCAATAAATGGAGGCAAACATTAGCGCTAAATTTTTATAGTGAGTTTACTTTTGGAGAAGTTCCATTTAACCAGATGGCGTTATTGGGAGGAACCAAGAGAATGAGGGGCTACATTGAAGGTCGTTTTCGAGACAAGCAAATGCTTATTCTTCAAGCAGAATACAGAATTCCATTAATTTGGCGGTTCGGTGCGGTTGTGTTCGCTGGGACGGGCAGAGTAGGTGAAAAAGTAGATGGCCTAAGTCTTAGTGGTTTGCACTATAATTATGGAGGAGGCATTCGCTTTATGTTGGATGAAAAAGAAAAGTTAAACCTTCGTTTGGATGTTGGGGTAGGAGAGGGTAATGTTGGGTTTTATCTGACCTTTGGGGAGGCGTTTTGAGGAAAAGTCATTATTTAAAAAGATTTAATTATTAAAATTGAACCACACGCTTTCCATAATAATAATAACGCTTAACGAAGCCGAAAACATCGGAACCCTTCTAGAGCGCCTGCAATCCAATAGAGATGATCGTGTTGTAGAAATATTGTTGGTAGACGGAGGGAGTACAGACGGTACTTGCAAGATTGCAGCTACTGCTGGTGCTACTGTAATGAAAGCACCCTGCTGTGGAAGAGCTGTGCAAATGAACTTTGGCGCAAAGCACGCCACTGGAAATATTTTGTATTTTATTCATGCAGATAGCCTGCCGCCTACAACTTATGCTACTGATGTTATTGTTGCGGTAGAAAGTGGCTATCCCATTGGATGTTTTCGCTTTCTTTTTGATTCCGGGCGTATATTGTTACGATTGAATTCTTACTTCACCCGTTTTGATAAAATGTGGTGTAGAGGTGGAGACCAAACGCTCTTTATTACCCGCGATTTATTTAAGGATTTGAATGGTTACGATGAATCACATCTCATTATGGAAGAATACGATCTAATTGCGAGAGCACGTAAAAAACACCCTTTCAAGATCATTCCAAAAAATGTGCTCGTTTCTGCAAGAAAATATGAGAATAACAGTTACCTCAAAGTGCAAGTTGCTAATTTTACAGTTTTCAATATGTACCGATTGGGTTGCTCACAAGAGCGAATGAAGCTGTGGTACAAAAAGGTATTAGGAGTACGTTAATCCTTTGGAGTCCTATCAATCACAAGAAAGTTTTCCATTTCAAGTTTAATCCCCAAAACAGCTCAAAAAGAGGGTATTCCGCCCGTGAGTGGACAGGCCTGAATCTGTAATTGAGCTTGAGGTTGTAGTTGAAAATTATTATCTTTGATACTGGCTAACAATCTAAGTTATCCTCTTTAAACTGACACATACCACTTTTTTTCGATAAAAATTAAAACCATTTATCGGAAATCCCAACAAAGTTTCGTTGTATTACGTGTAGTATATTGGTAATTAGTTTCTAATTACTAATATTCATGATTAAATCCTCTATTGAAAAGTATCCATGCGTCTAATTTGGCTATTGCTTACATTGTTGCTTGTGATCTGTTCTTGCCACCGTCAGGAGAAGAACTTTGAACAAATCTATGCTCCTTTCTTGCAAGAAGAGACGGTTTGGGCAGACTCGATGTTACTGGAAATGACATTGGATGAGAAAATAGGCCAGTTGCTGGTTTTGAAATCTACAGAGGAGCTGAATAGAGACAGCCTAGCCAATTGGGTCTGGAATCTGCATATTGGTGGCTGGATGCCGGAAGGAATTTCCTTAGCTAACTATAAACAACTAACAGACAGTTTACAAAATATAGCTCGGATTCCTTTACTCATGGGAACGGCTCAAACCATCGCACTAAACAATCAATTCACAGATGTTATTGATTATCCGCTACCTGCCACTATTTCTGCCATTCCATCACGGCAGAAGAAAGATTATTTGCTGGCTCAGTATGTCGAGCAATGCAAATTACTAAATGTTCACTTCAGTTTGGCTCCGGCCCTTCAGATTGCCGATACCTCCCAAATCATTTTTGATACTTACGCGCTTGAGAATAACCCAGAAGAACAACTCTTTCGCTCTTACACTACAATGCATGAACTGCAAAAGGAAAAAGTGTTATCTATCGCTGGTCCCTTTCGGGAATTATACTTCGCTTCAGAAACAGACGAAGGGACAAAAGCAAAGCGAGACAGTTTAATGAATCGATATTTCAATCTGAGTCAAAATGGGTTGTCTGGCTTGATGATAGACAATGCTGTTTTTCGTGCAGATACGAATCGCTTCTATCCTTATGGTTTTCTAACAGAATACTTACAGGAATTTGCTTCTTTCGATGGGCTGATGTTCGCCCAGCCCGACTCCATGACTACTGCTCTTGACTTATTACATGGGGGCGTGGATGTTCTACTAATAAAGGGAGAAGTCTGGCAAACGATAGCGGCCATTCGTAAGGCAGTGAATGAAGGTTTTCTAACAGTAGAACAACTCAATACAAAAGTGCGCAAAGTATTGAGGGCTAAAACTTGGCTGGATTTAGATGATACACGTCCTAAGCTTTCAGAAGAAGCAATAGCAGATTTGTTTGCCAAAGAAAATCATGTGTATCCTGTTTACGAACTTTATGAATCTGCATTGACACTGGCCAATAATATGGATTCTATTGTTCCATTTACGAAATTGGATAAGCAATCTTTTAAACTGATAAAATTAGGCGATCCTTCCACGAGAGTTTTTGAGAAGACTTTTCGAAAATATGCGAACTTAAGTGTGTATAGAAAGTTGACTAGAGAAGAAGACGGTGGATGGGAATCTTTGAATGATAAGTCACTGAAAAAGAAGACGATTGTATTGACATTAACAAATGTATTGTTAGAGGTGGATAAGGATGAAGCATTTATTGCCTCTATTAATGAGTTGAGTAAGTCCACAAAGCTGGTGGTGGTTAACTTTGGAAGCCCCTTCAATCTTCGCTACTTTTCTGAAAAGGTAACGATGGTTCAAGCCTACGAGTTTAATGGAACTACTCAGGCTCAAGTCGCCCAATTACTTTTTGGAGGGCTTCAAGCCAAAGGAAAATTACCCTTGGCACTCTCGGACTTGTTAGAACAAGGTCAGGGCTTTTCCAACTCCATTACTCGTCTTCGCTATGGGATGCCCCAGGAAGTAGGCATCGCGCCACACAAGCTGGTGGATATTGACGCCATTATTTACGATGCGATCCGGGCTAAGGCTATGCCAGGTTGTCAGATCCTAATAGTAAAAGAAGGGATGGTTATTTATGATAAATCCTTTGGTCATTTTACTTATGAAAAACAGCAGTCGGTTGGAGGCAACGATCTTTATGATATTGCCTCTGTCACTAAAGTGGCAGCGACCACCATTGCTGCTATGAAAGCTTATGAAGATGGACGTTTTAAATTAAATCAAAGACTCTCCGATCTTCTTGACTTGGATAAGTCAAAACTAAAGGGCATATCCGTAAAGGAATTTCTGACGCACCGAACAGGCTTGCAGTCCTATGTGCCTATCACAAAGTATTTGAACAATCGAGATACTTTTGTCAATGGATGTAATGATTACTTTTGTTATACTCAACAAGGTGATTACAACTTACGTGTCGGTGATTCTTTGTATTTGAACTATCACCATATGGATAGTATTTGGAATGCTTCTTATGACGTTAAGCGTAAGAGAAGAAAACGTTATTTGTATTCTGACCTTAATTTTATTTTACTACAGCGAGCTATAGAGAGACGTACCAATAGTTCTTTAGATAAGTATGTGGATAGGAAATTCTACAAACCGTTGAACCTGACTCGCACCGGATTTAATCCGATAAGGCGTTTTGCTAAAACTGATATTGTACCAACTGCTTTTGATGAAAAATGGCGAAAAGAGCAAATACAAGGATACGTTCATGACGAAACGGCTACCTTACTTGGCGGGGTGGCAGGAAATGCGGGCATATTCTCTACGGCTTCTGATATGGCTGTTCTTTTTCAGATGTTGCTAAATAAAGGTAGTTATGGTGGAGAGCAATACTTAAAGCCAGAAACAGTAGATTTATTCACAAAGAGAGTGCGAGGAGGCCGTGGTTTGGGCTTTGAAGTGAAAACTAAAAGTGGAACAGGGAGTTGCTCTCCTTATGCTCCCAATGGTACTTATGGACACAAAGGATTCACCGGAACTTGTGCATGGGTAGATAAAGAAAACGAATTGGTTTACATCTTTTTAACCAATCGAATTTATCCAAACTATAAAAACAATAGGCTGATGCGGAAAAAAGTACGACAACGTGTACATTCTGTTGTGTATAAGTCGCTCAATAGTTACGAGCCAATCCAAAAGGAAGAAATAGACGAAGCAGATAAGACATCCGTTATTATGGCAAACTGGCCTGAAGAGGATTGTGAAGAAGAAGGGTGATGAAAAAGTCCCACTAGACTGAGGTAAAGATCTAATGGAACTTTGTTGTTGTGTAGTAGAAGATTTCCCTAGTATATCGCTTGTGATTTTCCAGGGGTGGAAAAAGAAGACCTCATAAGAAACACATGGCGTACCCATACGCCTGATCGAATAGAGATTGAGTTCAACTCAATCCGATCGTATAGAAAATGAAACACTTTTCTTTATGAAATAAAAATTTTCTAAATACTTTCGCTCCTTTTTCAGGCGCTGTTGTGTGCGGGTCTTGGGAAGGAAATGAACAAACGAAAATCTTAAGAATAAGAAATTGTTTTATTGTTGTTATTTCTAATGCAATGTTAAGTCGAATATTTAAATCTACAAAATATTAGTAACTGTGATGTACGATTTTGTGACATGAAATATTAGTATGTTTTTACATGTGTTAAACTTTAAGCTCCCTTTTTTATATTTAAATAAGGTCGTTTGTTGATGAATTTAGACGAAAATAAACTAGAAAATGTGTCAAAAAATATTTTGTGTAAATCCCCTTAAAACTGCCACTAATCGCTAATAAGCCAACGATTATCCTAAAAATTGTATTAAAAAAGCCAGACACTTCACATAAGTATCTGGCTTTTACTTAGAATTGGATAACTACTTCAAGATTTCTATTTTTCTGTTAACAGTACCTTGCTCAAACTGGATATCAAGAAAGTAAACTCCTGAATTCCAATTGTTTACGTTCAATTGTAGTTGGTCCGTAGGGCTATCAATTTGTTTAACCAACTGTCCTAAAGTATTGTAGACCATTATTTGCGTTGGTAATTCAATTCCACTTGTGTAAACGTTTAATGTCTCTTGTGCAGGATTAGGGAAAACTGTGACAGACTTATCAAGTGTCTCTTCCAGTCCAGTGGCCAAGTCAATAGTTGAAGTCGGTGTCTCCAAGCCGATTCTAGCTTCTTCATAAGTGATTGCAACGACATTGGTAATATCTACGGTAACTTCAGATTTTCCGGCTATGTCATCAATGATACCTATGAAGTAGGAAATGGTACCAAAGCCAGCTGCGTCCTGATGATCAGTTCTGGTAATGGCAACTTCTATAATACCTTCATCCGCAAAACTCTTATCAATGCTAACCAATTGCGTATTTTGTTCGCCTAACCAGCTGCTACCTGTTTCAACATAAACTCCAGCCTCATCCATCATTGTTGGATCATACTCTACGGTAAAAGCAATACCATATATTTGATCAACCGGAGTGTCCTGATCGCCCAAGATAATTGGTGCTACAAAAGCTTCTCCCAAAGTGACTTCATCGAAATCTGGTAGGTCAATGAAAAAGAGAGGTGAACCAGGCTCAATATCTATTTCTTGATAGGGGAGAACCGTTCCATGTGTTTCATCGTAATTATTTTCAATAGCTGTAATATCAATGTTATTGATCTCACCGTCTCCATTGCAATCGGCATGTTTCCAATTGACTCCGTTTAGAAAAGCACCTGCCCAATCTTCGCCCTCAAAGCTCATCCAATCAATATCTGATACCGTTCGTTCTGCACCTGTTTCGCCATAAGCAACTCCAATGTTTAAAAGGTCAAAATGATTGGAAATGAAATCTAAGTTAATATCTCCAGGCCAAATCGGTTGAGGAGTCTGACAGTCGATAGGACCAATGGAGGCTGTACCCGTACAACTTGTGTTCGCAATATCTACAACTATGAATTCATAAGTTGTAATTGCATCCCCCGTAAAAGGACCTAATTCAATAGGGAGGTCAGCATAATCAAAAGCGCCATAATTGGTTCCATTTCCAAGGACAAGAAATCCAAGAGCCCCATTACCTTGGACTTCTAAATCAAGACTGACCATGAAGTTGAGGTCTACATCGCAGGCCTGTTCTTCCAACAATACATTTACGATTTCGCAAGTGCTGCAATCCAATGCTTCAAATTCTGCGATCGCACAACATTGGTCGTTGTCATTGTTGCAAACACTTAACACGTCATTGGAATTTCCAGTTGTTGGAAAGGAGGAAATGGTTAGTGGTAGTTCATCATAGTTGTAAGTGCCAATGAGATCGCCATTTTCCGCAAAAACATCAAAGTGATCCGAATTTACATTTTCATAATCAAAAAGAACTAAGACAGAGTAGCTCCCATCTGGATTGCAGGTCAATGGGTAGACATCCAGGTTACTGATTTCACAATCTGAAGGAGCATCGCAGTCTTCAGAATCAAAGTTATAATTGAGTGCACAAGTCTCATCTTCATTATCGATGATTTGCATGGTGTAAACACTGCCATCCCCAACTAGTGGGCCTGCGGTTAAGGGGAGTTCTCCATAAATATGCGTGCCTTCGTAAACACTATTTCCGCTAGCTATGGTTATATGAAAAGAGTCGTTTGCATTAATAGCATCAAAATCTATGTATGTATAGAAATTTCCATCCGAATCACAGTCCGTAGGTTCTACAGTCAGGTCCCAAAGCAGACAATCAGTACCTACACAGTCTTCAGAAACAAGTGTTCCTCCAGTGGAGCAAGATTCATCCGCCACATCCCAAACACTAAATAGGTATGTACTTCCATCCGCATATAAAGGGCCAGTTGTAAGCCAGAGATCGCTATAGGCATAGGTTTCTAATACCGTTGTGCTCGGTGTAGAAATTAGTAAATGGAAGGAGTCACTAATAGGGTTCTCTACATTAAAATCAATATCAATAAGAAAAGCTCCGTCTGCATCACAATCCCAAGCCTCCACAATGAAGTCAGTAAATTGGCAATCGGTACCACAATTAACTTCTAGTCCGGTAAAATTACTACAGTCTGGTTGGTCAGTATCTGTAACGATAAATTCGTAAACCGTTCCGTTTGCCTCCAGGTCTGTTAAGGTAACCGGTAGATCTGTGTAAGAAAAAGTGCCATAGTTATTTCCATTGCCAACTATGGTAAAAGTACTGTTGGTGTTTGCATGGTTGAAGTTAATGACTGCGTTAAAAAGTCCCAGATCATTGCAAGGTGTTGGTTCTGCAGTAATGTTCCATATTTCACAGCCCGTACTACAAGGGTTTTCGAATTCCATTTGCGCACAGCAATCCGCGTTGTCATTGATGCATACCTGAACGAGTCCACTTGCATTCATGGAACTATAATCATATTCTAAAGGTAAATCACTTAGCGGGAAAAATCCAATAAATTCCTGATCAATGAAAAGGTCGAAAAAGTCATCACTCGGATTTTCTACTTCAAAATCAATGGCTAGGACGAAAAAACCATTTGGATCGCAATCGCTGGTTTGGACATCCATTTCAACGATTTCACAATTATTATTACAGAAATAAGAGGCAGTGGTACTTGCTACACAATCTGGATCGTCTTGATCAAAAACGGTTGCTGAAAAAGTTTGGAAACTAACATTACTGAAGTTACCTACTAGGATCGGCAAATCGACATAAGCGTAAGATTGAAGTGCGGCAAAGCCTGGAGTAAAAGATAGGTCGAAAGAATCAGCGGTATTTTGATAGTCAAAGTCGATCCAAACATCAAAGTGGTCTATATCATCACAATCACCAAAAATCAATTCTAAGTTATTGACAGCACAACCATTAGGCGGGCAATCCAACAACATAAAATCTGCGCCAGCACAACAATCAGGGGTGTCATTGATGCAAACAAATAGTGTCTCTATCAATGTTATATTGCTATAGTTATAGTCCCAGGTAACTGGCAAATCGGATAATAAAAAAGTGGCGAGAATATTACTTTCTGTATCTGTTATGTCAAAATAATCATTGGTTGCATTGCTATGCTCAAAATCGATAACTAAGGTCTGGATATCCTGTGTACCACATTCTATCGCTTCAATCGATAGCTCTGTTATTTCGCAAAGTTGCATTGGTCCACATCCAAGAGGGCCAAAGTCTATGTCAGCTGAACAATCAGCCATGAGGTCAGTATCGTAAACGACGAATTCATAAACAGTGGAGTTATCTCCAATGAAAAAAGGAGAATCTATTGTTACAGGCATATCTGCTTTTGCAAAAGTGCCGTAATTGTTTCCATTTCCAGCGATGACAACAGAATCTGTTCCGCCGCCCCATTCAAAATCGAGCACGACATCAAATTCATTTATATCATTACAGACCGTCGCATCAACAATTAGACCGTCTATTATACATTGTGCTTGAAGCAAATTGGAAGTGAAAAGCGCCAATAGGAAGAGGCCGCTAAGGTAAATTCGATTCATGATGAGTTTCCGTTTGATATTCATAAAGCTAAAATTTAGTTTGTTTAGTAAAGTGCTGAATTTCTTCATTGCTTCGCATTATGACTGTTAGTTTATTTTTCAATTACGACTTTGTCGTGGTTGAACTTCTGTCATGTTACAAATGTGAGAAAGAAAATCGCTTTTAGAAACTACTTTTCGCCTTGATATTTGGATTTATTTTTACTATTTTTGAGGAATATATTTTGTAATTATTTGATAATCAGTTTGTTTTGTTGATTTGGTAGTTGTGTTTTTTTGGATTATTTACAAAGAATGAATGCTCTTTTTTCCATATTATCGACATTGGATCGTAAAGAAATGACCCGTTTCAAAGATTTTGCGCTGTCTCCTTACCACAATAAGCATAAAGGTGTGCAGGAAATTCTGCTATATTTGAATGGACATTACCCACAATTTACAGAGAAAAACTGTGGAAATGCTGTTTTAGCGAGAGCCCTTTTTCCAGAAAAAACGGAAGCTACCGCGCAAATCCCAGTCTTACTGACTTATGTGCGTAGGTTGTTGTATCAATTCTTAGACATAGAAGCCTATGAAGAATCCTCTCTTTCCAAGTCCATTTTTTTACTTTCTCAATTGCGTCAAAAAAAGCAAACTAAAGTTCATTTAAAACATCTAGCGCAAGAGCGGAAAAGTACAGATGTACAAGCTGTCAGAGACAGTGCTTATTTCCATAAACGTTTTTTACTGGACGGAGAGGCAGATAAAATGTATACAGAGCAGGCTGTTGGGAAAGAAAAAGAAGCCTTGCAGCAAAAAGCCAATCATTTGGATGCTTATTACCTTTCGGAAAAATTAAAAGATGCCTGTGAAATGTTGGTCCGCAGTAGAATGGTAAAAGTAGATTATTCCTCTATTTTGTTGGAAGCTATTTTACAAGTGGTACAGCAGGATAAAGAACGCTATTTTGAAATACCTCCGGTAAATGTCTACTACCATATTTATCAAATGATTGTCAAGGAAGATGCTCAATATTATGAAACAGCATTCCAGGCAGTAAATGAATTTTCCACTTTTTTCCCAAGAGAGGAATTGCAAAATATCTACAATTATCTTCAGAATTATTGTGTATACCAAATCAATAAAAGTAGACCTGAGTTCCTTCGAGCCTCTTTTCAGTTGTACCAAATACAATTAGGAAAAGGATTGTTATTTATTAACGATCATTTGCCAGAGTGGCATTACAAAAATATTGTAACAGCGGGACTGCGGCTTGAGGAAGTTGATTGGATTCGCAATTTTATTGAAGAATATCGTCCACTTCTTTTGGCAGAGGTACAAGAGAATGCTTATTCTTACAATCTTGCAGCTTATTACTACGCCACGGAAGAATACAAAAAAGCAATGCAATTATTATTGCAAGTCAGCTACACTGATGCTCGTTATAGTATGAGCGCAAAAGCATTGTTATTGAGGACCTACTACGATTTAGAAGAACATGAGGCTTTGGTAGCTTTGTGTAAGTCATTTGTACAATCTTTACAGCGAGATAAATCCATCGCTGATTTTCGCCGCAAAGGCTATAAAAGCTTATTTAAGTTAACACAGAAGGCCAGTCAGTTACGCTACCGTAGGCCTTTTACGCAAAAGGAAAAATCGAAGTTGGCTTTGGAGAAATTGAAAGAGGAGGTGGCCGTTACTAAACCTTTTAATAAGCGATGGTTGGAGGAGCGGGTGGGACGGTTGTGATTCCTCGATTCGGTCGTGCCTTCCTCACTCGGAATGACAACTTTCTTTGGTTGTGCCTCTTTTGGAATACCATGTCGATTCGGTCGTGCCTCCCTCACTCGGAATGACAACTGGCTTTGGTTGTGCCTCTTTTTGCTTAGTGGAAAAAAAAACAGCGCTCGAAGCAAAAGTTCGAACGCTGCCCAATTATATCTAATAATAAAAATTAATACGTTACTACGAACTCCACACGTCTGTTCAATAAACGTCCGGCCTTGGAATGATTACTATTCACTGGCTTCGTTTCTCCGTATCCTTCGGAGCTTAACCGAGTGGCATCAATACCCATGTCAACCAATAGATCCAGACAAGTTTTTGCCCTTGCTTTTGATAAGGTCAAGTTGTCAGCCTCCTTTCCAATGTTGTCTGTATGACCGCTGATTTCTAATTTGTAATCAGGATTCTTTTCTAACAATTCATAGACGTCTTTTATAATTCCTTGAGAATATTCTGTCAAAGTCGCTTTGTTTGCTATGAATTTCACACCACGAATTGCTTTACTAATGGTTTCCTTCTCTTCAATACTTAAAACCAACTTAGGGCAACCCTCATTTTCAACTGGGCCAGCTTTGGTAGGACATTTGTCGGTTGCATCATAGATGCCATCTCCGTCGCTATCAGCTGGACAGCCTTTATTCTCAGCGATACCGGGAAGCTCAGGACACTTGTCTACTTTGTCATAAACACCATCTTGATCGCGATCACTTGGGCAACCATTATTGGCAGTAATACCTACAAGGTTGGGGCATTTATCAGCAGTGTCGTAAACGCCATCTCCGTCGCTGTCTGCTGGACAACCCTTGTTCTCTTCAATACCAGCAAGCTCAGGGCAGGCATCGTCCGTGTCATAAAACCCATCTCCATCTTTATCCGAAGGACAACCTCCGTTCTCGGGAATACCTGCTAGTCGAGGACACTTATCCTCTTTATTCAGAATGCCATCTTTGTCACTATCTAATAGCTCTGGGCACCCTTCATCATCTCCTTTTATTTCTGGGCATTTGTCTTCGAGATCATAAAATCCATCTCCGTCAGAATCTTTAGGACAACCATTAGTCAATGCAGTTCCAGGTAGCTTTGGACATTCATCGATGCTATCGTATACTCCATCTCCATCTGTGTCTGGCGGGCAGCCTTTATTGTCGATGATTCCTGCGAGTTCAGGGCATGCATCTTGACCATCGGCAACGCCATCGCCATCTTGGTCTGCAACATCTGCTTGTGCTACGGCCATGGCAATTGGTTCTTTGTCTGGAGTTTCTTTTTGGGAATCAATGCCAAATATTCCAAACCACCAGAATAGCCAGCCAAAGAAAAGGATGACTAATAGGGAAATTAAAAAATCATTACGTTCTTTCTTGTTTTCGAAGGAGAGTAAGTCGTTCATCGATAGTGGTGTTTGTTTGAAATGGTTTTGTCGTATGTTTTTCATTTTAGAAGACTTAGTTTGGACGCAAAAGGTATTCAAAAGTAACCCATTCGTTTCGGAGTAATTTGGAGGTTTAGTTTAAGGAGCTTTTATCTATTATTTTCCTTAAATTCGCGCTCCAATTCACAACGCAACTTAGAAAAGTATCATGACCTACCGCCGACTAACAAATGACGAACTCTCCGAACTAGAAACCGCCTTCACCCGTTTTCTAGCCGTCAATGGAATTCCTGCTGACGATTGGGTCAAGATAAAAGCAGAAGACCACAAACGCACAGAGTCACTCATCGAATCCTTTAGCGACGTTGTTTTCCACGAAACACTCAGCAAACTTGAATACCTCGATTTTAAAACCAAAAAAGAAATCCGAACCTTTCATTGCCCCAAAGAAAAAATCATACTACGTGGAATTATGGTCGAAGGAGCAACCGCTTTAGACTTTACTCAGGACGAAGATTCCAAAGTAATGCTTTCCAAAATGCAAGCCTCCGGAGCAAAGCTGAGTATGTACGTCACAGAAAAAAAATATAAGGACGAGAATCGGGAAATGGAGCTGTTTAAAATGATGGAATCGGGTTGTTTAATTTCGGATGGTTCGCTTTTTAAATTATTGGAATCTCTCAATCAATAAGGTACTATGTTTAAACAATTTCCACTCTTAATATTTCTGGTGCTTTCCATTGTTTCTTGTCGTCAAGAAAGCCAAAAAAAGCCCACAACCAATAGCCCCAAAGAGACTAAGGTTTACAATAAGCTCCAGGGTAAAACGATGGGAACTACCTGGCACATCACCTATGCTGGAAAGGATAATGCGCTCCATCAAAAAAACATAGACTCTTTATTGATTCGCTTGAATGAGGAGGTTTCTACTTATATCCCTAGTGCTATTATTTCTCAATTTAATCAATCAGAAAAAGGAGTGCAGTTAAATTTACAACAACATGCACACTTTTTACAAAATCTGAAAGCAGCACAAAAGGTTAATGAAGAAACTCAAGGGCAATTTGATCCAACAGTGATGTCTTTGGTCAACTATTGGGGATTCGGGTATACCGGGAGAGATCAGGTAAAAGAGGCAGATAAACAAAAAGTAAAATCATTGTTGGGATTTGTAGGAATGGATCGGTTAGAACTAAAGGAGGGTGGTTTTTTATCAAAAGACAATCCGAAAGTGCAAATTGATTTTTCAGCCTTGGCAAAAGGTTATGGCGTTGACGAAATTTGTAGATACTTTGACCAACAAAAGGTTAGTGATTATTTTGTAGAAATAGGAGGGGAGATAAACGCTAAAGGTCGAAACCCCAGTGGCGTTCTTTGGTCTGTTGGTATTAGTCGGCCTGAAATCGCTGCTGCGCCAAATGACTTTTATCTGATTATAAAATCAGATGATAAAGCAATTGCAACTTCTGGGAACTATCGAAATGTCTATTTGTCTGATGGCGTCTATTATTCCCATACCATCGATCCTACTACTGGCTTCCCAAAAAGAGACCGTTTGTTAAGTGCCTCAGTTGTCGCTGAAGATTGTATGATGGCAGATGCCTACGCAACGGCCTTCATGGTGATGGGCTTGGAAAAATCAATGGCTTTTGCCAAAGCCCACCCTGAGCTAGGCCTCTGCCTGATATATAACACTGAAGAAGGAAAGCTGGACTACTTCGTCACAGAAAATATAAAAGACTTCGTGTTGAAAGTGTAGTAAATGGACAATCTTTTTCACTTTGAAACTTTTAACAAACTAAGACTAGCAACGTATAACAGAATTTTGTATATTTGTACTGTTCGGTTTTAGAAAAAATATACGCCCAAGCTGTTTTGAATGGTTGACCTAAGAAAAAAATTAACCCGCCTTACAGGAACGGGCTCGTTTCAAAACTGAGCAATGGAAAATTAAGCACACTCGAAAACTGGGAATGATACCAAAAAATTGCTGACTTATTTTATTTGTCAGGTTGTGGTCTTATGACCGCTTGTTTTCTATATCATCCATGAAATTAAAAAGCCTCGTCAGTTGCTCTGGCGGGGCTTTTTATATTCAGACGAAGTCTAAAGAGCTAACATAGAAGGATAAGTCACATATGGAAAATACCATTTCGTGGGTAAGCATGAAAGGGTGATAAACCGTAAATTTGTAAGGATAAAAGGTCAACCCTTTTAATCCATTTCCCCTCCGAAACACCTCTTTATCCCATTACTTAAGTCTTGATTACTTATCAAAAACTGAATCTATGCTAATGACTTATAACCAAATGAGATTTAGAGCTTGTGCATCTGTATTGCTACTGGCTTTTACTTTATGTTCTGGATTTTCCCAAAATAAGATTTATGTGGACGTTTCTGCGGGCGCAGGAGGTGATGGTTCATCTTGGGCAATGGCTTTTGATGATTTACAAGATGCATTGGCGCTTGCAGAATCTACGACTGCTCAAGACGATACCATCTGGGTAGCTCAGGGAACTTATTATCCAGATGATACAGATAGAACAGTTTATTTTGACATTCCGCATACCACTTATCTTTATGGTGGCTTCGATGGAACAGAGACCCTTCTGTCTCAAAGAGATATTGCTAATAATGAGACTATTTTGAGTGGAGATATAGATGAAGATGATGGGCCTGGTTATAGCGTTGATTCACCGGATTTTGATAATTCGAGCACTATTATTCGTATGAAATTACTTTGTCTTTATTCATTGATAGATGGTTTTACGATTTCGGGTGGCGCTGCAGATATGGGGGCTGGATCATTGATGACCTCAAGTGGAGGAGCTGTCTTTATTGATGGCGGAAGTTCAAATGGAGGTATACCTGTATTTAGAAATATAACATTTCGAGATAATTACGCACTACAATTTGGAGGAGCTATTTACGCAGATGGCCGAGCAGGGGGATATGCTCATTATGCAGCAGGAAATTGCTTATTTATTGATAATAAGAGTATTGCAAATGGAGGTGCTATTCAAAATGATGGAAAGTGCTCCCCAGCAATTATTCACTCCACGTTTACCGGAAACACTGCTGGATTTGGAGGTGCAATGTACAACAATGGGACAGATAGTATTTGCTCCCCAACTATTTTAAACTGTATTTTTAATGATAATCTTGCTTTTAGCCTGGGAGGTGCTACCTACAGTTTTGCGAAGAATAGTGGCGGAGTTAGTAGTCCGCTTTTTGTGAACTGTTTGATTTATGACAACACTTCTTCTTCCTCTGCTGCTGGTTTATATTGCCTATCTGATGATGGAGGAGTTTCTGAAATGGAAGTAGTTAATTCCACGTTTTTTAATAATAACGCTCCTAACGCCAGTGGCAATGGGGGACATATTTATTTAAATGAATCCAATACGAGTACTGGAAAGGTAACGATAAGAAATAGTATCTTTTGGGGCTCTGTCTCTAATTTTAACCCTCATTTTCACATGAGTCAATCTGGAGGAGGTTCTCCCGAAATTGATTTAGATTTTTCTTTAATAGATGCTTTGGATTGTGATGATTTGTACTCTGGTAGTGAAGGAACTTTAACTTGTGGTAATGATGTGTTATTCGAAGGCATACCAGCTACACCTTCAAATATTCCAGATTTTGTAGATGAAGCCGCTAGAAACTTTCGCTTAGGATCAAGCTCCAGCGCCCTTGATGTAGGAGATGATTCTTTTCTACCGATGGATTTATTGGACTTCGATATGGATATGGATTCAACCGAGTTGCTACCGATAGACTTAGATTGGAATGTTCGGGTAGATGCGACAGTAGGAATTATCGATTTTGGCCCTTATGAATACAATAGTTCTACGGCCCCTCTTGGAGCCTTGCCCGTAGAATTGCTTTCCTTCACTGCTCGCCCAGAAGCAGAAAAAGTAGTTTTACAATGGGTTACGCTTACAGAAGACAATAACGATTATTTTATAGTAGAACGTTCCAGTGATGGCGTCGATTTTGAAGCCATTCATAGAGAAGAAGGGTCTGGTACCACTGGTCTTGCTCGTACTTATCAGGTAGATGACAATAATCCTTTTGCAGGGAGGAATTATTACCGATTAAAGCAAACTGATTTTGATGGTCGTTTTGAATATAGTGATATCCGTGTAGTCGAATTTTTGGACGAGGGACAATTAAAAACATTCCCAAATCCAGTAGCAAATACCTTAAATGTGGCACTTAGTGGTTTTAAAGTTCGTGAAGTTGGTTTTGAAATTTACCACCTGTCTGGAAAAATGATGCATAGCGGAACTTCCGAAGTGAACGAAGGAGTGGTAGTAATTGCGTTGGATGACGTAGAGCAATTATTGCCAGGGAGTTACATTATCAGAATTGTGAATGAAAAAGGGGCAGATTTGTTTGGGAAGTTTTTGAAAGTACGTTTGTAGTATCAATAAGTCGAATTGTTGGAAATAAAGAAATAGAATTCGATTCATTCCTCCACGTGGTTATAATATAAAGAGCTTTTAATATTGAAGCTTTTAATCGGTGAATCGGTATCGCAACCTTGCGGTACCGATTTTCTGTTCTATATACCTCATCGTACACACCATGTTTTCAGCACTACTGCTGAGGCTATTAACCCTAAAACGAAAATTATTTCAAAAACCTTGTAGCGTTTTGTAATCTTACTTCATACTATAGATGAAGCTTCGGATAAAGAAATGAGACGTCATTTATTTTTAGGTGTGAAAAAAACAAAAAATGAAAGTGATCAAAATGCAAAATCAGTTAAAATATACTTTGTTATTCTTTGTAGGACTCTTATTCTTTATGTCGTCTTGTAAAAAAGAAGAAGTAGATGTTATAACAACAGAGCATGTAATAGAAGAAACGGAATTGCTCCAATTCAGTCTTTCAGGAACGATCGTCGATGAATCGAATAATCCGATTGAAAATGTTGAAGTTGTAATTGATGACAATTATACAAGCACAGATGAAAATGGATTTTACCATTTCGAAAATATCAAGGCACAGGGCGAGCGGGCGCAGATTCAATTTGCCCACACAGACTATTTTAAAACGTATAAAACGACAGAAGTACGAGAAGGAGGGCGTTTTCATGTCAATGTAATACTCGTATTATTGGACGATGGTACTGGATTGTCCTCTAGTCAAGGTGGAGAAGTGTCGTCAACTGAAGGAGTGAAGATAAACTTTCCAGCTGATGCATTTGTCAAAGCAGATGGTACTCCTTATAATGGAAATGTAAAAGTACATCTAGCCAATTTAGATCTTACCGAGGCAGACATCGCAGGTCGATTTCCTTCTGATTTTGAAGTGCTGACTAAAGACAAGGAGAAACAGTTCATGCAGGTATTTACAGGTATTGGTGTTGAATTGTATAGTGATGCTGGTGAGCCATTAGAAATAAATAAACCCGTTTCGATGGAATTGCCAATCCCCTCAGAATTGCTCAATTCAGCACCTACTACAATTAGCTTGGGGCATTACAGTGAAGCACTGGGTATATGGGAAGAGGACGGCGAGGCAAATTTGGTCGGTGGTCGCTATGTTACAGAAGTAGATCATTTTAGTTATTGGTGTTGCTTCGTGATGCAAGATCCTACAAAGATTTTAGGTTTCGTTTTAGAAGAGATTGATAACAACCAGAGTGTTATTCCGGTTAAAGATATTTTTATAAAAGTATCTATTGCTAACAGTGCTATTGCAAGTTTTACTAGGTCAGCAGGAGATGGGTTCTTTTCTATGAAAGTGCCTAAAGGCTTAGATTTGATTTTAGAAGTTTATGCGAACTCCTTTGATACAGAATGTGGGAGTCCAGTCCTCACCCTACCAATTTCTGCTTTAACTACTTTTCAGAACTTAGGAGATTTAATCATTGATGCTCCTGAAATGATCACGGTTACAGGTATTGTTCAAGATTGTAGTCAACAAAATTTTACTTCAGGTTATGTCTTGGCGACGAATCAAGAAGACCAAGTTTTAGTCAGTTATATCGAAGCTGACGGAAGTTTTTCTTTTGCGTTTTACAATTGTAACGACCAGATAAACATTAGGGCTTACGATATTGACTTTACAACCTCAAGTGAAGTTTTGGTTCTTCCTAATACGAGTAATGACATTGTCTTGGGGACGATGCTAGCCTGCGAGGTTGTTACGGAACCGCCATATCTACTAAGAGCGATAACAGGAGGAGATACGATAATTGGAACAGCGGTCAGTGGCTTCACCAATAATGCATATGACAGTGATGGAAACTTAATGAGTCTGGCACATATCTACTTCGAAGCTGACATCCAGAATACCTCTCAACCATTAAATGAAGGTATTTGCGCTATTATTATGAATGTAAGTGGGATAGAGGACGGAGCTTGTGACGTCGAGTATAGTGAATATACAATTCCGCTGAAGGACGACATGAATGATTTGTATGTCTTTAGAGTCCATCCAAGTAATCCAGACTTCTCAATGACTTGGATACAAACGTATAATTGTATAGATGGAGCAGAGTACCTGCACTTTAAAGGGGAAGGAGTTTTGGTAGACAATAGTAATGGAACCATAATCACACATAGAGATCCAACAGTATATTTTGACATTTATTTCGAGCTATAATATTGAATGAATTGAAGGAGAAGGAAATCATAGCACTGTGTAAAGAGCGAAACCCGCTGGGGCAAAGGGCACTGGTCTATCAATATAGCAAAATATTGATGGGCCTTGCTTATCGCTACACGTTGTCTAAAGAAAGTTCAAAGGATATTTTGCAAGATACGTTCATCCATGTTTTTCAAAAAATAGATTTGTACAACGCTAAAAAAGGAGCTTTTCTTCCTTGGTTGAAGTCGGTGGCTATCCGAATGATTTTAATGCATATGAGAAAAGAAAAAGCATTGTTAGAAAACCAACGGAAGTATGTTGCACACCAAGAAAGACAATCTAGTTATAAATTAATAGATTCGAATATCGTGGCTAAGGATTTATACAAAATGGTGCTGAGATTACCTGATTTAGAGCGGCTCATATTTAATATGCATGCTATTGAAGGGTATTCGCATAAGGAGATTGCAAAAGAAATGGACATTACAGCAAGTTACTCAAGAACCATTCTGACAAGAGCACGAAAGTCCTTGCAGAAATTATTAGCGGAAGGCAACTTCCTTAAAAAAAGTATCTATGGAAAATAACGAAATAGATAAATTGTTTCAAGAACATCTATCCTCCGTGGAGATGGATGTAGATCTTGCGGATGTTTGGCAATCTGTTGAACCTCCTAAGAAAAAGAAACGTAGATTCTTTTTCTTAGGATGCTTTTTGGTCGCTGCCCTTTTCTGTATTGTTCTGAGCTGTCTTTATTGGTATAAAGCAGATAACGTTTTTATAGAGAAAGCTTTAGTTGAAGAATCCAAATCAACCACTGAGCAGGAAAAAGGAAAAGAAACTGTTCTGAGTTTAAATGAAAAGAAAAACA
>CAZDTI010000029.1:0-34720 GCA_964508085.1 uncultured Saprospiraceae bacterium | reverse complement strand
GTCACAATCATCTGCCAATACAAAGCCATCCTGATCCAAATCATCATCCAAAGTCGATTCATCACAGTCATCATCCAAGCCATTGTAAGGAACTTCTGTTGCATCTACATTTACAAGTGCATTGTTATCGTCACAATCATCTGCCAATACAAAGCCATCCTGATCCAAATCATCATCCAAAGTCAGTTCATCACAGTCATCATCCAAGCCATTGTAAGGAACTTCTATTATATCAGAATTTACAAGTGCATTGTTATCATCACAATCATTTACTAAAGCAAATCCATCCTGATCCAAATCATCATCCAAAGTCGACTCATTACAATCGTCATCTAATCCATTATAGGGAATTTCGGTAGCACCTGCATTTACAAATGCATTATTATCGTCACAATCATCTGCCAATACAAAGCCATCCTGATCTAAGTCATCATCCAAAGTCGACTCATCACAGTCGTCATCCAAGCCATTGTATGGAATTTCTGTTGCATCTACATTTACAAATGCATTGTTATCATCACAATCATCTGCCAAAACAAAGCCGTCCTGATCTAAGTCATCATCCAAAGTCAATTCATTACAATCGTCATCTAATCCATTATAAGGAATTTCGGCAGCATCAGAATTTACAAGTACATTGTTATCATCACAATCATCTGCCAATACAAAGCCATCCTGATCTAAGTCATCGTCCAAGGTCAATTCATTACAATCGTCGTCAATGCCATTATAAGGCACTTCCATATTTCCATTATTCACCAACGGATTATTATCGTCACAATCATCCACTAATGCAAAACCATCCTGATCAAAATCATCATCCAAGGTCAGTTCATTACAATCATCATCTACACCATTGTAAGGTACTTCTGTCGCATTCGCATGTACAAGTGGATTGTTGTCATCACAATCATTCACCGAAGCGAAGCCGTCTTGATCTAGGTCATCGTCTGGTGTAGCCTCGTTACAATCGTCATCGATACCGTTGTATGGTGTTTCGACATTGTTTGGAAATACATGTTCATTATTGTCATCACAATCCGTCCAAAGATCAGCTCCGTCCTGATCGAAATCAAAGGTAGATAACATTACATTTTCGGTGGTATTTGTAACAACTGCGGGATTATAATCAAAGAATATATTAGCAGTATTATTGACAATACTAAAATCTGTAATTGTATTGTTTGCTCGAATACTGTACATGACATAACCCTGACTTTCGTCGAAATTAGTGGTACTATCTGGAAGAAAAATATCTTTAAATTCAAAAGTCAACATCCGATCATCCATGTAAGTAGTCAAGACGGATTCATGACTACTGCCAAGATACCGAAAAGAGGATAAGTCAAGATCAGCGCTCAGCAGATCCTTTATGACTACATCGTAGGCTTCCGCATTTCCAGTATTTTGAAAACGCACGGTGTAGATTAAATCTTCATCAATTAGTGAATAATTATCGGGGTATTGAGGGGCTACTAATTTGTCGTTGGGATCATAGGAACATTGGACTTCAACCTTATGCGTTTTTAATGCGGTGCTGTGAAAACCGTTTTGGTCTTCAAAATTGGTCTGTATTTCAAAGTTCAAGAGATCCCCTATCGGAAATTCTGGTGGGCCTGGAAGTTCAAGTGCTACCTTCTTTTTCAAAGTATGACCAGGATATAAATTCGTAAAATGCCAGCCCACCCGATTGTTTCCATCCAGTGTATCCGGGTTGTTTATATAATCTGTAGATAAGATGTTAGTGTCTATCTCAAACCATAAAGTACCATCTGTAATTGTGCTGCCTTCGTTGATGGCCATCACATCAAATATAACAGATTCATTACATCGAGGCAATCCATTTGCAGAAGCGGTAATGAGCTTAGAGACATAATTTACAGGATGCAAACCAATAGAAAAAGTATCGCAATTTTCAGTAGCGGTAAGCGTGAAGTTGTAGTCTGAGTTAGCACTGGTTAGTTCCCATTCTGGAAAAGCATTTGCGTTGAAGGATAGATCGTATTGTCCGAAGTCAAGGTATTTCGTTCCTCCGTTTTCCGCATTGCCATAAACCGTATAAGCTCCTGGCAATATGGTTGCGCTTGCACTGGGGAAAGAAACTTCTCCAGCATCTTGTACTGCATTTTGATTGGCATCATAAAAAGCATGAAAGACGATTTTCCCTAATTCACCACATTGAAATAAGATTTCATCAGAACTACTGCAATCAAGGCCATTATTTTGAATGTTTATATCAGGGTTATTATTCCCAACAAGATAATTACAAATTGGTGAAATGGCACATAGGGACAAATTAGGGTTATCATATAACTGCAAGGCACCTCCGATCGAAACTAAATTTTGTAGATCACCAAGACTTGAAAAGTTGTAATTATCCTGAATTCTTAGATTTCCCCCTATAGAGGTAAGATTTTCTAAAGCGTCTAAAGTTAGCAAGTGCGAATTACCCCGAATTGTTAAAGTGTTTTCAATAGTAGTTAGGTTTTCCAGACCACTCAAATTTTCAAGATCAAAGTTTCCTTCAAGCCATAATAAATAGCCAATCGAAGTGATGTTTTCCAGCCCCGTCAGGCTTTGCAAATTATTATTATTTTTAATCCTCACAGAACCACTGAAAGAAGAAAGATTATGAAGTGCAGAAATATTGTGTAATTGATCGTTATCATCTATGAGTAAAGACCCCCCCATGGAATGGAGATTATTCAACCCATTTAAGCTGTATAAGCCATCATTCCTTGCGAGCAATAGGTCGCCACCGATAAAAGAAAGATTTGTGAGCCCACTTAAATTTTGCAATTCGTGATTATACTCAATCTTCACGTAGCCATCAATTGAAGTAATATTTTCTAGGCCACTCAGACTTTGCAGCGTACCATTAGCTTCCATCCATAGATTTCCGTTAATTGAGGTCAGCCCCTCCAGAGCCCCAATATCTACAAGTTTAGGATTACTTCTCAGGCCTATCTCTTCACCTACGAATGAAAGGCTTTCCAAACCAGCCAAACTTTCTAAACGGGCATTAAAAGCAATGGATAACCAGCCGCCAATTGAAGTAAGGTTATTCAATCCTTCTAGGTTTTCCAAATAATCACAATCGTAAAATCTCAAACCTCCTCCAATAGAAATAAGGCCTTGCAGCCCATTCACATCATTCACAGACCGCAAAAACAAACCCCCACCAATCGAAGTGAGATTCTCCAATCCCGTCAAATCATCTAAACTAGAACTCTGAATAGATACATAACCAGTAACAGTCGAAAGGCTCTCTAAAGCATGCACATTTTGGAGGTTACTATTATAACTAAAAGACATATACCCTCCAATCTCCGTAAGATTATTCAACCCTTCAAGATTTTGGAGATCATAATTAATGACAATCATTAATTCTTCTCCAAGTGAGGTCAGGTTTTCCAATCCAATGAGGTTTGTGAGTTCCGTAGCTCTTATTTTAAGAAAACCATCTATAGTGGTTAAGTTGCTAAAACCATGGAGGTTAACCACAGGGTCAGTAGGGGAATTGTCATCTATATTAATACTTCCTGAAAGCTGCGTGCAGTCTGGATAATTAATTAGAAAACTGTCAACGTCTAGTTGAGCATTAAAAAGTAATTCCTCTTCTGGTGGGCATTGAGCATGTCCAAAAAAAGAAAAACAGAGGAATAAAGCTATTAGTAGTCGTTGAGGTCTCATGAGAAAATATTAAGCTGGTTGTTTAAGCGATAGCTTAAAATTCGAAATTTTCAAGAAGAGAGGCAAAAACAAAAAAGTAGCTTTGTTTGATTTTCGTTTTTCTAATTCCTATTTTTTAAGTATAAAAATAGCTCTTTTTGTTGCTATTTCATTTTGTAAATTTGATGTTCTTTAGGCTTAAATAAATGTTTAAATAGAAAACATAGTGGACGGTTACGGATTTAGATAGGGCTAATGGTGAGGCTTTCGTAACTTCGGGACGGTGGATTAGCGACTTGCGAAAGTTGCGAAAGCCGATGGGAGGGATCTCGATTTTTTTATCCATAAAATCCGCTTTCGCAAACCTCGCTCTGCTCTTGGCCTGCTCGCGGGCCAGCCCGAATGACTCGGGCGGGCGGGTTTACGAAAGCTAACGCGCCTAACGTGCTATAATTTCACCACTCGCTCCGCCCAAACGCCTTTGTCGGTCTTCATTAACAAAATGTAGATGCCTTCCGTCTGTCTTTCCAAATTCACCGTTGTTTGTTGGTGGAGTTTACCTTGATAAATAAGCTTTCCGCTTATGGTTCGGAGTTCGTAGGTGCCTTGAATCGAATTTGGAAATATAATTTGAAATTCGCTAGTAGTCGGGTTTGGAAATATTTGTGGTTGTATTGTTAGGATATTATTCGTTCCGATGATTATTAAATCTTCCCCATCGCAATCTTCGTCGATACCATTATTAGGAATTTCTTCGGCGGCGGTGTTAATGCTGGGGTTTTCGTCATCGCAGTCGTCTACTAAGAGAAAGCCATCCTGATCCAGATCGTCATCTAAAGTAAGCTCATTACAGTCGTCATCAATCCCATTGTAAGGAATTTCGGAAACATCAGGATTTATTTGTGGATTAGTATCATCACAGTCATCGGTGAATATAAAACCATCTTGATCCGCATCTTGGTCTAAGGTTTCAGGATTACAATCGTCGTCAATATCATTGAAGGGAATTTCCGTAGCATCTGGATTTACAAGTGGATTGTTATCATCACAGTCATCGGCGAGGAGAAAACCATCTTGATCTAAATCATCGTCTAAAGTTGTTTCATTACAATCATCGTCTATACCGTTATAAGGAACTTCGATGGTATCTTGAAAAAGTATAATTTCTAATGAATTAGAAGCAGCGCAGACGATATTGTCATAAGTATAATTTACAAACACCTCATAAGTTGAAGTAGAGTCCGGTGCGACTATAATGGTGTCTGTTGTTTCTCCTGTATTCCATGAGTAGGAAAAGTTCGTGATCCAGAATGGCATTAAAGCATTTAAACTTAAGTCTATAGTATCTCCATTACAAAATGTAAAATCAGGATTGGAGCTTATAATAGCCGGAATAGCTGAGCAGGGTTCTTGGTTCATTTTATGGATAAAAATATCACGGCTATGATTTTCTGACGTTAATTCATAGATACCAAAACCCAAGTCAAAGTCTACAGTTTCATCAAACCATCCTGTGGTATAAAGGTTATCCCATTTGTCTAATGTAATCGACCAAAAGCTTCCAGCAAATGAACTTCCCCAGGTAAAGAGACCGTCGGAATTCAATTTTAGAATAAAATTACTAGAGTAGCCATTCTCATTTAAGTAAAAATCATCTGGCCCCGGATCAAAATCAACATTACCTCTGAACGAGCCAGATAGATACACATTACCAGTTTCATCTATTATTACATCGCTCCCAGCATCATTACTCGGCCCTCCAAAAGAAGCACCCCATATTATATCGCCACCTGCATCTAATTTTAGAATAAAAGCATCTGAATCGTCACTATAACCTGAGGAGATATCATTGAATCCATCAAGGGCTCCAACAAGTTTTCCGGTAAGATATATGTATCCATTATTATCTGTAGTAATCCCAAATCCAAATATTTCGGGATCAACAAAAGCATCATTAGGTTGAGTATCCGTATCGAATCTTTTAGCCCAGAGGAAATCCCCACTGCTGGATAGCTTTAAAAGAAACATATTAACATCATTACCAGCGCTTAAGTAATACTCCTCATCGTTAGGGTCAAAATCCACGGAACCAATATAATAACCAGTAGAATATATGTTATTAAAACTATCAATAGATAAAGCCTTCGATACCGTTTCATCACCTCCTACAGTTTTAGCCCAAACAAAATCACCATCACTGTTTAATTTTAAAATAAAGGAAGATTCATCATTATTAGCACCAAGGTTAACGACATCTGGCCCTGGGTCAAAGTCTAATACATCATTAAAATTTCCAGTTGTATATACATTACCATTACTATCCACTACAATATCCACAGTCAAGCCCCACCCTGCACCTCCTATATTTTTTGCCCAAGCAAAGGAACCTTCTGATGTTAATTTCAAAATAAAAATATCTTCAGATCCGTTTGATAAATAAAAAGTGTCAGGCCCCGGATCAAAATCTATAGTGCCATGGAACTTTCCGACTACATATACATTTCCCAAAATATCTGTATCTATTTCATATCCACGCACTTCGTCTCCCCCGACTGATAACGCCCACAACAAGTCACCATTAACATCTAATTTAGATATAAACATATCTGTTTCTCCTATCACGGAAAGACTGTAAACTTCTGGCCCAGGGTCAAAATCCACTGTATCTTGAAATGATCCTACTACATAAACATTTCCCACATCATCAGTAGTAATACTTTGTCCTATGTCTTCTCCAATTCCAGATTGTTGTTTAGCCCATTCAAACACCGGCTGCTGAGCAAATGAATGCATCGACAAAAAAACACAGGCTAGGAATAGTATTTTTTTCATTGCTTAGATTTTACAACTAGAGATTCTGTTGAAGTCATTATTACTCCTTCCACCTTCCGCTCTAAGTTAAACTTACTATAATTTCACCACTCGCTTCGCCCAAACACCATTGTTCGTTTTTATTAACAAGATGTACACCCCATGTACTTGGATTTCCAAATCAACAGTTGTCTTTTGCTGGAGTTTATTTTCATGAATTAGTTTTCCGCTGACCGTTCTTAGCTCGTAGGTGCCTTGGATTGAATTTGGGAATACGATTTGAAACTGGCCTGTAGTCGGATTTGGAAATATTTGCGGCTCTATTGTGATAATATTATCTGTTCCAATGATTACTAGGTCTTCTCCATCGCAATCTTCGTCGATCCCGTTATTGGGGATTTCTTCTGTAGCCGGATTTACATTTTCATTCTCATCATCACAATCTTCCCATAGATTAAATCCATCTTCATCAAAATCGAAAGTAGATAACATTACATTCTCCGTCGTATTGGTAACCACCGCCGGATTGTAATCAAAGAAAATATTAGCTGTATTATTAATGTTGGTATTTTCAGCAATGGTGTCATTTGCACGAATGCTGTACATCACATAGCCTTGGCTTTCGTCGAAATTGGTCGTACTATCCGGTAGAAAAATGTCTCGGAATTCGAAGGTCAACATACTGCCTTCTAAAAAGGTACTCAAGACCGATTCGTGACTACTGGTGATGTATTGAAAAGTGGATAAATCCAAACCGGGATCTAACTCATCGGTGATAATAACGTCGTAGGCTTCTGCGTTTCCAGTATTTTGAAAGCGGATGGTGTAAACTAAATTTTCGCCGATCAGCGCATAGTTATTAGGATAGAGAGGCTGAACTTGTTTATCGTTGGGATCGTAGGAACAGAGTATCTCTAGTACATGCGCATAATCATTTAAAGCGACTGAAGTAACCTGATCGGAATAATCCACCTCTATTTGAAATGTTAGAAGATCTCCAATTGGAATGTCGGGCGGCCCAGGCAATTCTACACTGATTTGTCTTTTGACTACTTGTTGTGGGAATAAGTCTGTGAAGTGCCAACCAAAACGATCAGTGCCGACAATGGTATCTGGGCTATCTATGAAATTGACATCCAAAATATTTTCATCTAGTATGAACCATAGCGTTCCACTAGCCGTGGTGGCACCACTGTTAATAGCCAAGGGCTCAAATATAACAAATTGATTACATCTCGGTTGTCCATTGATACAGTTGGGAGATATATTGGAAATAAGCGTGTCGGGAGAGAAACCGAAATAAATCGTATCAGTATCATTGATCGAATCCAATGATACATTATAATTGGATATCGCAGTAGTTAGCGTCCAATTGGGCATACTACTTTCATTTAAAGTCACCAGATAGTCTCCGTGATTGAGATATTTTTTTCCGCCAAAGTTCGCATTTCCATAAGCAGTACAAGCCCCAGGTTCAATGGTGACACTTGCCATTGGGAGAAAAGGCTCTCCGCTATCTTGCACTGCATTTTCATTGAGATCGTAGTAGCAATTGAAATTGAGTTTCCCCAGGTCATCACAAAAAGATAAAATATCATCTGCACTATTGCAGCCGGGAGCATTGTCATAAATCAAAGCAGCACCTGGATTCTCAACAATGTAACTACAAAAAAAGGAATTTGCGCAGATAGACAGGTTGACATTATTATGAACCTCCAAATCTCCACCAATGGAAATTAAGTTATTCAAGCCACTTAAACTCGTAAGACTGCCAAGATGACGGATTAATAAGTCGCCACCAATAGAAGTCAGATTCCCTAAGGCACTTATATCTGCCAGACTACTATTGAGTCCAATGAGGAGTTTACCCCCAATGGAAGTAAGATTATCTAAACCACTTAAGCTCGTTAGCATATAACTATAGTCAATAATTACATCTCCCCCGATAGAGGTCAGGTTTTCTAGTCCATTTAAATTCGTAAGACCATCAGAGTCATCAATAATTAGTTCACCACCTAAGACCGTTAGGTTTTCCAGTCCATTTAAATTCGGTAACGAAGCATTGTCACGAATAGTCATATTAGCCCCAATAGAAGTTAGATTATTTAAACCATTTAAAGACAATAACGCATCATTTCTAGTTACATTAAGGTCCTCACCAATGGAAGTTAGATTTTCTAAGCCGCTGAAAGACGATAGCGCATCATTATTCCTAATACGCAAATCCTCCCCAAGTGATGTGATATTATCCAAACCACTGAAATTCAATAGCTCACCATTGCTGGTAATCTCTAATGAACCACCAATAGAAGTCAGATTTTCCAAAGCCATTAGACTAGTCAGCGCTTCATTCGTTCTTGACCTCAGGTAACCACCGATAGCAGTCAGACTGCCTAAACCACTTAGACTTGTTAGACTATTACTATAATTAACACCAAAGTTACCACCAATGAATGTAAGATTATCTAGTCCGCTAAAATTCTGTAAATTGCTATTGTTGTGACTTATCAAATTGCCGCTAATAGAAGTGAGATTCTCTAGTCCATTTAGATGCTGTAAATTGTCATTAGACTCAAGATAAACATCTCCATCAATAGAGGTAATATTCTCCAGTCCAGTCAAATCTTGCAGATTATCACAACCCTCAATTCTTAAATCTCCTCCAATAGATGTGAGATTAGCGAGTCCGCTCAAACTTTGCAACGGGCTATAATTCAGCTCCAAACGACCACTAATTGAAGTGAGATCCTCCAGTGCGTTTAAGGCCTGTAAATTGCTATTTCCTTTAATTACAACATCCCCATTTATCGAAGTAATATTTTCCAATCCGTTCAGATTTTCTAGAGCGTAGTTTCTATAAACCGACAAGGAATCATTAATTGAAGTGAGATTTTCAAGTCCACTTAGATTTAGTAAACTATCATTATACGCAATATCCAGTCTGCCACCAATCGAGGTAAGGTTTTCTAATTCATTCAAGCTTTCCAGTATGTGGTTATGTCTAATCTCTAAATAGCCACCAATGGAAATGAGATTTTCAAGTCCGTTTAAACTAATGAGGCTATCACAATAATAAATATTCAAAAAACCATCGATGGTATTCAAATGCTGTAAGCCATTAAGATTGACAATAGAAGAAGTTATGCTACCATCCTCTATAAGTATATCTCCCGAATAGGCCGTACAGTCTGGATAATCAATCAGAAAATCATCTACTGCGGTCTGAGACAAAAAGTGTAACGTATCCACAGTGGGACATTGTCCATTGCTCTTTACACCTATCACCATAAGTAGCAACAATAAAAGATAATAGCATTTTTCCATAATTGGTTATTTTTTAATGTCTTGATTGTACTTAATTTAAACACTCTACTTCATACGAAAACATATCTACATCTTCACCACCAGCTCCGTCCAAACACCTTCTTCTGTTCTCAACAACATGACATATACTCCTTGAGGCTGCTTGCCCAAATCCAACTTTGTTTCTTCTGACAAAACACCTTCCAACAATATTTTTCCGCTTAATTCACTTAAGCTGTAAGTACCTTCAATAGTTACGGGAAATATGATTTGGAGCAAACCTAAAGTTGGATTTGGGAATACTTGTGGTTCTATTGTTAATACCTCATCCGTTCCGATGATTATTAAGTCTTCTCCATCGCAATCTTCGTCGATCCCGTTGTTGGGGATTTCTTCTGTAGCCGGATTTACATTTTCATTCTCATCATCACAATCATTTACTAAAGCAAAGCCATCCTGATCCAAATCATCATCCAAAGTCAGTTCATCACAGTCATCATCCAAGCCATTGTAAGGAACTTCTATTATATCAGAATTTACAAGTGCATTGTTATCATCACAATCATTTACTAAAGCAAATCCATCCTGATCCAAATCATCATCCAAAGTCGACTCATTACAATCGTCATCTAATCCATTATAGGGAATTTCGGTAGCACCTGCATTTACAAATGCATTATTATCGTCACAATCATCTGCCAATACAAAGCCATCCTGATCTAAGTCATCATCCAAAGTCGACTCATCACAGTCGTCATCCAAGCCATTGTATGGAATTTCTGTTGCATCTACATTTACAAATGCATTGTTATCATCACAATCATCTGCCAAAACAAAGCCGTCCTGATCTAAGTCATCATCCAAAGTCAATTCATTACAATCGTCATCTAATCCATTATAAGGAATTTCGGCAGCATCAGAATTTACAAGTACATTGTTATCATCACAATCATCTGCCAATACAAAGCCATCCTGATCTAAGTCATCGTCCAAGGTCAATTCATTACAATCGTCGTCAATGCCATTATAAGGCACTTCCATATTTCCATTATTCACCAACGGATTATTATCGTCACAATCATCCACTAATGCAAAACCATCCTGATCAAAATCATCATCCAAGGTCAGTTCATTACAATCATCATCTACACCATTGTAAGGTACTTCTGTCGCATTCGCATGTACAAGTGGATTGTTGTCATCACAATCATTCACCGAAGCGAAGCCGTCTTGATCTAGGTCATCGTCTGGTGTAGCCTCGTTACAATCGTCATCGATACCGTTGTATGGTGTTTCGACATTGTTTGGAAATACATGTTCATTATTGTCATCACAATCCGTCCAAAGATCAGCTCCGTCCTGATCGAAATCAAAGGTAGATAACATTACATTTTCGGTGGTATTTGTAACAACTGCGGGATTATAATCAAAGAATATATTAGCAGTATTATTGACAATACTAAAATCTGTAATTGTATTGTTTGCTCGAATACTGTACATGACATAACCCTGACTTTCGTCGAAATTAGTGGTACTATCTGGAAGAAAAATATCTTTAAATTCAAAAGTCAACATCCGATCATCCATGTAAGTAGTCAAGACGGATTCATGACTACTGCCAAGATACCGAAAAGAGGATAAGTCAAGATCAGCGCTCAGCAGATCCTTTATGACTACATCGTAGGCTTCCGCATTTCCAGTATTTTGAAAACGCACGGTGTAGATTAAATCTTCATCAATTAGTGAATAATTATCGGGGTATTGAGGGGCTACTAATTTGTCGTTGGGATCATAGGAACATTGGACTTCAACCTTATGCGTTTTTAATGCGGTGCTGTGAAAACCGTTTTGGTCTTCAAAATTGGTCTGTATTTCAAAGTTCAAGAGATCCCCTATCGGAAATTCTGGTGGGCCTGGAAGTTCAAGTGCTACCTTCTTTTTCAAAGTATGACCAGGATATAAATTCGTAAAATGCCAGCCCACCCGATTGTTTCCATCCAGTGTATCCGGGTTGTTTATATAATCTGTAGATAAGATGTTAGTGTCTATCTCAAACCATAAAGTACCATCTGTAATTGTGCTGCCTTCGTTGATGGCCATCACATCAAATATAACAGATTCATTACATCGAGGCAATCCATTTGCAGAAGCGGTAATGAGCTTAGAGACATAATTTACAGGATGCAAACCAATAGAAAAAGTATCGCAATTTTCAGTAGCGGTAAGCGTGAAGTTGTAGTCTGAGTTAGCACTGGTTAGTTCCCATTCTGGAAAAGCATTTGCGTTGAAGGATAGATCGTATTGTCCGAAGTCAAGGTATTTCGTTCCTCCGTTTTCCGCATTGCCATAAACCGTATAAGCTCCTGGCAATATGGTTGCGCTTGCACTGGGGAAAGAAACTTCTCCAGCATCTTGTACTGCATTTTGATTGGCATCATAAAAAGCATGAAAGACGATTTTCCCTAATTCACCACATTGAAATAAGATTTCATCAGAACTACTGCAATCAAGGCCATTATTTTGAATGTTTATATCAGGGTTATTATTCCCAACAAGATAATTACAAATTGGTGAAATGGCACATAGGGACAAATTAGGGTTATCATATAACTGCAAGGCACCTCCGATCGAAACTAAATTTTGTAGATCACCAAGACTTGAAAAGTTGTAATTATCCTGAATTCTTAGATTTCCCCCTATAGAGGTAAGATTTTCTAAAGCGTCTAAAGTTAGCAAGTGCGAATTACCCCGAATTGTTAAAGTGTTTTCAATAGTAGTTAGGTTTTCCAGACCACTCAAATTTTCAAGATCAAAGTTTCCTTCAAGCCATAATAAATAGCCAATCGAAGTGATGTTTTCCAGCCCCGTCAGGCTTTGCAAATTATTATTATTTTTAATCCTCACAGAACCACTGAAAGAAGAAAGATTATGAAGTGCAGAAATATTGTGTAATTGATCGTTATCATCTATGAGTAAAGACCCCCCCATGGAATGGAGATTATTCAACCCATTTAAGCTGTATAAGCCATCATTCCTTGCGAGCAATAGGTCGCCACCGATAAAAGAAAGATTTGTGAGCCCACTTAAATTTTGCAATTCGTGATTATACTCAATCTTCACGTAGCCATCAATTGAAGTAATATTTTCTAGGCCACTCAGACTTTGCAGCGTACCATTAGCTTCCATCCATAGATTTCCGTTAATTGAGGTCAGCCCCTCCAGAGCCCCAATATCTACAAGTTTAGGATTACTTCTCAGGCCTATCTCTTCACCTACGAATGAAAGGCTTTCCAAACCAGCCAAACTTTCTAAACGGGCATTAAAAGCAATGGATAACCAGCCGCCAATTGAAGTAAGGTTATTCAATCCTTCTAGGTTTTCCAAATAATCACAATCGTAAAATCTCAAACCTCCTCCAATAGAAATAAGGCCTTGCAGCCCATTCACATCATTCACAGACCGCAAAAACAAACCCCCACCAATCGAAGTGAGATTCTCCAATCCCGTCAAATCATCTAAACTAGAACTCTGAATAGATACATAACCAGTAACAGTCGAAAGGCTCTCTAAAGCATGCACATTTTGGAGGTTACTATTATAACTAAAAGACATATACCCTCCAATCTCCGTAAGATTATTCAACCCTTCAAGATTTTGGAGATCATAATTAATGACAATCATTAATTCTTCTCCAAGTGAGGTCAGGTTTTCCAATCCAATGAGGTTTGTGAGTTCCGTAGCTCTTATTTTAAGAAAACCATCTATAGTGGTTAAGTTGCTAAAACCATGGAGGTTAACCACAGGGTCAGTAGGGGAATTGTCATCTATATTAATACTTCCTGAAAGCTGCGTGCAGTCTGGATAATTAATTAGAAAACTGTCAACGTCTAGTTGAGCATTAAAAAGTAATTCCTCTTCTGGTGGGCATTGAGCATGTCCAAAAAAAGAAAAACAGAGGAATAAAGCTATTAGTAGTCGTTGAGGTCTCATGAGAAAATATTAAGCTGGTTGTTTAAGCGATAGCTTAAAATTCGAAATTTTCAAGAAGAGAGGCAAAAACAAAAAAGTAGCTTTGTTTGATTTTCGTTTTTCTAATTCCTATTTTTTAAGTATAAAAATAGCTCTTTTTGTTGCTATTTCATTTTGTAAATTTGATGTTCTTTAGGCTTAAATAAATGTTTAAATAGAAAACATAGTGGACGGTTACGGATTTAGATAGGGCTAATGGTGAGGCTTTCGTAACTTCGGGACGGTGGATTAGCGACTTGCGAAAGTTGCGAAAGCCGATGGGAGGGATCTCGATTTTTTTATCCATAAAATCCGCTTTCGCAAACCTCGCTCTGCTCTTGGCCTGCTCGCGGGCCAGCCCGAATGACTCGGGCGGGCGGGTTTACGAAAGCTAACGCGCCTAACGTGCTATAATTTCACCACTCGCTCCGCCCAAACGCCTTTGTCGGTCTTCATTAACAAAATGTAGATGCCTTCCGTCTGTCTTTCCAAATTCACCGTTGTTTGTTGGTGGAGTTTACCTTGATAAATAAGCTTTCCGCTTATGGTTCGGAGTTCGTAGGTGCCTTGAATCGAATTTGGAAATATAATTTGAAATTCGCTAGTAGTCGGATTTGGAAATATTTGCGGCTGTATTGTTACAATTTCTTTTGTAGCAACAATCGCATCTTCCCCATCACAATCTTCGTCGATGCCGTTATTTGGAATATCAATCGCATCTGCATTTACAAGTACATTGTTATCATCACAATCTTCCCAAAGATTAAACCCATCCTCATCAAAATCAAAAGTGGACAACATCGTGTTTTCTGTTGTATTTGTAACCACTGCTGGATTGTAATCAAAAAAGATATTCGCTGTATTTTCAATATTTGTATTTTCATCAATGTCACTATTTGCTTGGATGCTGTACATAACGTAGCCTTGGCTTTCTTCGAAATTAGTGGTACTGTCAGGGAGGAAAATGTCTTTGAATTCAAAAGTCAACATTCGATCATTCAGGAAAGTACTCAAGACTTCTTCATGACTACTGGTAATGTATTTAAAAGTAGATAGATCTAAATTTTCACTGAGCAAATCTTTGATCACCACATCGTAGGCTTCTGCGTTTCCGGTGTTTTGGAAACGGATGGTATAGATTAAATCCTCATCGATGAGGGCGTAATTTTCGGGGTATTGTGGGAAGACGAGTTTGTCGTTAGGATCGTAGGAGCATTGGACTTCGACTCGGTGAATGCTAGGTTCGTTGGAGTGCTGTCCATTGATATCTGTAAAATCAATTTGGGTAGAAAAATTTAAAAAATTTCCAATTGGGAAATCAGGTGGGCCTGGGAATTGAATACTTATTTCTCGTTTGACAGTTTGGCCAGGATATAAATTCGTAAAGTGCCAGCCCATTTTATGATCACCGACCAGTGTATCTGGTGTATCAATATGAGCTATTGCAAGTACCTCTGGATCTACATCAAACCATAGCGTCCCATCTGTGATGGTCGTTGTGCCTTCATTTATAGCAAATACTTCGATTGTACCAAATTCATTACATCTGGCTAAACCAACGATACAGTGCGTAAAGACTTTTGAAAAGAAATTTGCAGGATATGCCCCAAAAATAATTGTATCTGAATTATTTAGATCGTTCAAGGTTGAATTATAGGTTGAAATACTGCTTGTCAAATTCCAATCTGGAAGATCATCCTCATTAAAAGAAACAGTGTAATCTCCATAATACAAATGTTTTACACCTCCAAATTTGCCGTTGCTATAAATCTTGTATCCTCCAGGTTCTATAAGAACGCTTGAGTTTGAGAGGAAAGGTTCATCTAGTAGTTCCTGAATTCCATTTTGATTAAGATCATAGTAATTCAAAAAAGTAATTTTTCCTAAATCACCGCACCGCGATAAAACTGAACTTTCGTGACTACAGAAAGGGCCATTGTTCTCAATAATTATTTCGCCACTACCATAATCAAAATAATCACAGACAGAAGGAATATGACATAGAGATAACTCATCATTATTATTAATTTTTAAGTCTCCTCCGATATAGACTACATTTTCTAAACCATTCAAAGTTTGTAAATCATCATTATTATTAATATATAAATCACTACCAATTGAAGTAAGATTCCCCAATCCGCTTAGACTTTGTAAATTATCGTTACTCAAAATTTCCAGAGAGCCACCGACAGTAATAAGGCTTTCAAAACTATCCAGATTGTCTAAATAATAATGACCATAAATTCTAAAGAAATCGCCAACAGAAGTAAGCATTTCAAGACCATTCAAATCTAGTAATTGATCGTTGCTACTTATACTTATATGGCCATTCACGGAAACAAGTTTTTCAAGGCCATTCACATTTAGTAGTTTATCGTTACTACCTATGTGTAAATTACCTCCAATGGAAGCGAGGTTCCCTATTCCTGACAAATTTTGCAAATTATCGTTTATCCAAATTAACACATCTCCGCTGATTGAAGTAAGTCCGTCAAGGCCAGTAAACGTTTGGAGGCTGTCATTAAATTCCACCCGCATTCCACCACTAACAGAAGTAAGACTCTCAATACCTGTAAAATTTTGTAAACTCCTGTTATGGTCGATAAATAGATCACCACTTATTGTTTCAACGTTAGTCAACCCTGTCAAACTCACAATATTTGTATAGCCAATCAATAGATCGCCTCCTACAGATGTTATATTCTCTAATCCTTCCAAACTTTCTAAATTATGGTTTGAAATTCTCAAAGAACTATTAACTACCGTAAGGTTCTCTAAGCCCCTCAGGGTTTGTAGACTAGAATTGTTAATTATGTTAATATGATCCCCTACTGAATAAAGATTGTTGAGACTACTTATACTTACCAAATTATGATTCCCACTAATTGTCATACTTTCTCCGATCAGAGACAGCGACTCTAGCCCGTTCAGATTCTGTAAACTATCATTTTGAAAAATACTCAAGAAACCACCGATCGAGGTGAGATTTTCAAAACTACCTAGACTCTGTAGGCTGGCATTAGAGTGAATAGCAAAGTCATTACCAACTGAACTAAGGTTATCCAGATCACCCAAATATTGGAGGTTATTATTTTCACTAATATTGAACCTTTCTTCTACAGCAACAAGATTTCCTAACGCGTTTATATTTTGCAAATTATCATTTTGATCAATGGTCAAATAACCACCAAGAAAGACAAGACTATCTAATCCCGTCAAATTCTGTAAAATCAGATTATTCAAAACACTGAGATTGCCGTCAATAGAAGTAATCCCCTCCAATCCACTCAAATTCGCCAAGCTATCACAACTATATATTCTTAAGAAACCATTTATGGTCTCTAAATTTTGTAACCCGTAGAGGTTAAATATTGGATCTCCAAAGAAGGCAACATCGTTTATATTTATATCTCCAGAATAAGTTACACAGTTTGGATAATTAATTAGAAAACTATCAACTTCCATCTGTGTAATAAAAGTCATTACATCCCCAGGTGGGCATTGTCCGTAGCCCTTCACTCCAATAAGCAATAGGAATAGCAACAAAAGAAATTTATTTTTAATCATAACTTTAATCTTTTAATTCGCAGGCTAATTACTAATTTCCAAACATACTCTAATAAATAGCTCCCTGCTGTTTGTTCTTCAAAGTTAAACTAATTCTGCTCTACGAGTCAATTTCGAGTGATTAATTCCTCGTTATGATCTTTCATAATCATAAGTATTTTTAGACTTATTGGGAATGCTCGCATCTTACCAAAGGATACTTGCGGTTCTGTAAAACTCATAGCTCATAATTTCACCACCCGATCTATCCAAACACCCTTTTTCGTCTTTATAAGCAACAAATAAAAACCACTGGCTTGACTTGCCAAATCCAGCTTCATTTCTTTTTCCAAAGCACCTTCTAGCAATATGCTTCCATTCGCATTCATCAATCTGAAATAACCTTCAATCACTTCAGGAAACCTGATCTGGATATATTGATTTGTCGGATTTGGATAAACTTGTGGTTTTATTGTTATAAGATCATCCGTACCGATGATTATTAAATCTTCGCCGTCGCAGTCTTCGTCGATTCCGTTATTCGGAATATCTTCTGCAGCAGTATTAATCTCCGGATTTTCATCATCACAATCATCAGCAAGGGGGAAGCCGTCTTGATCGAGGTCATCATCTAAGGTAGCTTCGTTGCAATCTTCGTCTATCCCATTATAGGGGATTTCAGTAGCATCCGAATTCACAAGTGGATTGTTATCATCGCAATCTTCGGCTAAGGCAAAACCATCCTGGTCCAAGTCATCATCCAATGTCGCTTCATCACAATCCTCATCTATGCCATTGTAAGGGACTTCAGTAGCATCAGGATTTACCTGTGGATTGTTATCGTCGCAGTCATCAGCGAGATTGAAACCATCTTGATCCAGATCCTGATCGAAAGTTTCGGAGTTACAATCATCGTCTATGCCGTTGTAGGGAATTTCGGTGGCATCAGAATTCACAAGCTCATTGTTATCGTCGCAATCTTCGGCGAGATTGAAACCATCTTGATCTAAGTCGTCATCAACCGTATTAGGGTTGCAATCATCATCGATGCCATTGTAAGGGATTTCTGTGTTATCATTATTTACCAATGGGTTATTATCATCGCAATCTTCGGCGAGTGGAAAGCCATCTTGGTCTAGATCGTCGTCTAAGGTAGCCTCATTACAATCATCGTCGACGCCGTTGTAAGGAATTTCTGCCATTGCAGGTTCTCCTACTAGTGGGTCATTGTCATCGCAGTCTTCAGCAAAGCTAAAACCGTCTTGATCTAAGTCATCATCCAAAGTGGTTTCATCGCAATCATCATCGAAACCGTTGTAGGGAATTTCAAGGGCTTCGGGGTTTGCAAAACTATTGTTATCATCGCAATCATCCCACAATTGAAAGCCATCGTTATCCGCATCGAAAGTTTCGACCATGGTATTTTCCGTTGTGTTTGTGGTGATGGGTGGATTATAGTCGAAGTAAATACTCGCGGTGTTTTCAATATTGGTATTCTCCTCAATGTCACTATTGGCGCGTATGCTGTACATGACGTAGCCTTGACTTTCGTCAAAATTGGTGGTGCTGTCGGGGAGGAAGATGTCTCGGAATTCAAAGGTAAGTAAATGCCCTTCGGTATAGGTACTCACCACCTCTTCGTGGCTACTGGAGAGATATTGAAAAGTAGATAAATCTAAATTAGAGTCGAGTAAATCTTTGATCACTACGTCGTAAGCTTCTGCATTTCCAGTGTTTTGAAAGCGGACGGTGTAGACGAGGTCTTCGCCGATGAGGGCGTAATTCTCGGGGTATTGTGGAGACACCAATTTATCATTAGGGTCATAGGCACAGCTAACCACTATGTCATTTATGGAAACTTCAGAACTGCCTATTCCATTAATATCCTCGTACTGAATTTGTGTGGTGAAGGACAATACTTCTCCTACTGCTACATCGGGAGGCCCCGGAACTTGTAACGCTACTTGTTTTTCAAAACTTTGGCCAGGGTATAAATCCGTAAAATGCCATCCGTAAATATTAGGTGCCACAAAGGTATCTGGAAGGTTTACAAAATTGACATTAATAACCGTTTCATCTATCGAAAACCAAAGTGTACCATCCGCGGTGGTGGTTCCGTTATTTTTGGTAATTACATCAAATGGCACCACTTCATTACATCTGGTTTGGCCATAATACAACAAAGCAGATACATCCGAAATAATGACCGTTGGTTGAAGTCCAAAGGAGACCGTGTCACAGTTATGGAGGCTGTCCAGGGTAATGTTGTGAGAAGTATTGTTAGAAGTTAGTTCCCAATTGGGATTCATAGTTTCATCATAACTGATGGTGTAATCTCCAAAGTATAAATACTTCAAACCGCCATTGGTTTGATTGCCATAAACAGTGCAAGCTCCGGGATTCACTACAACGGATGAACCAGACAACAATGGTTCATTTGTATCTTGCTGACCATTACCATCCAGGTCAAAGTAAAAAGGAAAATAAACCTTAGCCAGCTCTCTACATTCAAATAGGATTTGGTTGGTAGACTCGCAACCTTCTGCATTTCCAGTAAGGGTATAAAGCAATGAACCGGACTGAATGTAGTCACAAAGAAAGGGCTCACTACAGGTAGCTAACATAGGGTTATGCCTGATCCTGATATAGTCAAAGTCAATAGTGGATAAGCTACCTAAACCGACCAGCGAATGAAGGCTTTCGTTGGAAAGAATATCCATACTAGGACCGCCAATAGTTGTCAGGGACCAAAGCCCTTCCATAGTAGAAATATTGGTTTCTTCTATCTTAAATAAGCCCTCTATCAGATTTAGATTTTGCAAGCCATTTATAGCAGATAATTGTGGGCATTCTATAAGTTCAAAAGAGCCCCCGACGGAATGTAAAGCAGTAAGTCCGCTGATGTTTTCGAGTATTGGATTTGATTTAATACTAAAATTACTGTCTAAGCTGACTAGGTTGTTCATTCCTTCAATAATTGTCAGGCTATCATTATGATGTACATCCAAACGCCCACCAATTTGAGTAAGGTTATTCATTCCATCAATAGCTAATAATTTAGGATTCTGGGTTATCATAAAAAATCCACCTATAGATATTAGGCTATTTAATTCAGCAATACCCCTAAGCTCCTTATTGTCATGTAATTTTAAAAAGTGCCCAATTTCTGTAATATTTTCTAATCCTGCTAAATTTGTAATACTATTGTTTTCAATAATTAAAAACCCTTGTACATTAGTCAGTTGACTAAGGCCATTTAGATTGGTAATTGGTTCTTCTTCATCAGATTTTATGTAGAGGTCACATTCCACAACGCTTAGTCCCGGATGCTCTGTTGCAAAATTATCAATTTCAGATTGACGGGTAAGGTAAAAGGAACAATCACTTTTAGATTCATAGGCACCCAGATCTACGATGGTATTTTGTATTCTGGGTAATTGATTCAAATCGACTCCACAGTGTGAAGCGAAAGCGTTATCTCCTGCATTAATAGCAGCCGAATTTTCCGCTAGTTCAAAGTTTTCATTCGCTATATCTTCGAATGGATTGGCGGCGTCAAAAAGGTTTTGTCCTAAGCAACTAACGTTTGACCCAAATTGATCGCAAGTTGTTATATTACTAAGGCAGTTTTGTATGGTTATTAATCCGGTTCCTAATCCTATGTCTTCGGAGCTAAACCAATTCTCCCCCACCGGTGCAGAAGACCAAAAAATATTGTTCGGGACAAAAGAGGTTCCACCTATGGTGTGCAGTATATCTCCGTTGAGTGTAGCTTGATTATCTACAAAAGTACAGTTGGCTATGGTATCCAGATCTAGAAAATAAATCGCTCCGCCTTGCTCCGTAGCATGATTGTTATAAAAAAGAGAGTTTAATATTTTACCACGATTGTAGTTACCAGATTTTCCATATACAGCCCCTCCTTTTGGAGCTGTGTTGTTTTTGAATTGACTACTGATAATATCTAATGGTCTGGAATACCTGCTATGAATGGCTCCACCGGTAGAATCTGCAGTATTATTACTAAAGGAAGAGAAATGTATTTTCGTTTCACAACTAGAACATGCCCATATAGCTCCACCCTGTTGTTCAGCACTATTGTTGGTAAATACACAATTTTCGTAGTAAGCATCGGTCTCATAATCTACGTAATATTCATAATCGTTTTCATCGTCAATAAATAATTCATCATAGTCCTTTTCAGCTATTGCTCCGCCCAAAACGCCACAACTGTTATTATTAAAAACACAATTGAAGAAATTCAACCTAGTCCCCTCAGTCATTATAGCACCTCCTTCAGAAATCGCCTCATTATTTTCAAAGCGACAATTTTCAAAATGAACATTTCCATCTCTTTGATAAAAAGCACCACCATCCTGACTAGCCACATTATTCAAAAATGAACAATTTATGATTTTACTAATACTCTCAAACTCGCCATACATCCCAACCCCTTTGCTGCCATATCCATCCGAAATCATAAATCCGTCGATATAAGCAGAAGTATTTCTTACTATTCTGGAAATGTTATCTGTATTAGTAGCAGGATCTCCAATGTTACCACTCAGAATGGTTGGATGATTTTCCCAATCTCGGTCTGAAAAACCAGGATTCCCCTGAGCAGGAAAACCACCAAAGTACTTATATTCAAAGTCCGTTCCTCCTGCTAAACGGAACGAAGGATGGTTAACGGTTTCAGAAGGAATATAGGTCCCTTCTGCCACCCAGACTTCTGTGGAAAAACAACGCGTTGTATGTACAATCGCGTCCTGCAAATCCGTAAAAGCATCCTCCCAATTTAGTCCGGTATTTTGGCCGGTAGCTGCAGCATTCACATATACTACAGGAGGGCATTCGGCAGCGCTTGGCACTAACTCAAAAGCCCCCATATCAAAATTCAAATATTCTCTATTTCGCCCCAGTATGTCTTTTGTAAAGTCGGGCTCTTCCGAATCAAACTCATAGCCACCATTATATGCCGGACTTGTAAAAAGAATTTCAAAATCTCCCATCGCAACATCAACAAATGGAGAGATTGTATCCTGTACTACATCGTCTTCATCTACCTCAACGCCCAAAGTCAATTGGTTGTGCAACGAATATTCTACCTGAAAATCATCACTACTGCTCGTATTATTCTCCCAATAAAAAGGAGTACCAATATTCGACCACAAAATTGAATTATAAATATAAGGGTCTTCATTATCCCTATCCAGAATATACAAGATACTTCCGACTGCAGCTTGATTTTCCACTATCGTACAATTTAGCATATCATTCCGCTCATCGTCTTCCAAACCATTTACAACATAAGCACAGCCTCCCTCATTTGCTTCGTTTTGATAAAACACGCAACCATGTATTCTTAAGCTGGTATTCCCTCCATAAAAAATAGCACCACCTCTACCTGTAGCTATATTGTTATTGAACCAAGAATTTAAAAACAATGGTGCAATATTTAAGGCGAAAGCAATAGCTCCACCATCTTGCGCCACATTATTTTCGAAACGACAATGTTCGAAGCGACCATTTCCATTCGCATTGTAAACTCCTCCCCCTTGTTGTTCTGCCTGATTGTTTACAAATAAACACTGACGAATAATTGGTGCCCCCAAAACAATATGTAGCCCTGCCCCGGACTTATCAATATTTGCAGTCCCATTTGCAAAACCTCCATTTACTTCCAGCCCATCTAAAGTCACTTGTTGAATGGAGTTACTAAGTTCCAAGGTCAACACATGATAGCTGTTATCCGCAACATCATTAGCCACTCCTATATCGCCGCTCAGTATGGTTGGAAACTCCTCCGAATCACGATCATCCATATCTGGGTCGCCACTATCTGGAAAGCCACCCAAAACAACAATTTCATTTTGAATATTGAAAGAAGTCGCCCGATCCTCCTCCGTACATACTGTACAATCTACCGGTCGGTATATTCCCTCCGCCACCCAAATCGTATCTCCCCAAGAGGAAGTATTATCGAGTGCTTCTTGTAAACCTCCATAAGCATTCTCCCAACTCGTCCCATCCCCCGTTCCACCCACCTTCACATAGTGAACTTGGCCAAAACCACAAACAGAGCAGAACAATACAATGACAACTATCTGTAAATTAGTTTTCATAAAACAACTTTTCCCCTTTTAGATTCTCGCCCCAAAAGAGACAAAAGAGCTAAAAGGCATTTGTAAAACAATGTAAGGTTTATGTAAATCGGTTTGGGAGGACAAGGTTATGTGAAAAAAGTTCGTTCGCTACAAGATCACCACCTGCTCTGTGCAAAAGCTATTTTCTATTTTGATAGCAGCATAAATACTTTGGGGCTGCCCGCTTAAGTTAAGGGTATTTTGCTTATTTAGCTCGTTTTGGGGCAACAATTTTCCGTTAATTTTTCTTAGCTCGTAGGTTACTTTCACTTAGAGGTTTCCGTAACTTTATGGTGAGAACTGCAAGCCTGGTGAAAGTTGCGAAAGCCGATGGTATGTTATTATACCACCTGTACCTTCCGCTTTCGTAAACCTTGCTCTTCCCTTTCCGCGGGCCAGCCCGAATAACTCGGTCGGGCGGGTTTACGAAGGCTAGCGCTCACTCTGCTTCACCACTCGCTTTGCCCATACACCAGTATCCGTTTTCAACAACAACACGTACACGCCATTTACTTGTGCTTCTAAATCGACAGTTGTTTCTTGCTGGAATTTACTTTGATGGATTAATTTTCCAGTAAGGTCTCTTAATTCATAAGTACCTTGAACCTCATTCGAAAATACAACTTGAACCAGCCCAGAAGTCGGATTTGGGAATACCTGCGGTTGTGCTGTTAGAATACTATTCGTACCGCTGACGATTAGATCTTCGCCATCACAATCTTCGTCAATTCCGTTATTTGGAATTTCGTCAGCGGCGGTGTTGATCTCGGGGTTTTGGTCGTCGCAATCATCAGCCAATAGGAAGCCGTCTTGGTCTAGGTCATTATCCAGCGTCAATTCATTGCAATCATCATTAAGCCCGTTATAGGGAATTTCTACAGCAGCACTATTTACAAGAGCATTCTCATCGTCACAATCATCAGCAAGTAAAAAACCATCCTGATCCAAATCATCATCAATGGTCGCTTCATTACAATCATCGTCAATACCGTTGTAAGGCGTTTCCGCAACAGCGGGATTCACCAAGGCATCTTCATCATTACAATCTTCCCAAAATGTAAAACCATCTTGATCGAAATCAAAAGTAGATAACATTACATTTTCGGTTGTATTCGTCACCACCGCCGGATTATAATCAAAGAAAATATTGGCTGTATTTTCAATATTGGTATTCTCCTCTACAGTCTCGTTTGCTCGAATGCTGTACATGACGTAGCCCTGGCTCCCATCGAAATTAGTAGTACTATCTGGTAGAAAAATATCTATAAATTCAAAGGTCAACATCCGATCATCTATGTAAGTTGTCAATACGTCCTCATGACTACTTGTGATGTACCGAAAGGTGGATAAATCCAGGTCGGAGCTAAGTAAATCCTTAATAACTACATCGTAGGCTTCCGCATTTCCAGTATTTTGAAACCGGACGGTGTAGATTAAATCTTCTCCAATTAAAGCATAGTTATCGGGATACTCCGGAGATACTAATTTATCATTCGGATCAAAGGAACAACGGACTTCCACGCGATGTGTATTTAAGGGATTGCTATGGGCACCGTTTTCATCTTCGAAATCCACTTGTATACCAAACTCCAACAAATCTCCTATTGGGAAGTCTGGCGGACCAGGCATTTGCAGACTTATTTCGCGTTTCAGTGTATGGCCTGGGTATAAATTTGTAAAAAACCAACCCACTCGATTATCACCATCCAAGCTGTCTGGTGCGTCTAAATATTCTATAGCCAAAACTGCTGGATCTATATCAAACCAAAGTGTACCACTGGCGATGCTGGTCCCCTCGTTTACAACCAATGGTTCAAATGTAACAAACTCATTACATCTAGGCAGGCCATTGACACAATTTGTAGATAAACTTGACACCAAGGTGCCCGGATGCAATCCAAAAGAAATCGTATCATTATTATCAAGAGAATCAAGTGTCCGAACATAAGTCGAAATCCCGTTGGTCACTTCCCAATCAGGTAGATCATTTTCATTAAAAGAAATCATGTAGGTTCCAAAATTTAGATATTTCGTTCCTCCACTCGAAGCATTGCCATAGACAATACAATCTCCGGGCGCTATAAGTACACTTGCGTTAGGGAGCAGAGGTTCGTCTGTATCTTGAATGGCGTTTTGGTTGAGATCGAAATAACTGGAAACGGTAACGCTCCCCAACTCCGCACATCGGGACAAAATCTCGTCTTCGGTATTACAACCTGGAGCGTTGTCATAGAGCGATAAAATTCCTTGATTACCAACAATAATATTACAAATCAAAGGAGTAGCACATAAAACCAACTGAGGATTATTGGAAATACTTAGGTTCCACCCCACCGAAGTAAGGTTTTCCAGACCAGCCAGACTTTCTAAGTTTTCATTTTCATATATCCACAGGTATTCAGCAATCGAAACTAGATTGTCCAATCCATTCAAGTTTAGTAGATTGTTGTTTTCTCTAATGCTCAAATGTCCATCAATTAAAGTGAGTCCCTCCAATCCCGTCAGATTTGATAAATTTGAATTATTAAAAATAAAAACATTACCACCAATCGAGTTTACGTTTTCCAGACCAGACAGGCTTTCTAAACTATCATTAACATTTATGCTCATGTTCCCTCCAATTGAAACCAGATTTCCCAGTTCATTCAGGTTTGTTAATAGTCCATTATAACTAATTGCCAAAGAACCACCAAGCGATATAAGGTTATCAAGGCCGGCCAAACTAGAGAGGGTTGGATTACCATTTATCGATATTCCTCCTTCAAGGGAAGTGAGATTTTCCAATCCGGTCAGATTCGACAAATTGTTATTACTAATAGTCAATTGTCCACCAATCGAAGTTAGATTGTCCAGTCCATCTAAAGTCGATAAATTTAGATTTTCATTAATAATAAATCCCCCCCCAACTGAGATGAGATTCTCCAGGCCAGTTAAAGAGGATAAATTATAATTTAGGATCACCTCCAAAAATTCACCTACTGATGTGAGGCTTTCTAAGCCCATCAAATCAACCAGATTTGTACAATTATAAATGATCAAAAAGCCTTCTATTGAAACCAGGTTCTGCAAACCATTTAAGTTCAAAATAGGATCAGCACTCGCACCATCCGATATATAAATATTTTTAGCGTAAGTGGTACAATCTGGATAATCAACTAAAAAGTTATCAACATCCAACTGAGACGAAAATTGTAAAACTTCGTCGTCAGGGCATTGTCCAAATCCCTTGACTCCTGAAACTACAAGCAATAACAATAAAAGATAGTAGCATTTTTTCATAATGGGTTGTTTAGTTCTTCAAGAGCTCACCCGCAATAGGCAATCCGTTAAAAAAGGTCATTTTTTAAATTTAATACACAGCAATTAAAACGGTTTGGGTATTTCAGGACAACGAGAAGAGGACATGCTTTATATTTTTACGACTCGCTTTGACCAAACGCCTCCCTCTGTTTTTATGAATAAGAGATAAAGACCTTGCGCCTGAGTCTCCAAGTTAAGAAAAATTTGCTGACTTAGCTCACCATGAAGCAATAATTTCCCATGCAAATCTCTTAATTCAAACATTCCTCTTACAGATTCTGGAAATACAACCTGGAGTATACCAGTCGTTGGGTTTGGAAAAACATTTGGTTCTGTTGTTGGCATGTCTTTTATAGAAACGATTAAGTCCTCTCCATCACAATCTTCGTCGATGCCGTTGTTTGGGATTTCTTCCGCGGCGGTGTTGATGGCGGGGTCTTCATCATCGCAGTCATTGGTGAGAAGGAAGCCATCCTGATCCAAGTCATCATCTAAAGTGGCTTCATCGCAATCATCGTCTACATCATTGTAAGGAATTTCAACAACACCCGGATTTACAAGCGGATTGTTGTCGTCACAATCATCAGCCAGCAGAAAACCATCCTGATCCAAATCCTGGTCAAAGGTTTCGGGGTTACAATCTTCGTCGATACCGTTGTAGGGAATTTCGGTGGCGTTAGGGTTGACATTTGGGTTGTTATCATCGCAATCCTCCGCAAGTGCGAAACCGTCCTGATCGAAATCATCATCTAAGGTAGCCTCATTGCAATCGTCGTCTAGTCCATTGAAAGGAATTTCCGTCATATCGGGGTTTACAAGTGGATTGTCATCATCGCAATCCTCGAAAAAGAAGAATCCGTCGCCATCAAAATCAAAAGTAGACAACATTACATTTTCAGTGGTATTGGTAATCACGGCTGGATTGTAATCAAAAAAGATATTAGCAGTATTTTCAACGCTTGTATTTTCTTCAATATCGCTGTTTGCACGAATACTGTACATAACGTAACCCTGACTTTCGTCAAAATTCGTGGTACTGTCCGGAAGGAAAATATCTCGGAATTCAAAGGTCAACATATGGCCTTCGAGGAAAGTACTCAGCACCGATTCATGACTACTAGTGATGTATTGAAAAGTGGATAAGTCCAGGTTGGAATCTAATTCATCGGTGATGACTACGTCGTAAGCTTCTGCGTTTCCAGTGTTTTGGAAGCGGATCGTGTAAACGAGGTCTTCGCCGATGAGGGCGTAGTTATCCGGGTAAATGGGAGACACCAACTTGTCGTTTGGATCATAAGAGCATTGGACTTCTATAGAATGCTGATACTCGTCAAAACCATCTGATCCATTTACATCGGAATAATTAATTTCTGTTTTAAAATTGAGCAAATCTCCAATTGGAAAATCAGGTGGACCAGGAAGTTGAATACTGATTTCTTTTTTCAAAACCGCCTCTGGATAAAAATCTGTGAAGTACCAACCGTAGCGATTGGGCGCTACTATCGTGTCTGGTGGATCTATGAAATTAGCCCCTAAAACATTTTCGTCCATAACAAACCAAAAGGTTCCATCTGCAATTGTAGTTCCATTGTTATTAGCTATTGCTGAAAAAGTAACAAATTCATTACATCGGGGTAATCCATTGACAAGCCCCGTCTCCACTTCCGAGATGGATTCCGTCGGACGTAAAGCAAAGTAGATCGTATCTGAATTGTTTTGCTCACTAAGCGAAAAATTGAAGAAATTGGGACTACTGGTTAATTCCCAAATTGGCGTATTGTTTTGATTATATGAAATGGTGTAGTCTCCGAAAGGAAGAAATTTTATGCCGCCGTTAGTGGGGTTACCATAGGAGGTGCAGGCTCCTGGCTCAATGAGTACACTTGCTCCGGAAAGAAAGGGTTCGTCATTGTCCAAACTTCCATTTTCGTTGACATCATAAAACAGTGAGTAATGGATTTTTCCGACTTCGTCACAGGTAAACAGAATCTCCAGATCACTATTACAGCCGGGAGCGTTATTTGAAATATTACTTGGCCCTCCAGTAAGCAAGTAGTTGCAGACAAATGATTCACTACAGAATTCCAGAAGGTCGTTATTGAGGAGATAAAGGTTCGTCATACCCGCTGTTTCCACATTATCAAGCCCTAATAAACTTACCAGCGCGTTATTATTTGATAAGTTCAAATAGGTACTAATCGCGTTTAAGCTTTGTAAACCATTCAAAGAGCTTAAATTTTGATTCGAGATTATAGTTAAATCACCCCCAACAAAAGTGAGACTACTTAAACCCTGAAAGTCTGTTAGCGCTGTGCTTCGGATCAAAAAATCACCTCCAACGGAGTCCAGATTTTGAAAACCATTTATGGATGTTATATTATTGCTATATTCAAGTCGAACAAAGGCTCCAACGGAAGTCAAATTATTGAAACCCTCAATACTATCCAAAGTTGAATTATAACGGATATCAAAGGCACTCCCAACATTGGCTACACTCTGGAAACCATTTATAACGCCCAGAGAACCGTTAGAGGAAATATTTACACGGCCTCCGATCACCGCTAAATCATTCAGACCATTTAGGTTAGCTAAGCGACTTACACTAATATCCAAAGAACCTCCTACCTCGGAGAGGTTGTCAAAATCGGCCAACAGGGACAGATTCGGGTTCCAAGACAATTCCAGATCGCGCTCAATTCTATTTAGGTTATTAAACCCAACAAAAGTATGCAAACTGTCATTTCGATTTAGCAGCAGATCTCCGCCCACTTCTAAAAGACCATTAAAAGCATTAACTGACGCTAAATTTTTATTATTAGTAATTTCAAGATCATTAGTGATCATTTCCAAACCATCTAAATCAGCTATTGAAGTAAGACTATTGTTGTTATCTATAATAAAATCTCCACCTACCAGAAGTAGATTGTCAAAATCAGCGATAGAAACCAAGTTTTCATTATTATAAATTGCACAACTAGAATTAATACTTGTCAGATTACTCAAAGCATCAAGATTGGTCAGAGATTGATTTTCGTTCACCTTAAGATAGCCGCTAATTTCACTCAGACTTTCCAGACCAGCTAATGATGTAATACTGTTGTTTTTATCTATCCATAAAAAGCCTCCAATTTTACGAACCTCATTAAAGCCATTCAAGTTAAAAATGGTATCCTGTCCTTCGGAATGAATATAAACATCACAATCCAGCGTATCCAGGTTTGGATTATTTATTAGAAAATCATCAATCGCTGTTTGGTTGGTAAAAGAAAGCACACAGTGTTCTTGTTCATAAGCACCAATGTCGACAATCGAATTTTGGATTCGGTGTTGGCCATTCAAATCATAAGAACCAAGCACTACAAAATCATTATAACCAGCATTTATAGCTTGTGAAGTATCTGACAATTGAAAATCTTCATCAATGATAGAAAGGAAAGGGTCATTGGCACTGAAGATATTTCCATCGCCACAACTGATGTTAGTTCCCAAGCTATCGCAATCCGGTACGTCCATTAAATTGTAAGCAATATCAACTGTTACGGTCGTTTCTTCTACATCTATGGCCTTTGCCGATTGCGTGGAGTGATTTCCCCAAAAAATGGAATTGCTTACTTTTAAACTTGAAAAGTTATATTCTCCCTCTGTACCGTAGATTGCTGCACCCTCCAACGTAGCTGAATTATTTACAAAAGTACAATTACTTATATCCACTGAAAGAAGTCCGAAAATAGCTCCTCCTTTTTCTGCGATATTTCCAACAAAGAGCGAATTCTTACCATAGATATAATCCGCCTTTATGCCTCCCCTATCGTTATCCGCAGTTCCATTATTTTCAAAAATACAATGATCAAAATACAAGTCTCTGGTAGAATAATTACCTTGCATATTTAGACGCCCCCCTATGTTCATTATGCCTCCTGCATTGTTGGAAAAACGGCAGTGATCAAGAAAAACATCCATAGCATAGGTGGACAAGCCCTTACCTATGTTATTAGCAATAAGACAGTTCTCCAGATGCATCTCTCCAGATTCACTACCTACAACGCCACCGCCTTGATTATTACTTACCTCACAACCTGTTAAATGAATATCTACATACTTCCCTCTAACTCCAGTGCTTCCATTGTTACTTACTAGGCAGTTTGTCAATCTAAGAACGCCACCTTCATCAAGAAAAACTCCATAGCGTTGGTTGTTTATAATCCGACAATTAACAAATATTGCAGAGCTTTCATCGATATTCAATCCATCGATTTTTGCATCGGATATAGTAAAGCCATCTATAAAGTCACATTCTCCATTAACAACATAATCAACATTATCTAAACTACTATTCGGATCTCCGATATTTCCACTTAAAATGGTTGGATTGTTTTCCCAGTCCCGATTATCCATTGTTGGGTTACCGACATTTGGAAAACCACCTAACATTACACCTGCAACAGAAAAATAGGAGGCTTGTTGTGCCTCTGTACAATTCGTACAGATCACTGGATAATAAGTACCTGCTGCTACCCAAACCGTATCTGTCCAGGCCATATTATCAAAAACCTCTTGCAAATTCCCGCTCGCATTCGCCCAACTGGAACCATCTCCAGTTCCATCTACTTTGACATAATGAATTTGCCCTTCCGCAAAAAAAGAAAAACAAAGAAATAAAGCAATTAGCAGTCCTTGAGGTATCATGAGAAAATATTAAGTGGGTTGTTTAAGCAATAGCTTAAAGTTCAACATTTTCAAGAAGGGAGGCAAAAACAAAAAAAGGCAGTTGTTTGGATTTCGTTTTGGAGTTTTACTTATTTTAACTATAGAAATGAATAATTTTGTTGTCTTTTCGTTTTTTTCTACGTGCCTTTAAACACCCGTAAATTGACCGAAAAATGAGGATGATTCTTAAAGCCTTGATACCCCTTCAATACTTCGCCACCAACACAAACCTACGCACTACCCTTCGTCCATCTTCCAACTTAATCACCAACGTATAATAACCATTCAGCTGTCCCTCCAAATCCAACTTCACGGGATTCAAAAACAATTCTTTTACAAATTGCGATTGCACCATTTGGCCCAAGGCATTATACACTTCAAATTCTGCCGATCGACCAAGTCCTCGTTCACTGCTTACGTAAATATATCCTTCTGAGGGATTCGGATAAAGATGTACGGCTCCATTAATATCTTCTTCGGCATCCTCCTCATTTATAATTGCGTTAGAATCTATAACAAGATCCACATGTTCGTTACAAGAAGTTGTCCAAGACTCGTCAAAAAGTTGTACTTGTAATCTATAATGACCAAGCGCCAAATTGTCGATAATCTGCGGACTATCACAGTCATCTATGCAGCTAAAAATCTCTTCCCAGCTTGGATCAAACAGGCGCACTTTATAGTGCGGGCTCGGAACAATGGTGAAAGAGATACTGTTCCCAGAAATGGTATAATCCACTTCACAGGGCCCTGCGAAAGCAGTGGTAATCGTAAAGGCTTCGTCAAAATCACAAATCGTTTGCCAATCATTATCCATCAATAATATGACCAGTCTATAATCTCCTGGCGTCAATCCAGTTACAAGCTGTGGGCTGTCGCAATCGTCAAAACAACTAAAAATGGGTTCCCACGTATTGGTAACCACCCGAATTTTGACATGAGCGGCATCGGCTCCATTTATAGTTATTGAACTTCCGCTTATCGTGTATGTAATGTTACATGAATTGCCAGGCATTTCGCCAGCACAGGTACAAGCATCTGGTTGAATAACATCATTGATGGTATTGGCGTCATTGTCGTCACAAGTGGTGCCGGGTACTTCGGGTAGATTTGGATTATTGTCATCACAGTCATCTACAAGGCAGTAGCCATCATTGTCTTCATCGGTACATGGTCCGCTAGCAATGGTAAAGTCTTCATCAAAATCACAAAACGTTTGCCAATCACTATCCATCAAAAGTATTTTGAGCTTATATGTTCCAGACGTCAATCCAGTTACAAGCTGTGGACTATCGCAATCATCAAAACAACTAAAAACAGGTTCCCACAAATCGGTAAACACCCGAATTTTGACATGGGCGGCATCCGCTCCAGTTATACTTATTGAACTTCCGCTTATCGTGTACATAATGTTACATGGACCACCAGGAATTTCGCCAACACAGGTACAGCCATCAGATTGAATGACATCATCAATGGTTGAGGCGTTTCCATCATCACAAGGAGTACCTGGAATGCTTAGTGTATTACAGGCTTGGCTCATTTTGTGGATAAAGGCACCATATTGTCCATTAGCAGTTAATTCATAGACTGAAGCGTCCGGAGCAAAATCCGTTGTTTCTGTAAAAGATCCAGTTGTATAAATGTTATCCCACTGATCTAAAGAGATCGCACGTCCCCTTGATTCCCATTGTGACCCGCCGTCTCCTTCGAGTGCACCTGCCCATAGGAATGAACCATCTGTATCTAGTTTCAACAAAAATATCTCTCCATCATCTGAGAGATTAGATAAGGGGTAAGCCTCTGGCCCAGGATCAAAATCTACAACCTCATCAAAGTTCCCTGTGATGTAAATATTCTTGTTATTATCTAAAGCGATTCCTCTTCCTTCATCCTGAGACGAAGCTCCAATTGATTTTGCCCAGATGTAGTCTCCTTCCGAGTCTAATTTTAATATAAAAATATCGTCTTCTCCATTTGAAGTCATTAAATGAGTATCAGGTCCTGAATCAAAATCCAAAGTCCCGTCAAAATATCCTGTTATATATGCATTTCCATCGATATCCACCTTTATGGATTTTCCATTACCAGCATCTAAGACTCCTCCAATTTGCTTTTGCCATAAAAATGCACCGTCATTGTTTTGTTTTGAAACATAAATATCTGTACTTCCCGAACCATGGTTATAATCGCCGCTCACATAGACGTTCCCCTCATCATCCAAAGTTATGGAAGACCCGCATTCGCCACTTGTACCTCCTGCCGATTTTGCCCAAACAAAATCACCATTACTATCTAATTTAGAAATAAAAATATCACTATAAAAAACCTCATTATTGTCGTCATCAAGGGAAGTGCCCGCATCCAATTCATAGTAATTTGGCCCCGGATCAAAGTCAACTTCTCCTTTGAAACATCCAGTTGTAAAGACATTTCCATTTTCGTCAACGGCAATAGATAAGCCTCCGTCACGTTTATCTCCTCCTATGCTTTTGGCCCAGACAAAGGAACCATTGACATCTAACTTTACAATATAAATATCAGTACTACCATCTGCGGAAAGATTGTATGTTCCTAGCCCTGGATCAAAATCAGCAGTGTCCGTAAAACGTCCTGTCAGGTAAACATTCTCCTCTAAATCTGTAGCGATACCTCCGTTGGTATGTTGTAAGCCAGTAAATGACTTTGCCCAAACAAATTGGCCATCCGTATTATATTTAGCAACATAGGTGTTATAAAGTCCTTCCCCGTTCAGGTTAAAAATAGCAGTTCCCGGATCAAAATCTACCGTGTCTCTAAATTCTCCGATTACGTATACGTTGCCAAAAACATCATTGGCGATACCGTCTCCTGATTCCGAAAAAACACCCTGAGGATGCACCACCCATTCGAAAGCGGGAGCCTGAGCGAAAAGAGAAAAATTTAGAATTGTAAAAAAGTATGCAGTGAAAACCAATTGGAGGAATTTCATAGTAGTGGCTTATTCGTTAGGAAATCTATGAGGGGGGAAAGTGGTGGATATCTCCCATCGGCTTGGCTGCTTGAATATAAGGCATTTTTTTGAGAAAGAAGGAAAGTTAGTCCCGAAAAGGGTAAGATGCGAAAGCTTTTGTCCACTCACCTCAACTCCTCCAACTTCTCCAACAACCAAACCTTATCCGTAATCGAATCAAGTCCTTTGATTTTCTCAATAAGTTTATCAATTCTTTTAGGGTTCTGAAAAGTTT
>CAZDTI010000028.1:0-35553 GCA_964508085.1 uncultured Saprospiraceae bacterium | reverse complement strand
TGCTGAGGAAACAGGCTTTGTTCAGAAAAACCGGGAATAGTATTAGCCTCCAAAAAGTGAAAGGTATCTCCAACTAAAATAGAATCAAAACGAACTAGGCCTTTACAATTCAAAACTTCATACAATCGTAAAGATAAGTCCTGAACTTGTTTTAGTAATGCTGTTGTTAAATCTGCGGGTGTTACTTCTTCACTTTCATTTTCGTATTTCGCTTTATAATCAAAGAAATCGTTTTTAGAAATAATCTCGGTAACTGGAAATACAACCAGCTTATCTCCTTTTCTAACCACACCGTTTGAAAATTCTCGACCTTCTAAGAATTGTTCAACAATCACTTCTTCATCAAATTGAAATGCTTTTTCAATGGCCCTCTTAATTTCATCGAAATTATTCACCTTCGTTACCCCATAACTACTTCCATTCTTATTAGGTTTGACAAACAGGGGTAGACCTAAAGCTTTCAATGCAGCTTCATCCATAACTCTTGATTTGTAGATCAACACTGATTTAGCCATCGGAATTTGGAAGGGCCGTAAATAGTCTTTGCAAACTTGTTTATTAAAAGTAAGTGCACTTACGAAATGATCACAACCACTATAAGGAAGGTTTAAGACCTCAAAATATCCTTGTAAACAACCATCCTCAGCCGGATGCCCATGTAGCATTAAGAATATAAAATCAAAATGGGTATTTTTTCCATCAATAGACGTGAAACTAAAGTCATTTTTATCAATGACTATTCGAGTGGATTGCTCTAAGAAATCCGTTCCATCCAATTCAATAACATAGGACTCGTAACGGTCTTTATTGAGGTGTTTATGAATGGTCGCTGCACTTTTAAGAGATACTCCTCTTTCCGCAACATTACCGCCAGTGATGATGGCTATTTTCTTTTTCATAGTGTTCAAAATTAGAAACCCGAAGATAGGATAAGCAAATCAAAAATTAGAATCTTTCAAAAAGTCTATTTCCCGCTATTTATCCACATTATTCGGCCTTTTTGCTACCAAAACTCAAAAATGACCGAATAGCTAAGGAAGGCGAAGAAAAAACATGATTTTTACACATAGTTAATATAAGCCTATCTAAACACCTATCTATCAACGACCTAGAGAATCTATTTTTTCCAAAAAGCGAACTAAACCCATTCTTCAATAATTTTGCTTTTTGAAAGTATTTGCAAAAAAAAATTGGGAAAAAGAAACTTATGGCAAATTTTCATTACTCAAAATTAGCTGATCAAGGGTATATAAAAACATCAAAGTTTTTATATATTTGTGCTTTATCCGATCTAATACCTCCCCAAGTTTGTTGTACTTTGGGATTGCATTCCAATTTATAATTTTTATTTATTTTACAAACCAAAATTTATCTTGACCATGATAGAAAGGTTTACTCTATTGTCGGTACTAAACCCGATCACCTATTTTCAAAAGCACATACCAATTATTTTCCTACTATTTTGCTTATTACCTGGTTTTACCTTTGCACAACCAGCTAATGACGATTGTGGAAATGCAACCAACATTACAGACGTATCTGGCGGATGCTCCATTTATGACTTCACCGGAGCTACTGCCGATTTATTGAATGGTAGTTGTGCTGTCAACGGAGTTAATTCCGTAAACACTTGGTTTCAATTTGTTGCTATAGGTTCCGAATTAACCATAACTTCAAATACACAGGGAGGGTCACCATTAGAAATTACTGTAATCGAGTTCACACCAAATCCATGTGTTTTTGGGGATGCCAATCAAATTGCTTGTAGTCAATCTCCCCTTACCGCTACTGGTCTTTCTGCAGGAACGCCTTACTATGTTGTTATTTCAGATCCATCGAATGGAGCTATATCAAATTATAATGTTTGTGTAACTAGTGAAGTCCCCAATCCTCCTCCGGGGAACGATGACCCTTGTAACGCCTTTCCTGCAACTCCAGACGGAAGTTGTACAAATGGAACAACAGTTAATGCAACCTCAGACTGGACTGTTGGAGATCCGGCTTGTGCAGGACTAGCTGAAAATTCAGTTTGGTATACTACTACACTTGGACCTAATATGGATCAATTAGATGTAGATGTACAAGGAGCAGGCGGTTCTGTCATGGCTATCGTGGGAACATTTGCGCCCGATTGTTTGGGAACTTTTAATATTGAAGGATATGATTGTGGAAGTGGTGGACCTTTTTCCGTTACTGGCCTTACCCCGGGGATTCAGTATTGGGTACTGGTTAGTACTGCTGCTGTCTCTGAAGGTCCTTTTTCTGTTTGTTTGACTGAATCGGGTTTACCTCCTGGCTGCTCAGGCAATGACCTTTGTGCAAATGCTACATCATACCCTACCCCTACTACAGGCTCTCCTTGTACGCCTTTGAATGGTTGTAATATTGGAGCAAATCCAGAACCTGGCCTCACTGGCTGTAACTTTGCTACAGAAGAAGTAGTATGGTTCACCTTTAACTCAGATGCAACAGCTGGGTTATTATCTGCTAGTGTTGTGGCAAATAATCCTACTACCATGAGCCAGCCCAGCATCCAAATTTTTAATGGTGGATGTGGAGGACCTGTCCCCATTTCAGATTGTGCTAGTGGATCCAACGGACAAGTAACACTGGTTAATGAAACTATTGCTCCTAACCAAACTTACCTTGTTGCCGTGAGTAATGTATTGGGAGAAGGTGGTTATTTTGACCTTTGTTTACAGACTTTTGCTGATCTAAGTGCTTGTGCTACCGAATCGAATTTATATGTTTCACCTGGTTCTCCTTCTTTTGGTTCTCCTGATAATGGACCATACCAACCTGGTGAAATGGTAACCATGTGTTTTGACCTAATAAATTATCATGCTGATCAGCAAGGAGTTGGGAATAACTGTCAATGGCTACAAGGTATCGTTCCTATTTTTGGAGATTGCTGGGATCCAACTGGATTCGATCCAACTTTAAGTACACCACCTAGCTTGTATGGAGGTAACTGGAATTGGCACACGGACATAACTTACAATACAACAAACCCCAACATTTCAATTGCAGATTGTGATGGAGACGGGGATACCGATATTTGTCATATTACGGAACCAGGTTGTTGTAATACAGGTACCAATGCCGGGACTATTATTCCTCCTGGTTGGTTCGCGGATATGGGTGGTTCTCCTAACAATACTTTTGGAGATGGAAACTGTTGTAACTGTGATATGGGGCCTTGGTCATTTTGTTTTGACTTAGTAACAAAACCCTACCCTGAATGTGATGCAAATCCTTCTTTTACCGATTGTTCTGTAAAAGTATTTACTTTCGCAGATGGAGAGACTGGTTCTTGGCAAGGTGGTCCTTCTATTTGTGCCCAAGACGTTCCTCAAATTAATACTGCCTCCCTTAATTGTTGTGAAGGCCCTACCGTTGATTACCAAGAAGCTGAAGTTTGTTCAGGTGAGGCTCTCTTCTTTAACCTAACTTCAAATCAACCTAATGTAGTTTACAATTGGACGGTTACTCCTACAGATGCCCCACCTAATCCAAATATCTATGGCGCTTTCTCTGGAAGTGGCCCAACCATTAATCAAACACTAACTAATGATACTGGAGCTCCAGTAACTGTTATTTATACTGTTTCTGGAACAAATACAACTGAAGGTTGTGTTGGTTTTCCAACCGAATTCTTTGTAACTGTTTATCCTACTTTAGAAGTAACCGTTCCTAATGTTCTTCCTGTTTGTGCAGGGGAATGTGCAGATATTGAAGCTTTTATAACTGGTGGTTCTGGAACCTATATTAGCTATATGTGGGATCAAGGCGTTACCTCTGGTGCTCCAACTGCTAATGTATGTCCAACAACTACGACCACTTATTCAGTTACCGTAACTGACCTCTTAGGTTGTACCGGCGAAGGTTCTGTTACTGTTGCTGCAAATAGTGGTTTAATTATAGACATAACCCCAGCCCCAGCTATTGAAAGTTGTATTGATTTTAACAATCCTGCTACTGCTACCGCAACCGTAACTCAAGGAGGTAGTGGCGTTTATGGATATGAATGGGAAGGTGCTGTGACAGGTGCTGGTGGTGCTTCCGAATCAGAAGTCATATTTGACAGTGATACCTATACGGTAACCATTACCGACTTTATAACAGGCTGTACAGGTACGCAGTCTATTGATATGATTATTAATCCTCTTCCTTTCATTGTCATCATTGACCCTGATGCTTTGTGTGAATCTGATATATTTTATTGTTTTGATGTATTTGTAGACAATGCAGGTTTTGGTGGAGTTGGAATGTGGGGAGGCGAAGCAGATGTCAATGGTTGCATTAATCCACAAGCACTTGGAGATGGAAATTTCCAGGTTTCTTACGAATGGACGGATTACAATGGTTGTTATGATATTGCCGTTTATGATTTCGTTGTAGATCCAGTTCCTGATGCTCCTGACACCTTAGCTGACGCTACTTTGTGTTCCGGTGTAGCTCCACAGATGTATACCGTACCTGCCGTACCAGGTGCTTTCACTTATACCTGGACTGTTCCTACAGGAGCTACAATCACTGCTGGTCAAACTACAAATTCCATTACTGTTGATTGGACAGGTTCTCTAGGCGGACAAGTTTGTGTAACCGCAGATAACGATTGTGGATCAAGTCTTCCCAGCTGTTTTAATATAACAATCGGAAATACTCCTGCAACTCCTGTTGCTCCTGCGGATGTAAGCTTCTGTGATAATGACCCAATGCAATCATTTAGTATTACTGCAGTTCCGGGCGCTAGTTCTTACATCTGGACTGTTCCTGCCGGAGCATCTATTACTGGTGGTCAGACCACTGCAGATATAATGGTGAATTGGGGTACAGCTGGATCAGGGCAGGTTTGTGTTACAGCATCTAATGCTTGTGGTACAAGTGCTCAAGCTTGTGCAAATGTAACTGTTCTTACAGCACCAGTCGCTCCTACTCCCCCCGCTAACGTAACAATTTGTGCCGGAGCTACTGGTCAGGTTTATACCGTTGCTGATGTTCCAACTGCTACAGGATATTCCTGGACAGTACCAACAGGAGCAACCATAACTGCTGGACTTAACACTGCATCCATAACAGTAGATTGGGCGGCGAATGCCACTACTGGACAAATTTGTGTAACTGCTGACAATGCCTGTGGTGCAAGCGCTCCTGGCTGCTTTGATGTAACCGTCGGAACCATCCCTGCAACACCAACTCCTCCTGCAAACTCAACGGTTTGTTTTGGTGAAACTGGCGTAGCTTATAATGTAGCAGCTGTGACTTTTGCAGATGACTATACTTGGACAGTACCAACAGGAGCAACAATAGCTTCTGGTGACAATACAAATGCAATTACGATCAACTGGGGAACGGCTACTTCTGGACAGGTTTGCGTAACAGCAAACAACTCTTGTGGATCAAGTCCTCAAGCTTGTTTTGATATAACAGTAGACGAAATTCCGGTTACTCCAGAAACTTTACCAGACGTAACCGTATGCGCCACTACAACAGGTGACATGTTTACAGTTGCTACAGTAACTGGCGCAACTAATTATACTTGGACCGTACCAGGTGGCTCCTCTATCGCATCTGGTCAAACAACAAACGAAATTGAGGTTGACTGGGGAACAACTAGTGGTCAGGTTTGCGTAACTGCAAACAATAATTGTGGATCTAGTCCACAAGCCTGTTTCAATGTAGTAGTAGACGAAATTCCAGTTGAACCAACTCCTCCTAATGATGCCATTATTTGTGCTGGGTTAGCAGGTGATACTTACATGGTTCCTACTGTAACTGGTGCATTAACTTATACTTGGACCGTACCTGCTGGTGCTACCATTGCTTCTGGGCAAACAACAAATTCTATCGACATAGACTGGGGAACTGCTACGAGTGGTCAGGTTTGTATCACAGCTGATAACAACTGTGGTTCTTCTGCTCCAGCATGTTTTGATGTAATGATTGGAGATGTTCCTCCAATACCAACTCCTCCTGCGAACAGTAATGTTTGTGCAGCAACTGCAAACTCCAATTACGCTATCGCTCCTGTGGCTGATGCTACAGGTTATGTTTGGACAATACCAACAGGTGCAACAATTACCAATGGAGATAATACAACTTCTATTAACGTTGATTGGGGTACTGCTACTAGTGGAGACATTTGTGTAACTGCTACCAACTCTTGTGGCGATAGTCCTGAGGCCTGTTTTACAGTAACTGTAGACGATGTTCCTCCAGCCCCAGCTGCTGCTATAGATGCCATTATTTGTGCTGGTGCTGAAGGCGAGATTTACACAGTAGCTGATGTATCTGGTGCGACCTCTTATACTTGGACAGTACCAAATGGTGCTTCTATTGTAGATGGATTAGGCACAACAGAAATTGAAGTTGATTGGGCAGCAAATGCTACTTCAGACCAAATCTGTGTAACTGCAGATAATGATTGTGGAATGAGTCCACAAACTTGTTTTAATGTAACGATAAATGAAGTTCCTGCAGCTGCGGTAGTTCCGACCGATGCAACAATTTGTGAAAATCTACAGGGCGATGTTTATACCATTGCCGATGTAGCTAATGCAAATGCATATGCATGGACTGTTCCTGCAGGTGCAACGATTGCCAGTGGACAAAATAGTACAAGTATTGAAATTGGTTGGGGGACAGCTGGCGGTGATGTGTGTGTTACTCCTTCCAATGATTGTGGTGATGGTCCTGAAACTTGTTTTGCCATTTTGGTAAATATAACTCCTCAGCCTCCGATTGCTCCACAAGACCCAACAGTTTGTCAAGGAGTAACTGGTGATGTGTATAGTATAAACCCGGTTGCTGGTGCAACGTCTTACACTTGGACAGTTCCAGCAAATGCTTCAATTACGAATGGTATAGATTCCGACGAAATAACAATAGACTGGGGAACAGCAACCAGTGGTCAAGTTTGTGTTACAGCGAATAATGACTGCGGTTCCTCTACTCCTGCTTGTTTTGATGTTACTGTTGATGAAGTTCCTGGTGCTCCAATTGCACCAGCTGATGCTGCTGTTTGTGCAGGAACATTGGCTGCAGATTATAGCATTCTTCCGGTACCAGGAGCGAATACTTATACTTGGTCTGCTGTTGGTGGTGCAACCATTACAGGAGGTCAGAATACGACAAACATTACAGTAGACTATGATAATTCTGCGGATGCAACGATTTGTGTAACTGCAGATAATGATTGTGGCTCTTCTGCACCAGTTTGTTTTACGACAACAATAAATCCGATTCCTACAGCTGATTTTACAGTGGTTTCTCCTATTTGTAATATTAGTACTAGTACGGTAACCTATACAGGAACTGCTTCTGCAAATGCGACTTACACTTGGAACTTCAATGGAGGTACCAATACTACTAACGCAGTGGGCGCGGGACCATATGAAATAGAGTGGGCTGCTGGCGGAACATATACTGTTTCATTGACAGTCTCTGAAAACACCTGTGAATCTACTCCGGTAACTATGGACGTTGAAGTTGAAGTACCTTTAGCTGTTCCTGTTATTAATTGTAATACAACAACAAGCTCTATAGAATTTACTTGGGCTGATATTCCAGGTGCTACTGGATATCTTGTAAATGGCGTACCAAATGTTGGAACCTCTTATGAGTTAACTGGTCTGCCTTCCGGACAATCCGAAACAATTACAGTTACTGCTTTAGGGGACGGACCTTGCGGAGATAGCGAAGCTACACAGACATGTCTTGCTGAAGATTGCCCAATTGTAGATGTGGCTATTGATGCAGTTGCTCCAATATGTTTGGATGCAAACACGAATATGATTACCCTCAATGTTGTCGTAACAGGAACTGTAGATCCGGGTAGTGGAACTTGGTCTGGAACGGGCATCGAGGATGCTACTTTAGGAACATTTGATCCAAATACAGCTAACGTTGGCAACAATGCCATTACATATACTTACACGGAAGGTCCTTGTATGTATTCTCAATCAATAGACATTGTTGTAAATAGTCAACCAACTGCTGATTTCACCGTCCCCTCTCCTATTTGTGCAGAAGATACGGTAACTGTTAACTATATAGGTACTGCTACAGCAACTGCAACTTATAACTGGGATTTCGGAAACGCAGATTATGCGGATGGAACAGGTGCTGGCCCTTATGAAGTACACTGGCCTGCTGGTGCAGATCAAATGGTAACTTTAACGGTTACTTCTCTTGCGGGTTGTCCTTCGGAAACAATGAGTGAAATGGTAACAATTGATGCACCATTAGCTGTACCAAATATCATTTGCAATAGTTCAACTGATAATATTGAATTTACATGGGATGCTGTTGTTGGTGCCACTGAATACTTAGTGAATAATATTGCTCAACCTGGTACTTCTTATAGTGCTACTGGTTTGGACGCAGGAGACATGGTTACCATCACTGTAATTGCAGTAGGTAATGGTTCTTGTGGAAATAGTCAGGCAACACAAACTTGTACCGCTGATGATTGTCCTCCAGTAAATATTAACATTGATCCAGTAGCTGATATTTGTTTAGACGCTTCTGCTACAGCAATCAACTTGAACGCAGTGGTCTCTGGTCCAGGAACTGGTCAGTGGTCCGGTCCTGGTATTGAAGATGCAACAACAGGTTTATTCAACCCGAATGCTGTATCTGTTTCTGCAGGTCCAAATACCATCACGTATAACTATGTGGATGGAACTTGTACAGCTTCTCAAAGTATTGACATCATTATTATACCTCAACCAACTGCTTCGTTCAGTGTTGATCCAAATGTGTGTGCTGGCGATAACGTGACTGTAGCCATAGCAGCAGGAACCTTCAATGCCGTTGCTACTTATGTTTGGGATTTTGGAAACGGAACTGTAGTTAATGATCTTGGTTCGGAAATATATGAAGTACAAATGTCAACTGCAGCTACAGAAAACATCACTTTACAAGTTATTGAAAATGGCTGTGCATCTGACCTTGCTACTGAGATTGTAGATGTAGACGCACCACTTGCTGTTCCGGTCATTACTTGTGAAACGACAACAACTTCAATCACCTTTAGTTGGGATGCAATTCCTGGAGCTAATGGTTATACTGTTAACAATGTACCTCAAGGTGGAACGACCTACACTGTTTCTGGTTTGAATACTGGAGACATGGAAACAATTACAGTAGTTGCGCTAGGAACTGGAGCTTGTGGAAATAGTGAGGCAACGCAAACTTGTACAGCGGAAGATTGTCCGAATAACATTACAGTTACAATTGATCCAGTTACAGAATTCTGTGTTGGAGATGGACCAATCAATTTAAATGCAATTGTCATGGGTGGTACTGGTGGATCTGGTTTATGGACTGGAAACGGAATTACGGATCAAGTGATGGGTACCTTTGATCCAAATGCACTTGGTGTTGATATTGGTCCAAACCAAATCACATATACTTACTCTGAACCACCTTGTAACTTCCCTGCTACTATTGACATCATTGTTAATGAAGTGCCTTCTGCGGCATTCGTGATGGATGTCGAAGCTTGTATTGGTGATCTAGTAAATGTTTCTTTACAAGGTACTGCTTCTGGAACTGCTACTTATAACTGGAACTTCGGAAACGGTGTTTTAATAGATGATTTAGGTCAGGAATCTTACAACATTCAATTCCCTGTTGGTGGTAGCCAAGATGTAAGCCTTGAAGTAATTGATAACGGCTGTAACTCTGGAACAGAAACAGAAAGCATACAAATAGATGAACCTCTTCCTATTCCAAATATTACTTGTAACCCTACTTTGAATTCTGTAGACTTTACTTGGGATGCTATTCCAGGTGTTACAGAATACATTGTAAACGGTGCTCTACAAACTGATCTTAACTTTGAATTTACCGGATTAGCCGAGGGAGATGAAGTTTCTGTAACGGTGATTGCCGTCGGCACAGGTCCTTGTGGAAATAGCGAAGCAACTGAAATATGTGAAGCTTCTGCTTGTCCTCCTGTCAACTTAGTAATTGATCCAGTTGGAGACATTTGTGAAATGGCAACACCTACTGGCATGATTGATTTAGAAGTAACCATCACTGGTAGTAATGGAACTGGAATCGGTAGCTGGAGTGGTACTGGAATTGTAAATACAACAACAGGAATGTTCAACCCTGATGATGCTACACTAATTAGTGGTCCAAATACAGTGACTTACTCTTTTGAAGAAGATGGATGTGACTTTAGTGAAAGCATTGTTATAAATGTATTTGACTTACCATCTGCCAACGCTGGTCCTACTGCTGAGCTTTCCTGTAATAACGGAAACATTACAACTCTATCAGGTAGTGGTAGTGGAACGCCAATGTGGAGTGGAGGTACTTATGACTCCGGTCAAGACACCTACAATCCTGTGGTTACTTCTCCAGGCATTTATACCTTGACAGTGACAGACGCTTCGGGTTGTACGAATACTGCTACAGTAGAAATCACCGCTGATCCTTCTGTTCCAGTTGCAACTTCTCTTGGAGACTTAATTTTGGATTGTAACAATAATACTACTGTTACACTACAAGCGAATGGAACTTTGGGACCTGACTACCAAGTAACTTGGACTGGACCTTCTATTAACGCTGGTAATATAAATGATGAAAGTATAACATTAAGCCAGGCAAGTGATGCAGGAAATTATTCCTTTATCATTACAAACACCAATTTAGATTGTGAGTCAGAACCAGCCTTTATTGATGTTGGATTAGATACACTTCCTCCAAATGCAATTATTCAATTTACAGGTTCTCTGGATTGTACAGGAGGCGTGGAGCTTTCTACGGTTATCGAACCTAACACTACGGTTAGCTGGGAGGATCCGGAAGGAACCATTACTTTAGGAAGCCCAATAGAAGCCTTGACTGAAGGTACTTACATCTTATATGTGGTTAACAACATTAATGGTTGTGATAATTTCTCAACAATTGAAATAGAAGACAACACTGCTTATCCTATTGCCAATGCTGGTGAAGATCAAGAACTGGATTGTACTAACCCAAGTGTAACCTTAGATGGTAGCGGTTCCCAAATGGGACCAACCATCACTTTGACCTGGTCAACATTAGATGGTGTTATTGATGGCCCAACCGATCAACCAACAGCTACTGCAACGGCTCCTGGAACTTATACTTTGACGACTTTGGATACAGATAATGGTTGTACTGAAAATGATATTGTAGTTGTAACAGAAGACACCAGCGCTCCTGTGGCGGAAGCTGGAGACCTGGCGGAATTTGGTTGTGCAGACGAAACGGTATCTTTAAGTGGAAGTGGAACAACTGGTGCCGACACTTACATATGGACGGATGCCAATGGCACTATTCTTACCAATAGTGTTAACTATGACGCTATAGAGCCAGGCACCTACTTCCTGGAGGTTATAAATTCAGCGAATCAGTGTAATGATATGGATTCTGTAGTTGTTAATCCAGCGACTAACTTCCCTTCTGCTATTGATCCAATCATCTCCCCTCCTTCTTGTTTTGGAGATACAGATGGTTTCATCAACATAGTGGGAGTAACCGGTGGAACAGCGCCATATATGTATTCTATTGATGGAGCGCCTTTCAGTACTTTCCAACAATTCAGTTTCCTTGAAGGAGATATGGAATATGACATTACAATTGAAGATGCAGATGGATGTACATTTGAAACGGAATTATTTGTTCCTCAGCCTACGTCATTGGATATCATATTTAATACAGGATTAGAGCTTGACTATTATCCAACTAATTTAGGAGACGAGTCGATCACACTTGATCCAACATACAGTATTCCGAATGGGGCAATAGACACATTAATATGGAGTCCAATTGAATTCCTAAATTGTCCTGATTCTGTGAATTGCTATAATCCACAAACAGATTCTATGTTGTTCTACTCAACGACTTATTCAGTTACTATGATTGATACGTTTGGATGTTCAATAACTCGAGAGATTCTTGTTGAGGTGAATAAGGACCGTCCAGTTTATATCCCTAATGCTTTCTCTCCAAATGCAGATGGAGCGAATGATTTTTTCGAAATCTATCCTGGTGACACCGATAGAAGTGTTGAAAAAGTCAACTTCTTTAGAATTTTCAATCGTTGGGGAGAAATTGTACACGAGGCAGAATTCTTCAGACTAACTGATCCGAAAGCCGAATGGGTATGGGATGGCACTTTCAAAGGAGAGCCTCTGAATCCTGGAGTATTCGTTTATGTTACGGAGATTGAATTCGTAGATGGATTTAAGGTTTTATACAAAGGTGATGTGACGATTAAGAAGTAAACAATATTGATAGATAAAAAAGAAGCCCGGGCGATATGCTCGGGCTTTTTTTGTGGACATGCTCGCGTGTTTTATTAACCGCAAAGGACGCGAAGGGCGCTAAGGTTTCGCAAAGGGTTTTGCTTAAAACAGAGGGCTTGGATATACTCCTTCAGAAATCAGTTTATTAATCTTCTGTTGAACATCGGGTTTGTCGTCTTGATAAGTTACACCGAACCATTGAGAGCTGGTAGGTAATACTTCCAATTTAATTTGACCACTTTCCAACAATTCATTTACAACTAAAGGGATGTAATATTCTGCCTTAGGGTTCTCTTTATTATTTTGAACGAAAGTGTCAAAATGGTTTTCTAATTCACCAAAAAATTCCTGATGAAAACCCCATAGATTCATGGAGACAGGCACTTCTTGGTCTAACTCATGTTTTTCTTCATTTTCGATATAGAAGATGGCTTCCTTTTCAGAAATAATATTAGTTCTTTCAACAACCGTTTCCAGAAGATTATTTTCATCAACGGCACAAACACCTCTGGAAACAGATCCGTTTGGAGAAAGCGTTTTATTCAACTCAAAGCCAACCATTGCGAAATGATTTGTATCTACTTTAGTTTGTAGAAAAGCACCAACGGACTTAAATGAATCGTGACCATAAAAGTCATCTGCATTGGCAACAGCGAAAGGCGCATTTGTTATTTCCTTTGCCACTAAAACGGCATGACCTGTGCCCCAAGGTTTTGTTCTTTCTACTCCGTCATAATTCTCAAGATTGACAGGTTGGTAAGCGTAGACAACTTCTATATGTGGGCGAAATTTGGCAGCAATTTTTTCTTCGAAAGCTTCTTCAAAGTGGTCTCGAATAACGAAAACAACTTTTCCGAAACCAGAACGAATGGCATCATAAACGGAATAATCCAAGATGGTTTCTCCGTTAGGGCCGATAGAATCTAGTTGTTTGAGTCCTCCATAGCGACTGCCCATACCAGCAGCTAGAAGAATAAGAGTAGGTTTTTCCTTAGACATGTTATTAATTGTATTAGTGAAGGGGCGAATATCGGATTTTTTACCGTTATCTTAGGTTCCTTCACCACAATTATTTAAGGAAGTAGAAGAGATTTAACTAAAATTATTTAGCCCCCTATAGTTGCCATTGATTCGGAAACGGGGAAATCAAAATCTCTATTCTTTTCAGCCTCAAAACCATCTTTAGCTCTGATCTTCAAGGCTTCCAATAAGGTATTTTCCAACTGCTTATCTGTTGCACCCGCCCGTAAAATATTACGTAAATTGAAAATCCCATTGTCGTATAAACAAGTTTTCAGCTGACCTTGAGGTGTTAAACGAATCCGATTACAAGTCCCACAAAAGAGACGACTGTAAGCTGCTATGATCCCAATCTTACCTTTAAAGTCGGGAATTTGATAGTTGAAAGAGGTAGAATGTGGTGGATCTTTTACTTTTTGAATTTGAGGATGTGAAGCTGTAATATGCTCTAATATTTTAGGGAATGTCCAAATCAGATCTTCCGTTTTTCCATTTCCATTAAATGGCATTTCTTCAATGAATCGGACATCTATCGGACGATCTTTTGCGAGATTGACCAGAGGAATGATATCCTCAATGTTGCGGCCATTCATAACAACCGTATTTATCTTAGTTGGAATTCCGCTTTCAATCAATTCATCCAACGTTTCCATTACGGTATTGAATTCATCTCGACGTGTAATGTCATAAAAACGTTGTTTATCCAAACTGTCAAGGCTGAGATTGACTGAATTGATACCCATTTCTTTCAATTCATGAACTCTCCCAGAAGTAAGCGTTCCATTTGTGGTTATATTGAGTTTTTGAAGTCCATCAATCTGGGTAAGCCGCTTTAGAAATTCCATCATTCCTTTTCGTAAAAAAGGTTCACCTCCAGTAATTCGGACTTTTTCAATTCCTAAGCCAACCATTATCTTCACAATCCGCTCCATTTCCTCATAGCTTAGAAGCTCTTTTCTAGGAATATAATTGATTCCTTCCTCCGGCATACAATAGAAACAACGTAAATTGCATCGATCAGTAACCGCGAGGCGCAGGTAATTTATTTTTCTTCCGTGATTATCGTAAAGCATGTTTGGTTACTATTAACTTTAACTGTTAAGTCCTAATTTCCCTGTGTCATATTTGAAAAGGAAAAGTCGACTGCTAAACAGTTATTATGTAATTTCATTTTTGGTGGCACTTTTTTGCCTTAGAACCCTATAAAGTTAGGAATTTGTTTCTAATTTGCTGTCTGTCGGGCGGATTAGTTTTTTTAATTCATGCGATTTGACAGAAAAATTAAAAATCTAAAAAATGACTACAGAAATTATAGCATTCGGGATAGCAAAAGATATCGTAGGTAGCCGTCAAATAAGTCTAGATTTGTCGGATGGTGCTACTGTAGGTACGCTCAAGCAAACCATATGCAAACAGTTTCCCGATTTTGAGCGCTTGCGGTCTTTGGCCATCGCAGTAAATAAGGAGTATCGAGAAGATGATTTTGTAATTAACTCTGGTGATGAGGTGGTTATTATTCCTCCGGTGAGCGGGGGGTGATATGTCTGCGGGTGCATGGTTGCGAGGAGTTGCGACTCCGCGCAAATCGGGGTTTGACTCCTCCAGATTCTTTCGTGGGTGTTGCCTTAGCGTGAATCACAAGAAATTTAAGCCCCCCCATTTAGTAAATCTAACTTTATCCTATTTAACAACAGTCAGATAAATTATGATTGATATAAAAATATTAACAACAGCATTACAACCTCAATCTTGTATCGAACTCGTTTCTTCTAGTGGAGCTGGAGGTTTGACTGTATTTGTGGGTACTGTACGGAATCAGACTCAGGGGAAGAAAGTTTTAAAATTAGAATTTGAAGCTTATGCACCTATGGCCATTGCGGAGATGAAAAAAATTGCAGAGGAGGCTGTTCACCGTTGGGGCGTAAAGCGAATGGCTATTCATCATAGAACAGGCACTTTGGAGATTGGGGAAATTGCCGTAGTGATTGCGGTCTCAACCCCTCATCGAAAGGCTTCTTTTGAGGCTTGTGAATTTGCAATTGACACCCTAAAAGAAACCGTACCTATTTGGAAAAAAGAGTTCTTTGAAGACGGAGAAGTCTGGGTGGCAGCCCATCCGTAAGAATAAAAGAAATTTGACTACAACTCATAGCTCAGTTTTTCTTTTTCATTTATCTCTACATCCACTACAATGGTCTTTGGTTCTTTTAGAATGGGAAAGCTAATTTGAAAGGTGCTTCCCTTTCCTTCCTCCGATTCTAAAATTGTGATTTTACCTCCCAATTTTTCAAGTAATTTTTGACTTACATTAAGGCCCAACCCAGAACCTTCACAAAACCTTCTACCATTTAAACGCTTAAACAATTCAAAAATGGATTCATGATAAGTACTTGAAATTCCGATACCATTGTCTTTGATTTGAAAAAAGTGCGTGTCAACATTTCTGAAGTATTGAACTTCAACAACGGGTGTATTACTATTGTTGTATTTAATTCCATTTTCTATTAAATGCTTAAAACTTGAAAAAAGCGTAGGTTGATGTCCTACTACTGAAGGCAATTCAGGAAAGTTTATTTCGCCTCCAATTTCCTCCAATAAAACATCCATAGATTCTACCAAACTCTTCATCAAAACATTCGTATCAATCAGTTCCATTGGCTCAGGCGGCTTGTTGTTAACTTCCTGAAAGACAGCAACATCCGTAATCAACTGCCGAAGCTGTTTACCTCCTTTCAAGACGTATCTTAGATAGTTAGAGGTGTTCGAATTATCAGTAATTTCTTTCCGTGCTAATGCACTAAAACCAATGATATTTCTTAGTGGTCCACGTAAATCGTGAGTAAGAATTTTATTAAAAGCATTGGCTTCTTTCTGAGATTCTTTTAGCCTAGTTATTACAAGTTCTAATTCTTTTGTTCGATCTTCAAGTCGGTCATTAATCTTTTTATTCCTGCTTCTTTGCTCCCTTTTCAAAAGATAAAACAAGACTAAAGATATCAGAGACATCAGCCCAAATGCATAAACAAAAATATTCTGATTTTTTTCATTAGAAAATTTAACCGCTAATGCTTCGTCAGTCTTCATGGAGTTATCTAATGTTGCTATTTGTTTATTGTAAAATGATTGTTGTTCTTTCCTTTTGTGCTGAATATGTTTTTCCAACACCGTAGAGTGAAGCAAATTTTCATAAGCCATTTCATGATCACCTTTCAATAAGTAAGCTTCGTGAGCTCGATTAGTCCATTCCTTAGTTTTCTCCAAAGACTCCTCTTCCAACATCAAGTCTTCATAAGCAACAATTGCTTCATCAAATCTAGTATTGGCTAAATAATAGTCCGCTAGAAAGACCTTATACCTTTTATTCATCCATTCTTCTTCCAAATAAGTTTTGTATTTTGCAGCCTCCTTGTATGCTTCTTCCCCTGAGACAATATCGTCAAGTAATAAATCAAGTTTACCTTTCCACAAAGTAAATCGAAACTTATTTTCGGAGTTGTTATATTTTTCTGAGAACTTTAACCCTTCTTTGATGAATGGTCTAGCCTTGTCAAATTGTTCTGCTTTTAAATGCATCTCAATAATCGCTTCTAACAACTGCACTTGAAAATCATTCGTAACACTATTGTATTTGACAAAATTATGAGCTTGTTGGAAATACTGTTCTGCTTTCGAGTAATCTTCTTGGGCTTCGTACAATTGTCCAAGGTCATACAAACTATGAAGAATATAAGTGGTATCCAGATCCTTCTCTGCATCAGAAAGCAGATTGATGTAGGTATTTACGGCGTTTGGAATATCGCCAAAGAAGGATTGCGTTTTTGCAGCAATATAAAAGTAGTTATTTTTAAGGCTCGGAGGTATTCCGTCCTGGATCGCTAAGTCTTTATTATCCAAAACCAATTTCAATAATGCTTCATTCCTGTCCAAAGACTGTTGGAACTTCATTTGTCTAATAGCAAAGTCCAAACGATGAATCTTAGATACAAGTACTCCCTTTTGTATTAATTTATTACAAGTACTGATTTGTTCCTCAACGCCATTGACTTCTCCTTCCGGAAATGGAAGAATTTGTTCTAAGCACCTTAAGAAACTGGGATGAACTGAACGCTCTTGATTTCCCTTTTCTTCATGATTTCTACTACTCTGACTTACTACTAAGAGTGGAGAGAGAAGTATAAAACCAATAAATACAGTTAATCTAAATCTATCCATTTTCGATTATCCATTAAGTGATCATAGTGTGTTAATACCTGCTGATACGAGGACATAGGCCTCATTGTTATAGAAATACACATTAATAATTTCTATAAGGTTAAAAGAGGTGGATAACTGGCCAACTTTAAAGGATAATAGGAAAAAGTAAAACTTCAAGAGGATAATGGTCGAAATCGACTAAGATTAGAATTCGACCAGCAAGTACTAACTACTGTACATCTTTGATCTGGGCTAGTTTTAACTTAGGTACTCTTCTTTTAGGATAGACATAATTACTTGATTTTGAAACCCTTTCTCCCCACGAAAACTCTGTCTTAAAACGCCTTCTTTAACAAAGTCTACCGAAGGATACAAACGTAGCCCGACTTCATTGAATTCAAATACATCCAACCATAGACGATTGACTTTTAGTTCTTCAAAGACATATTTTTTAATAACTTCTAAAGTCTGTCGGCCATAACCTTTCCCTTTGTCAGTAATGACAATTCGGCGTAATTCAATACTTGAGTTGGGGTTGGTTTTTCCAGCTAGAATGACATAGCCGATAAAGGAATTGTCCGCTGAATAAACGACAAAATAATCTAGATTTTCATCTTGCAAATTGAACTCATGTTCCTTTTTTGTATTTGGGCTGAGGTAGCGACTGTTCTCAGATTTTTGCTCTATGGAGATGAGCAGATCTAGATCAGAAAGATGTGCGGAGCGTAGTTTTATCATTTGCCCTTGGGTTTCTTGTTTTCAAAAGTTACTTAATGGTTTTTCTAGCTCCATTTACATACTTACAATTTTCAATCATAGCTGCTAACTTTTCTTTACTAAACAATTCCCCACAATAATAATGTAAACACAAATCCAGATAAAGCTAAAATCGTTGTCATCATTGTCCAACTTTGAAAGGTCTGTTTTTCTGAAAGTCCCAAGTATTGACTCACCAGCCAAAAACCACTGTCATTGATGTGTGACATGATGGAGGCTCCAGCTGCAATAGCAATAACCAATAACGCACCGCTAAAAGTAGCCATATCCATATCCGCAACTAAGGGAGCAGTCATCCCAGCTGCAGTGATCATCGCCACGGTTGCAGAACCTTGAATAATTCGAACCAGTACTGCTGATAAGAAGGCAAATACAATAACCGGAATACCCATTTCTGTCATTGTTTCTGCCAACATTTTACCAGCTCCAGTATCAATCAAAATTTGTTTAAAAACGGCACCTGCGCCAGTTAGTAAAATAATGACTCCAGCTGGCGCCATTGACTTAGTGGTTATTTCGCGTAATTCTTCCCGTGACGTTCCTCTTCTAACACCCAGTACTAACCAAGCCACAATGTTTGCAATAATAAGCGCAAGAAAGGGATGGCCCACCAATTGTATAAACTCTAAAATTGCTTTTGGAATCGATTCTTTATAAAATGGAGAACTCAGAACCGTATTCATTAAAATCAAAAGGATTGGAATTCCGATAATAGAAAAAATCAACCAGGCAGATGGTAGATCTGTCTTCTCCTCCTGATCTTCTTTTAAAGCTGGTGCTTCAATATGTATTTTACCTGCAATGTATTTTCCAAATATCAGCCCCGAAATAATGGCAGTTGGAAAACCAACTATAAAACCCGCTAAAATAACCCACCCAAGAGAAGCGCCAACAATGTCCGCCACTGCAATTGGTCCAGGAGTTGGAGGAATGAATGCGTGTGTTATTGCTAATCCAGCTAACAATGGTATTGCATATAGTAGCAATGACTTTTTTGTTTTTCGCTGCAAAGCATAAAGCATTGGAATTAAAATAATGAATGCCACATCAAAGAATACAGGAATCGCTACAAAAAAACCAGTCAGCACCATCGCAGCTGGAGCATTCTTCTCGCCAAAGGATTTTAATAAATGTTGAGCGATGGATTGAGCGCCTCCCGAATGCTCTAATATAGCTCCAAACATAGCTCCAAGACCAACAACAGTTGCCACAAAGCCCAAGGTTCCTCCCATTCCTGTTTTTATTGACTCCACAATAGTCTCTGGCGCCATTCCAGCTAACAGCCCAACAACAATGCTGGCAATCAACAAGGAAATAAAAGCTTGCAATCTAACTTTCAAAATTAATACAAGCAATAGAACGATTCCACTGCAAACGGCAGCGAGCGTCTGAAAATCAAACATAAGATATTAAGTTGGCCAGTTAGTGTGATAAGTTTTATCGGAGTCGTCATCTGTTCTTTGATAGCGATGAGCACCAAAGAAATCACGTTGCGCTTGAATAATATTTGCTGTTGACTGCTCGTCCGTAGAAGCATACAAGTAATTAAGTGCAGCTGAGAAACAAGGAACAGGATGCTTCGCAACAATTCCCCATTGGACTACTTTGCCCAGGCCTCCAAGGCTTTGGGTGACTTCAGGGAAGATACTAGCATTGTTCAAAATGCGAGAATCAGATGTTAATATTTTTACCAAGTCCTCCATCAATTTAGATCTTATGATGCATCCATTCGTCCATATTCGGGCAATTTCACTTAAATTCAAATCCCAACCATTTGCTTTAGATGCAGCGTCCATCAACTCAAATCCCTGATGATGATTTATTATACGAGCTATTTTGTAAGCCGTTTTCAGAACAACATGATCTATGGTAATTTCTGTTTTGTTTTTATGAATCTCATAAACTGCACTATTTTCAATTCGTTCTTTTTTAAATGCAGAAGTATAACGGGCAAAAAGAGCTGCTGTAATCATAGTGGAAGGTATTCCCAACTCAGCAGATGCAATGGTCGTCCATGAACCAGTCCCCTTATTTCCAGCCTTGTCCAGAATTTTATCAATCAGCCAATCTTCTCCATCCTTTGTTCTAAGAATTTTTATTGTAATTTCTAACAAATAACTCCCGAGTCCCATTTGGACCCATGATTGGAACATATCTGCAATTTCATTTGGAGAATATCCAGCTCCTTGACGCAACAAACCATAAGATTCCGCAATCAACTGCATCTCCGCATACTCCATTCCATTATGAACCATTTTCACAAAATGGCCCGCTCCATCTTTTCCAATGTAAGCACAACAGGTCTTCCCCAATTGCTCCTTAGCCGCAATTGCTTCCAGATAAGGACTAACTAAATCATAAGCTTCTTTTGGCCCACCTGGCATAATAGAAGGACCATGTCGAGCCCCTTCCTCCCCTCCTGAGATTCCAGTACCTATAAAATGTAATTCTTTTGTTTTCAAGAATGCTATTCTTCTTTTGGTGTCTTTGTAATGAGAATTTCCTCCATCAATCAAAACATCCCCAGGAGATAAAAAAGGCAACATTTCCTCGATCATCTGGTCTAAGGCAGGGCCGGCTTTTATCATGAGCAAAATCCGCCGAGGCGGGCTCAACGAATTAACGAATTCTGGCAAATCATCAAAGCCACTAGCTTTCTCCAGTAATGATTCTTCTTTTACAAATCGCTCAGCTACCTTTTCTTCGACAGCTTCAACATGTCTATTAAATAAGGACAGTTGAAAGCCTTTTTCTGCTAAATTAAGACTGAGGCTTTTACCCATTACTCCCAATCCTATTAATCCAAATTCCGCAAGTTTTGTCATTTTTTTAATTTGATATTTCTAAGCAATTAGTTATTTTTCACCGTTTTTAAAATCGTTTTCACAATCGCCTCAGGTGAATCTACTATAGATATTGTAATAGCTTCTTTCGGTCGCTCCAGAGTGTCAAACTGTGATTGTAATAAGGTAGGAGGCATAAAATGGCCAGATCGAAGTTTCATTCTTTTAAGAATAAGCTCTGCGGGCCCATCGAGAAAAACCCAATAAACTTGTTGAGAGATGTCTTTAGACAGGATTGCCCTATATGACTTCTTAAGAGCAGAACAGACTATGACGGCCCCATCCTTATTCAACTCTGTTTTTGCCAGGGTATGGAGTTGTTCTAGCCAAGGTTTACGATCGGTATCATTCAGAGGAACGCCTGCGGTCATTTTTTCAATATTCTCAATAGGATGAAAATCATCTCCGTCAAAGAAAGGAATATCCAGAGTGCTACTAAGGGCTTTCCCTATAGTAGATTTCCCGGTACCAGATACCCCCATGATGTAAAAAATATTATTCCCCAAAATTAGATAGTTAGACAAAGCAAATATAGTAAAAGATAACTGCTTTTATCTTAGGGTAGATCTAGATTGTATTTCGATCGTAAGAACACTTTTCAACTTCAATCACAAGGCCAAATGCAACTTCAAACCTGTCCGTCTTAATAGCGGAACACTCAGTTCACAAGTCAATCGTGTGATACTCACTAATTAAGAAATTGAAGTTGGGATTGAGACTAAAGTCTTACTTTCCTCCTTTAAAATATTTGATCAATCGTTGAATATCCATAACGCATCCAACATAAAGAGAAGAGTTGTCAATCTCAGCAGCTTGGTTTTTAAACTCCTGAAAGTACACCAATGGTAACGTTCCTCCAGCCTGTACTTTAATTATTTTTTTTCCGAATTGATTGTGAATACCAACACCAAAAATATTATAGGTAGCATCTGAACTTAATTGTTGGGTAATTGCACTTAATTTGTCGATATCAAAATTAATTCCTGTGTAAGTAACCTTAGTATATTTCAACCTTTTAAATCCCAATGTTGCAGTTGCCATTCCATATTTGTGCTCATAACCAATACCTAAGTTTAAGAATATGTTTTCGTACGAGAGCTTGGCGCTATAAAAATTCATCCCTCGATTAAGACCTGCGTTTGTCATCTGATTAGCAGAAAGGCCGACTTCGGCTAATAATAACAAACTTCTTCTCTTACTCAAATCTACTATCTTAGTTCCAGGTTCAAATACGTCTCTTTGCTCATTCGCAAGATAATAATAAGTGCCGACTGATATGGTATAAGCGGTTCTAGCCTCCCGGATTTCAAAATCGTTTGAATTAACATCGTTTCCCCTTTGATTGAAATAACCTATCGAGACAGAAAGATGTTTTATAGGACTATATCCTAATTGAAGATTGATATTCCCAGTACCAGTAATTCCTAGGCCAATTCCTAGGTCAATTTGTTTGGGAGCACTGAGTTGTATTAGATCTGTTTCAAAATTGCTGAAGTAAATGTCGTATTGCTGAGCATACAATTGGTCACTTAGGGTGAAAATAACCAGTAAAAAGATAGGTAGGTATTTCATGTTTTACTTTTTTTGTTGGAGCTAAGATAGAAGATTCTATGTACTTTTTATATAAAGTAAATTCAACAAGGTAACTATAAGTACTATCTCTTTTTTACGTATAAAAGTGAGTAAAGGCTTGGTGTACAGTAAATATCTTGACCATAAAATGTGACCTAAGTCGTATTTCATCGTACTAAAAAGGTAAGTAATTGTTTTTGGTAGTAATTTTCCTATCCTTCTATTCTGTTTTTCGGGTTCATAATTTCCCTTCTTTCGATAGTGTTTACCAAGGTTTTACGGTAATTGTTGATGTTGAAGTCTTGTACTTCGACCAACGCATTTTTTTGTTTGCTTTTAAGTTTCTTTTAAACAAGAACTTGGAAAGCAAGAGGTTTTTCTATGCTCGCTATTCACGAGAGGAAGATCTATTTAAATTCTTTATATGAATAAATTAGTAAAACTAAAAGAAAGAGAAACGGCTGCCACCAATTCCGATTTTTACAACCTCTTTCGCCCTATCGCACCAAGTATTGATGTGATCGGTAAGGTGGCACAAGTCATCAGTGGATTGACAGAGGCGATTACCATCTGGTACATCACTCAAAGTGAGATGGTGGGAGCCTCTAAATTTGTTTCTATTCTCGTTTCCATCTTTGCCATGATACTTGTAGTAGCATTGTTGGAACTAGGAGGTCGAAAATTCCTACAAGTACTTACCAGAGCACTTGTATGGAAGCGATTAAAAAACGCTTGGTACATTGGTCTGTTTAGTATTGTTACCCTGATTACCATTGGAATGGGCGTACTCTCCTTTCGATTGTCAACAAATGGAATCAATCATGCTTTTGTATCAAATGTTCCTGTCGGAACCCTGTTTGATGATAGTGCTTTAAAAGCAGATTATAGAACTGCTGTTAAGGATATCCATGAGCGATTGAATGACGATTTAATGGTAATAAAAACCAATCAGTCGGAAGTCATTACTGCTAGAACAGCTCAGTTTGATTCGAAGATTAATGGGATGCAGCTGAAAGCCAGGGAGTATGACGACAAGTATGCTCAGGGACATCTGTGGGCGAAAAGTCAGGCTCAGAAGTTTCGTAAGAAAATACTGGCTGTTGAAAGTGAAAAGGCAAGTACTTTGTTAGCACTTCAATCAGAGCAAAGTAAAAAGCTGAGTCAATGGCAAAAGGACAAGAATAAAGCTATTGCATCAGAGAAGAAAAGCTTGAAAGATGCAGTGGCAAAAGGAGAAGCAGCTATGACTTCCGTTCAGGATTCTAAGTTTAAAAATGCTACATTTTGGGGTGGTTTATTTTCCTTCTTTGTAGGCTTTTCGGTGATCCTTGCATTTGTCTGTATTATATCTGTGGAAGTTTACCGACGAGGTGCTGGTATTCAGGTAGAATATCAAGAAGAGGAAGAGAATCGTTCGATAGCTGGGATTTTCTGGAAAGGATTGACTGGCCGGACGGAGGCCTTCTTTAGAAAACGGGCGGAGAAATTCGCTCAGATTCCTACGGGGGACCGAGGGTATGACACTGGTCGGATTGGATTTGATTATCCGGCTACAGCGCAGACTCAGGAAGAACTCTAATACCTTCAGTAGAATGCCATAATACGATGTGGATTTACTAAAATCATATACTCGTCAAGGCCATCTTTTTAAAGTGGCCAATCATGTAGTGGAGCCCCGATCTTTTTAGATCGGGGCTTTCTTTTTGAAATTAATTACATCATGCCAATCTCATTGTAAATAAATTTGAATTTCTTCTGCCATTTTTTCTCCTGCTTTCCTCTTTTGTTCAAACCTTATAAATGCCCAATCAACACTTCCTCCAAATTTTACCCAACAATAAAGCCTACAGGCAAAACTAAAACACAAACACTCTTTTTCAATTCCTTGAACTGGCATCAAAACTGACATAACATTATAGAAAACATAACGTTTCAGAGTGTTTGTATTCTAAAATATTAGGCTACATTTGCGGCCTTAAAAAATAACCCTCAAGAAATCCCTAGCAAAAGTTTTAAAAAGTATTCTCATGAAAAAGTATTTTAACCTCTTCGATTTGTCACAAAAAGTAGACTATAAAACAGAGGTCCTTTCTGGATTAACTGTAGCAATGGCCTTAATTCCAGAAGCCGTCGCCTTCGCCTTGATCGCAGGGCTATCTCCGCTCACCGGACTATATGCCGCATTTGTAATGGGGCTGATTACTTCCATCTTTGGTGGTCGCCCTGGAATGATTTCTGGAGCAACTGGTGCTGTAGCGATTGTTATTGCAGCTTTGGCGAAATCTCATGGAGTCGAATTTATTTTTGCTACGGTTGTTTTAGCAGGTATAATCCAGGTAACTGCAGGATTACTTAAGATGGGTAAATTGATGAGGCTGGTACCGCATCCAGTTATTTTTGGATTTGTAAATGGTTTGGCTATAATCATATTTATGTCCCAGATGGATCAATTCAAAGACTCGACTGGTGCATGGCTGACAGGAGGAACCTTATACATGTTACTTGGGTTGGTTTTCGTTACGATGTTGCTTATTTGGGGGTTACCCAAAATCAGTAAAGCTATTCCTGCTTCCTTAGTGGCCATTTTATCCATTTTTGGAGTTGTATACTTTTTTGGAATTGAGACTAAGACCGTTGGTGACATTGCTTCTATTTCAGGTGGTTTCCCTCCTTTTCATTTGCCAATGGTTCCATTTACAATGGAGACTTTTACCATTATTCTTCCTTATGCCTGCATAATGGCTGGAGTTGGTCTGATTGAAAGTTTGCTTACACTAAATATAATTGACGAAATCACAGAAACTCGTGGTCAAGGCAACAGAGAGGCCGTAGCTCAAGGCGCTGCAAATATTATTTCCGGCTTCTTCTCCGGAATGGGTGGTTGTGCAATGATCGGTCAGAGTCTGATAAATATATCTTCTGGTGCTCGTGCTCGTTTGTCTGGGATTGTAGCGTCCATGATGCTTTTGTTTTTCATCATGTTTGGTTCTAGCCTCATAGAGCAAATGCCAATGGCTGCTTTAACTGGCTTGATGATCATGGTGGCAATTGGAACATTTGAATGGGCTTCACTTAAGACCTTCAACAAAATGCCTAAGTCGGACATCTTTGTTATGGTTTTAGTAACGCTTGTAACAGCATTCTTACATAACCTTGCATTAGCTGTAATTATCGGTGTTATCATCGCAGCATTGGTTTTTGCTTGGGACAATGCGAAGAGAATTCGTGCACGAAAGCGTTTTGATGAAAACGGTGTGAAACACTACGAAATATATGGTCCATTGTTCTTTGGATCTGTAGCTGTATTCAATGAAAAATTTGATGTGCTTTATGATCCAAACGAGATTGTTATTGATTTTAAAGAGAGTCGAGTAGTTGATATGTCAGCGATTGAGGCTTTGAATAAAATTACAGAACGTTACCACAAGGTTGGGAAGAAAGTGCATTTGAAAAATCTAAGTCGGGAGTGTATTGGTTTATTGGATCGAGCTGAACCAATTATTGATGTGAATGTGGTTCCAGAAAAACAGGAGCCCGTAATTGCGGGTGGGTTTTAGCTAAAATCATCCTACTCATTCGAAGAAAGATGAACCATGCAAATTTGCAGGTAAAAAGATGCGCTAATTAAGAGACTGTTCGCAGCTCCAGAGGAGCGGCAATTCGCATGGTTCATCTTTCTTTGTCTTTTATAGGCTGATTTATCATTACTTCTTTATTTTCTAATTCTATTATACCATTTATAATCCTCCCATCTTTTCAAATTATCCAATTGCTTCTCCCTATAATTATTTGAGTTATCTGCACTTGCATAGGACAGCTTACCTCCTAATTTAAGCAGCGTTTTTTCCAATGCTAAAACAAAATATTTTTGATTTATTAGAAAAGTAAGTTCAATGTAATTTTGTCCGGTTTCAAATTGAATAGTATAAAATCCTTCAACATAAAGGTAGAGAGATACTATAAAATTGTCTTGGATCAAATCCAATTCATGCTTTCTTTTATAATCAAACATTTCTTTAACTTCTAACTGTTCAAGTTGACCTTCTTCATCTTGCTTCGATTTAACTTTATATAAATCTTCGCTCAGCCAACTGGAAACAGAAAGTATATTTGAATCTAGGTTGACCAAATTTAAGGATGCAATTATTTGAAGACTTAACCCAGTAATTGATTGGAATTGGTTTTTAATATCTATTACAGGTGGTAGTCTTTGTTCAAACTCAATTCTTGTTGAATGAATTGCCATGAAATTATTATTTTAAAGTTACTATTCTAAAAGCCACTCAAAAACATCCCCAAGCCACTGCTCCTTTTCATACAAATCATGCCCAGCCCCTTTTATTAGTTGTTGCCGAATTTCTAGGCCAGTGAACCATTCTTTAGCAGGCTTAAACCTATCTCGATCCCCAAATAACAATTCAATCCTAGCATTCGGTTTTTCTATTTCATAACGCAATCGAGTCCCACTCACCCCAAAGAAGCGATCCACCTTCAGTCCTACTAACATCGCTTTCCAAGCAATAGTAGCCCCTACACTAAAGGCAAGAATATCTATTGTTTCTTCTCGATGATTCTCTAATAAATAATGACTGGCCTTTTCAATACCCCCATTTACAAATTGTTGATGAATTTCCTGCTCGGAAGCCCCAGAAGAATCAATTCCGGCCATGGCACAACTGTCACAAACAACAATAGAATAATCCTTCGAAAGAACCTCAAGATACTTTGAAAGAATGCTGGACGATCGCCACCCCCAAAGATCGGAGATGAGCAATAGGCGTTTTTGAGAAGTCGTTTTTTCTGAAGCGAATATCATTTATGGCAGAATTTAACCAGCCCCTTTTACGCAAAGAAGGAGCGTTCCATTTGTAGTTTTAATCTTACCCACGTTCAATCACAATCCCCTTCAACTTCATCTGTTTATTGATCATAACCACCAAAGCATCCTCCGTGATATTTCCACTGATGGCATAATCTAAAACCGCCAATAATTCATCTTCTTTTTCGGGATAGAAACTGATTCGTTTAATGTAGAATTTTTGAAGCATACGGTCTTCCGTAGGAAGTTCTTCATCCGTTCCATGTAAGACACTAATAAGGTCTTCATCGTCTAATTCTCGGAGAAAATCTTCCATGTAGTCATAAGTAGCTCCGCGAGCTGCGTAATCCGTAGGAAGAATCGTACTAATTTGATTGGTGTAGGCTTCCAAATTTAGAAGAAAACCTTTGATGACTTTCATTTCTTCTTCACTCACGCTATTTCCACTCAGTAAATTCATATCCAGAATGACGGAGCGATTTTTTAACTCGATGGTTTGAGTAGTGTAAGCTTCAAGCTCTTGGAGGTTGAGTGCTCCAAAATAAGGGATTTCGTAGTTTGCCATTTCGTATGTTTTGAATGGACAAAGCTACACTTTTATAGAGAGAATATTAAACTACAATGGCGCAAAGAACACAACGTTTTCTTATCAAATTGAATTAACGTTTCGTTCATTGCGCCATTGTAGTAAAAGACTATATATTGGTCTAACTACCGTCTTCGCCAATTGCGACTTCCACCACCGCCACCTTCTCCACTTCTACTTTTGCTTTTACGGCTTGGCCGTCGAGATGGTCTTTGTCTTCGTCCCCTATGAGAATTGTTATTTGACTTTGGTTCAATAACCTCTGTTCCATCATCTTCATAGGGGTTTTCCTCCATTACTGGGATTCTTTGATCAATCAGCTTCTGAATATCTCTTAAATAAGCCCTTTCTTCTGAGTTACAGAAAGAGTAAGCGACACCACTGGCTTTTGCTCTACCCGTTCGACCGATTCGGTGCACGTAGGTTTCTGCTACGTTAGGTAGGTCATAATTAATTACCAATGCCAGGTTAGAAACATCAATTCCTCTGGCCGCAATATCTGTAGCGATCAAAACTTTTGTTCTTCCTTCCTTAAAATTTCCTAAGGCGCGCTGACGTTGTGCCTGAGATTTATTACCGTGGATGGCTTCAGCCTTAATACCATTTCGATCTAAGATTTTCACAATTTTGTTTGCACCATGTTTTGTTCTGGAGAACACCAAAGTTGTTGCTGCATCTTCTTTCTCAATCAAATGGATCAATAACTTTGTTTTATCTTTTTTAGCTACGAAGTATACACCTTGATCCACCCTTTCAGCTGTAGCCTGCTCTGGTTGAATGGTAACTGATTCGTACTGCCCCAATATCTTTTTTGATAATTCTACAATCTTCGGAGGCATGGTAGCCGAAAAGAAAAGGGATTGTCTTTGTCTGGGTAATTTAGAAATGATTTTTTTGATGGGATTAATGAATCCCATATCTAACATATGATCTGCCTCGTCTAAAACGAAATATTCAATATCTCTTAAGCTGATAAAACCCTGATCAATAAGATCAAGTAATCGACCTGGTGTAGCTACCAATACATCTATTCCTCTACGAAGTGCAGTCGTTTGAGGTCCCTGCTTCACACCACCAAAAATCACAGTATTTTTCACGTCCATGAAACGAGAATAATTCGTAAAGTTGTCAGCAATTTGAATGGCCAATTCTCTAGTAGGCGTAACGATAAGTGCTCTAATTTTACGCTTGCCGTTTGAGCGGTTGTTTTTATCCTCTCTTAGTTTTTGAAGATATACATTTTGGAGAATTGGAATGGCAAAAGCAGCCGTTTTACCGGTACCGGTTTGGGCACAGCCTAATAAGTCTTTTCCACGAAGTAAAATGGGTATGGATTGTTCTTGAATGGGGGTAGGATTTACGTATCCAGTTTTTTCGAGCGCTTTTAATATGGGATCTACTAACCTAAGGTCTTTGAATGTCATGTGTTTATTTGTGTAAAAAATGAGTGCTATACTTTCTTTAATCTTGAACGAGAATTAGCAAGAAGTGTTCGATATGCTATCTTCTAATTTCGAAAAAGGAATAGCATCTTTGATAAAAGAAGAAAGCTCTCATCTAAGATGAGAGCTTTCGATATTTTATCCGTTGTAGTTAATTACAATAGAATTACTGAAATCCAATGGATTCTAGTATCTTCTGTCGTAACCTCCTCCTCCACCGCCATATCCACCACCGCCTCCGCGGTTGTATCCTCCTCCGCCACCACGGTTGTCTCTTCGTTCTCTCGGCTCAGCTACTTTAACAACGATAGTTCTGCCGTCGAAATCCTGGTCGTTTAAACCAGCGATAGCAGCTTTCGCTTCTTCCTCGTTTGGCATTTCTACAAAGCCGAAGCCTTTAGACTTACCAGAAAACTTGTCCATAATAATCTTACAAGATTCCACGTCACCATACCCTTCAAATGCTGTCTGTAAATCAGACTCGCGAGTGTCAAAGTTTAACTTTGCTACAAAAATATTCATAATAAAAATTTAAAAAATAAAAAAAACAATTTGGGGGATTGAACCTGTTGTAAAACATTCAATCCGAGTAGACTAAATCTACTATTTAACTAACTGTACGTTAATCGCACTTGGACCTTTAGGTCCCATTTCTATCTGGAAAGTTACTTTATCACCTTCTCGTACATTATCTACAATGTTATTGATGTGTACGAAAACACTTTCTTCTGAGGCTGCGTCATATAAGAATCCGTAACCTTTATCGTCATTAAAGAATTTCACTTTTCCTCTTCTGTTGGGGTCCATCGCTGAGTTATCTCTAGGAGATGCCCCGAGTACGATATCTTCCACCTTAATTTCAATTCTCTTTGTTGGATCGGGCTTTTCCGAGGTAAGATTTCCATGTTCATCTACATAAGATAACATGTCTTCGAAAGAACGAGGCCCATTTTCTGCTCTTTCTAATTTACGTTGCTCTCTTTTTTCTGCCTTTTCTCTTTTCTTTTTTAAGCGCTTCTTCTCTTTTTCTTTTTTGTTATAGGATTCTTGCGATTTTGCCATGTATTTGAGTTTAGATTAAATAAAAACCACCGTGAGTGAATAAACCAATGGCAAACGAACTAAAAAAAGAGCATACCTGAAAGGCCTAATACTAAGAGGCGACACAAATGTAACTAATATATTTGGGATTTGTTCTATAAAATACTATGAATGGTGTAGTTTAAGAATGATTTAACAATAGAATAGGTCAATATTAAGCTTTTGTTGAAACTTACTGCTTGTTTTTACCCATTTTGTCTATCATCCCTAAATGGCCATTTCATTTTTCTTGTCTCTAATTCAGAACAATTTCTCCGATATAATGATTTGATCATCTTTGTCTACAGTTATGACTTGGTGATTCCCCTTTAGTCACGCTACTTTTGGGAAAATGCTATAAAAAATTATTCTCACTACTTTAGCGCTCTAATTAGCACTTAATAAACTTATGAAAGAACAGACCAGACAACAGCTCTATATATCTAAAATAAAATTCTGGGTAGAAAAGGTAGTTATCGCTTGTAATTTTTGCCCCTTTGCAGGAAAAGCATTCATCGAAGATAAAATTCATTTTGAGGTTGTAAACACTAAAACTATAAAAGATCAGCTGGAGTCTGTTTTATTAGAATTACAAAGACTAGATAGTAGAGAGGATTTAGAAACGACTTTGATTCTCTTTCCGAATCAATTTTTAACTTTTGAAAGCTATCTTGATTTTGTAAGCCTAGCTGAAGGACTTTTAGCGGCTCATGATTATGAAGGTGTTTATCAGGTAGCGAGTTTTCATCCAAATTATATATTTGCGGGTAGTGATGATGATGACGCAGCTAATTTTACGAATCGGTCGCCCTACCCTATGATACACTTGCTACGAGAGGAAAGCGTTTCAAAAGCCGTAGATTTATATCCCGATGTAGATGGAATTCCAGAACGGAATATTGCTTTTGCCAGAAAGAAAGGAATAGAAGGGATGAGAGACTTGTTTGCTCAGAGTTGCAACTCTGGGCCGGAGGGAGTTTGATTCCTGTCTGAGTCTTTCCGGTTCTTCTCCTTCCGCCAAGCCCTTTGGGCTGCTTCCGCGGCCCCGAGTTGCTACTCGGGGTAAATAGTGGTTCGACTCCTCCAGAGTCTTTAGTGTGAAATGTGGTAGACGGCTTTTTGTCAGGGCGACTGTCTCGGCGGTCGGATTTTGATTGGTATTAGAAACTTTTAGCTTAGACTTGTCCCCCTTTTTTTGAACAGCTTCGTCACTTAGGTGATATATATTTTAAATAATGCTTTAGAAAGTAGTCTGAACTATATGAATACTTCTTTTTAAAAACAATTATTATGAAAGACTTTATGATGATTTTCTTAGGTGCCGACTATGGCGTATTGGGGCTTTCTCCTGAAGAAATGCAAACAAGAATGGGTAAATGGTTTGCCTGGAACGGCAAAATGACTGCCGCTGGACAAGTAAAAGGCGGAAATGCGCTTCATTCTGTGGTCAAAAGAGTGTCAGGTCCTGATAGAACCGTTACTGATGTTGCAGCTGCAGAGGTCAAGGAGCTTGTTGGTGGTTACTATATTGTACAAGCCAATAATGTGGAGGAAGTACTTGTCATTGCAGAAGATTTTCCGGATTACGATTTGGGTGGAACAGTAGAGATCAGAGAGGTTATGGTTTTTGATCAATAGTAAATCTTACCCATGGCCAATCAAAAAATAATAGACCATCTTTTCCGTCATCAGCATGGAAAGATGGTCTCTATTTTGGTAAGAATATTTGGATTTGAGCATCTCGAAACAATTGAAGATGCGGTGCAAGACACTTTTGTAAAAGCAATGTTGTCCTGGAGGAATGGTATGCCGGACAATCCTGAGGCTTGGTTGACAGCTGCTGCTAAAAACAGAGCTATTGACTTATTCAGGAAATTAAATGCCGATCAAACACGCCACAGCAAACTGAACAGCGGCCCCTCCGCTATCGCCTTCAATAATTTATTTTTAGATAATGAAATCGCAGACAGTCAGCTTCGAATGGTCTTTACCGCTTGCCATCCGGAATTGAATCCTAAGGATCAAATCGCCTTTGCTTTAAAAACGATATCCGGATTTTCTGCCAAAGAAATTGCTTCTGCCCTTTTGCTAAAAGAGGAGACGATAAAAAAGCGATTAAGCCGAGCCCGAAAAGTTATTAAGGAACGTTCCTTTTCTTTTGAAATCCCACAAGGTAATGATTTGCCCAATCGACTGAATCGGGTTTTAGAGGTTCTTTACCTCATTTTCAATGAAGGTTTTCATTCTAACAAAAAAGACATTCTAATTAGAAAAGAACTATGTGGCGAAGCTATGCGCTTGACAAAGATGCTTCTCGCAAACAAACTCACTAACATTCCTTCTACATACGCTCTTTTTGCGATGATGTGCTTTCATTCTGCAAGACTTCCTGCCAAAATAAACGACAAAAACGAACTTATTGACTTAAAAAACCAGGATCGCAAATTATGGCATTTCCCTCTTGTAGCGATGGGAAATGAAGCGATGAATCAAGCTATTCAAACGGAAGAATTAAGTAGCTACCACTTCGAAGCCGCTATTGCTGGGGAGCATCACATGGCTAAAGATTTTGATTCCACTAATTGGGATAACATTTTCCATTGGTCTGAACAACTTTACCTGCTACAGCCCACTCCTTTTTCTAAATTGAATATTGCTACCATTCAATTGCAGAGACATAAATTGCAAGAGGCTTTTACGATTCTTCAGGAAATTGCTCCTGCTGATTTAGAACAAAGGGCCTACCTTTACTTTGGTACCTTGGCAGAATATTATATTTTGTGCGGTGATCGGGAGAAAGCTTTGTTTTATCTAGACGAGGCTTTGAAGTTGGTGCGGAATGAAGCAGAAAGAGGTTTTTTGTTGCGGAAAAGAGAGCTGTGGAGCTAGGCTTCACTCCTCCTCTGCTACTAGGCGGCGCGCGGGCAGCCCCGAGTTGCTACTCGGGGTAAATGTAGGTTCGACTCCTCCAGAGTCTTTAGTGTACCCGTGATGCGGCTCTGGATATAGGCTGCTAATGGGTCAAGAGTATGAAGAAATTGCTTCTGAGAAAATTTTTTATTTCAACAATTATAAAACAATCCATTTTATGGCTTACGACGAATTTCAAGCGGATCGCATTCATCGAGTTTTCAAAGAAAGAAAGGCGAACTACTTTGCGAAGAAAATGTTCTCTGGATTGGTATTTATGGTGAATGATAAAATGTGTTGTGGGATTCATTTTGATAAGAAAAAAAATACGGAACTATTGATGGCAAGAATTGGAACAGAGGCTTCGGAGGAGGCAATGAAAAGGACGGGTTGTCATCCGATGGATTTCACAGGGAGACCGATGAAGGATTATGTTTTTGTGACACCAGATGGTTTTGATTTGGAGGAGGATTTGGAATATTGGATTGACTTGTGTCTGGCTTTTAATCCTATGGCAAAAGCCAGCGCAAAGAAGAAAAAGAAGAAGAAATAATATGAAAAACGATTTAGACAAAAAACTAGAACAGGCGGTTGCTGATGTCAAACGGAAAAAGAAAATTCAGATCCATTTGAAACAGTTAGACAGTTTGATGAAGGAGCGATTAGCGGAGCGGAAGGTGTTGGATAATTTACTGCGAAAGGAAAAATACGATTATGATCTGATCAACAAAGGTGGTTTGCGCGCCGCCTTTTATCATATGCTCGGTACCTTGGATAAAGCCATTGATAAGGAAAGACAGGAATATTTGATGGCTTTTTTAAAGCACGAAAGATGTGAGGAAGCAATAAAACAGTTGAATGATGAAAAAGAATTGTTAGGTGGTGTTTTAGGGACTTTGTTTCTGGCGGAGAAAGAATTAGAGCAATTACTGGAACGAAAGAAAATTGCGATCCCCCTCAATGATCCAAAGCTGAAGAAAAAGTTAGGCGCTATTGATCAAAAGATATTTGTTCATTTCGCTAAGAAGCGAGAAATTAAAGAGGCTGTTAACGCCGGAAAAAAGGCAAAGAAGCAACTAGTCAAAATCAAAGAGGATTTGGAGCAAGTTAGAAGTTGGGGTTCTATTGATATTGCTTCTGCAGGAATTAGTTCTGTTCGAAAGAAAAAATATATTGACAGAGCCCAATCCGACGCGAACAAAGCAGATGCTTTATTGTTTCGTTTTCAAAAGGAGTTGCACGACATTTCTAAACAGTATAAAATTGCCTACCAACACGAAATTCATTTACTGCACGATTTTCTGCATCACTATTTCAACAACCTTATTATTGATTGGGTACTGAAAAAGAAGATTAAAAACACCATAGTTGGTGTTGATCAAACAATGGATGAAATAGAAATGACTTTGATTACTCTTGAATATGAAATAGACAAAATCAAAGATTATATTGCCGAGGAGAAGAAAAACAAGAAGATTTTGATGATGGGCTAATAAAGACAAACGACCCAATAACTAAGAAAAAATTAAACTTATTCTAATGAAAATAACGCTAAAAAGTACCGACAATCTAGACCATTATACGGCAACCAATGAAGCTGGGCACAGCATCGCTCTCAGTGCGGATGGCTCAGCTACCGGTCCCATGCAAGCTGTTTTAATGGCAGTAGCAGGTTGTAGTACAATAGACATTGTGATGATTCTTAAGAAAATGAGGCAGAACGTCAGCAACGTAGAGGTAGAAGTTGATGGAACTCGTCGGGAGGAGATTCCACGAGTATATACAGATATCCACCTCCATTATAAAATATACGGAGAAGTGAAGGATAAGAAAGTCGAACAGGCCGTAGCGCTTTCTTTGGAAAAATATTGCTCTGTAAGTTTAATGTTAGAGAAGGCGGCTAATATTACAAGCTCCTGGGAGGTTATAGCTGAGGATCAGTAATTTAAAGCATTACAACAACAACAGAAATTACAACTAAAATGGTCCATAATGCTGTTCTTATCCAATTATATCTTAC
>CAZDTI010000027.1:0-35800 GCA_964508085.1 uncultured Saprospiraceae bacterium | reverse complement strand
TTTATTGGCAATGTTTACCTTCTTTTATTGGTTTTGAACACAGTTCATCTACCCTTTTACAATTCCCGAATCTTCACATTCCTAAACCAAACCTTATCTCCATGATCCTGTAAAGAAATATGTCCACCAAGCGCCTGCCCAAAACCTTTCATGTCTTTGAACTTGCTCTTAGCAATTCGCTCATTCCATTTGTCATTCCCCATTTCGAATTCAACTACTTTGTAGCCATTTAGCCAATGTTCGACTTTTCCTTTGTTGTTTACAATTCGAACTTTGTTCCACTCGCCCGCAGGTTTTACGGTAACGTATTTACATTCAATCATATCGTATAAATCACCGGCGCGGTGGGTTGGGAATCGGGTGTCTGGATGGCAGGTATTGTCAAGGATTTGCATCTCTGGCCCCGTTTGCCAAACGTAATCATATTCTTCCGTTTCTACGACATTGTAAATGATGCCGCTGTTTCCACAATTAGAAAGTTTCCATTCCATTTCGAAGATATAGTTTTCATACGACTTGTCTGTTATGATATCGCCACCATCTGCCACCTGCCAGCTTCCATCTGCTCTGGGAACCGCATTGAGGTGAATGGCGCCATCTTCTATGATCCAGCTTTTTCCGACGGTTTGCTTTTTAAAATTACGCCAGCCCGTCATATCTTTCCCATTGAATAACAATTTGTAGCCGGCTGCTTTTTCTGCAGCGGTTAATTCGTTATGTCCTACTTTCGCTGGAGAAGTGGTTTTAAAACCAGCTTGTCCCTTAGGAATTTGATTCATGGTATACCAGGCTTCTGTTGCCCAAATCTGTGTACCTTTATCACTAATGAAAGGTGTCTCTAATTTCACATAGACCACATGTCCTTTTTTCATACCGTCTAATTCGAGGAATACCTTTTTGCGATCAGCAGATACGTTAACAGAAAGTATATTCAAGTCTTTCAAATCTTTCTTTGGCCCACCGTATTCTTTTGTTGGTTGGTAGTACCATTGTTTGACTAAATAGTCTCTTTCATCCCAACCTTCTCCTTCTCGTAAAGGCTCTGTGAATTCAATTTCCACCCCATTGCTTTTTGCGCGAACTGCCAGCATTTCCATAACAGGACCTCCATTGTATTTTAATCGTTGTAGTCCATACCAGAGTTTTCCATTTTGCAACCAATTACCAGGAGCTCCAATTCCTCCGATGTACAAGGCGCCATCCGGGCCCCAGACCACTCGGTTGACCCCCGCTTCTAACCCTTGAATAAATCGGAAAACACAGCCTTGATAATCTCCGTCTATTTTTTCAACAAAAACACGCTTTACACCACCATGTGTCACCTCTCCATGGATCATCTGCCCTTTGTAGGGCCCGTCATTGATGGCAAGCGGTGTGCTTGGTGAATTTCCAATTTCATCTTGAGGTAACCAAACAACAGGTGGCTGTTCTTTTTTATTTGCAGTACCTTCAAAATCAACAGAGCGGGAGCCGTACCAAGCGTCTTTTTTAATGTGAACAATTTTACTGGCTGGTAACCAATCGCCTTGATTATCTGCTACGAAGATTTCATCATCTACTCCGAGACCTACTCCGTTTGGCGTACGCAATCCAGAACCAATCAACTCTGTGCTTCCGTTTTTACGGGAAACTTTTACCACTTTTCCACGATCCTGAATTTGAGGTTGTGTACTTGCTCCTCCAGGGTTTATCGCGGTTGCGAGTGTAGCATAAAAGTGATCGTCTTTATAAGCCAATCCGAAACCAAACTCATGGAAATTTCCAGACACTCCCCATTTGTTACTCATCGTTTGGTATTCGTCTGCTATGTCATCTCCGTTATGGTCCACAAGTTTTGTCATTTCTTGTTTTTGCATAATGTAGATTTCATCATCCACTACTTTTACACCAAGTGGTTCCGCAAAGCCTTTAGCTATTGTCTTGACCGTAATTTTTTCCGGATCACCATTTTGGACACCATCCAAAATAAAAACAGAACCCGCAGGATCCCAAGTGCTGACCACCATTCGTCCATCAGAAAGAAAATCCATTCCTCCTACTTTTGGCAGAAAATCATTAGGTCGTGCCTGCGACAAGTCATAAGACGGATGCACCTCTAACAAGCTGTAGCCGTCTCCTGGTATTTTTCCGATGACTGCCATTGGGATGGAAGCAGCGGCAATATCTTCTTGGTTTTCTCGCAAATGATACAAAGAGGTCATTGGTACTTTTTCAAAAAGAGAAGTTCCTTTTGGTCGCCATTGCAAAGAGATATATTTCCCACCTTCTCCCTGGAAGTAAGGAATTTCGAAGGCATGATATCCCGCTTTGAGTGCCACATAAGCATCTACCGCTTCTGCTGCGTGAAAGCCATCGTTATTAATTATTTCTTTTCCATTTAAATAAAAAGCAGAGCCATCGTCGCTTATTAATCGAAATTGATAAACCTGATCTTCGGGAACCTTGATATGACCATTTATCATCATTCCAAAATGTGCTTGCAAGCCAAGCATGTCGCTCCCGTCAGAGTGAATGATTGGCCACACGCCATAATGAGATGGCTTCGTCATTTTCTGAACTTCTTTAAATGTCGAAACACCTCTTCGATTGGTAAATATCTTAGTCAAGGTTCCGGGATAAAGACCCTCTGCATCCAGTGGCTTCTCTGCAGCAATATAATCTTTCGCCGTAAAAACTTTTTCAGGTTCTGCTCCTGCTTTTGCCTCTTCATCTGCATCAAGTGAAAGAATGTAAGTCACCATTTCCAGAATATCTGCTGCTGGTACATCGGGGTGTGCATTCATAATTTGGTTGCCCCAGATTCCAGTTCCTCCTTTAATTACCTTTTGCGTAAGCATAGCAATGTTATCTTCTGTAGCTCGATATTTTCGGGCGACATCCTGATAAGCCGGGCCTATGGTTTTTTTATACGTATTGTGACAAGACTTACAATCGCTTTTAGCAATGAGTCGGAAACCTTTTGGCACTTCTGTATCCTCACTATCTTGATTCATTTTATTCGGATTTTCAATCAAAGGATTTTTAACAAAAGTGGTTCGCAAAAATGTATTACCATTGTTATTCAACGATAAACGTCCATCAACAGCGACACCGGAAAGTTTACCCAAACTCACGTCTTCTGTCTTAACGATTTCTAATTTTCCATCCGTCGTTAGTTTTTCTTTAGTTGCTAAAGAGCTAGCGTTCGTCAACAAGACGACCTGAGCTCCTTCCGGGACATCACTTGTTGTGAATATTCTTTCAAAACCGGAGAGCCCTCCTTCTGTCTTCATAAACTCAGGCTGCTCTGTGATCGTAATTGTTTTTCCATTTTCGGATTGCAACTCATATGTCAGAATAACTTTTCCATCCGAAAATCGATGCCCTTTGTACTGAACATTCGGTGTGCTTTCCTTTCCGTTTGTAACAATTCGCCAAGGTTTTTCATGCTGATTAATGAACCAGGCATTCCCTAGTGAGGTTGGTTGTGGACCATGAAAGGTGGTATAAACGGCTCCATCAAAATTGACAAACCCCTTCCAAACTTTGTAAAGAGCCCCTGTTTCCGTATGGTAAGCTGCCCAAACATCCTCATGAAGCGCAAGGGTAATTATCCGAGGATTCGCATCTAGTACAGAGCGAGACACCCAAGGATTGTGCGGTCGATCTACATCAAAGTGATCTACGGCTGCGGTTGTGTTAGTAATTGTATTTTGGGAGTCTTTTGTACATTGGGTGAGAAATGTCAATAGCGCTATAGCTAGTAACATATTAATAATTTTCTTCATCTGAGCAATCTCTATATTGGTTAGTTAATAGTCAAGTTACACTAAGGTAATAATTAATTCGATTCTAGCGGACTTGTGCTGGAAGATTTGATTTTCATTTTAAAAGTATCTAATAGTTAAACATAGAATTGCTACCTTTAGGATCACACAAAAACAACATCCTTTACATGGACGAACGCCTTCGAAAATGGCGCCTTATTCTAGGCAGTAAATCTGATGCAACTCAAGAATATGAGTTAGAAGACGACGACCAGAATATGGATGATGTTTTGGATGCGCTTTATGATACTGATCGTAAAGGGGACTTAGGTACCTCAGCTCCAAATGTGAATCGTTGGTTGGGAGATATTCGAAAATACTTTCCTTCTTCTGTAGTTCAGGTGATGCAAAAAGATGCTTTGGACCGACTAGGCTTGAAACGTCTTTTATTGGAACCCGAGTTATTGGAAACTATTGAAATGGATGTTCACCTTGTTTCTACCATTTTGAATTTACAAAAGGTAATGCCGGCCAAAACGAGACAGACTGCTAAAGAAGTTGTTAGAAAAGTGGTCAAAGAGCTAGAGGAAAAATTGCGCAATCCAATGCGACAAGCCATAGAAGGCAGCATTAGTCGAATGGTCCGGAACCGACGGCCTAAGCACAATGAAATTGATTGGAACCAAACCATTCGTCAAAACTTAAAACATTATCAAGCGGACTATAAAACCATTATTCCGGAGCAGCTGATTGGTTTTGGGAAAAAAGGCCAGGCACTTCGTGATGTTATTTTATTAATTGACCAAAGTGGTTCCATGGGACCTTCTGTAGTTTACTCCAGTATCTTCGCTGCTGTGATGGCTTCCCTACGAAGCTTGAAAACGCACCTCGTTGCTTTTGACACTTCAGTTGTGGATTTAACAGAAGAATTACATGACCCTGTGGATTTACTTTTTGCGGTTCAAATGGGCGGCGGGACGGACATCAATCAGGGATTGGCTTACGCTGAAAAACTGGTGCGTAATCCTACGGACACCATTCTGGTTCTGATTAGTGATTTATTTGAAGGGGGTAACGAAACGGAATTGCTTCGACGAATTGCGAAAGTAAAGTCTTCGGGCGTTCAATTTATTTGCCTATTGGCTTTAAGTGACAAAGGAGCTCCTTCTTATGACAAAGGCGTAGCTGCTGCAATGACGGAATTGGACATTCCTGCTTTTGCTTGTACGCCGGATTTATTCCCTGGATTAATGGCCTCAGCTATTCAAAAAGAAGATATTCGCGGCTGGATGGGCCGGGAGGGGATTGTGGGGAAGTAGTTTAACTGTTGACCTTTAACTTTTAACTGTTAACTTCCCACTATCGTCAGAGCTGTACCGTTTTTGACTAGATGTATATTGACGTTAGTCCTTATTAAAATAACAATAAAAATACAAAACGAATAATCTGTTTAAATTTTGTTTAAGTGTTATGAAAAACCCTACTAGAAGAAATAAAAACATAGGCACGTCTAAACAAGGACATGGGCAAAACAATAGAATGGTGATTCCTAGTACCTATCGTGACATGAAAGTATTTTGGGAACGACTTGGTGAACATACTGTAGTAACAAGAGTAATAAATTGGACTGAGTATAAATTTATTATCGAAAAAACTAAAACTAACTCCTACCATGCCTGCTCAATCGACGATATAGTTGAAATAATTAAAAACGTACCATTTGAAGAGATTGACGGATTAACCATGATTATTTTAAGACAACCCACTAAAAAAGAAGAAATACTTAGCTCTGTTTGGGGAAGATTTATTTATAGTTATGAGTACAAGGGAGATTTTGAAACAGCAATTATATTGGAATCCTTTGAATATCCTCAAGAATTAATAAGAACAAAGAAACAATCCTTAGAGCAACAAAAAGAATTTGAAAGATTGAAAATAGACGGGCATAAATTCACAGAAACGAAACGAAATTTTGTTGCAAATTTGACACTTGAAAAAGTACGAAACACTCAGCTTTACAGAACATTGGTACATGAATTTGGTCATTATGTGCATTACAAAAAAGAAGTACTAGACAATGAAAAAGAAGATGAATCAATTGAAGATTGGGAAAAACGAAGAGATCTATTTCACAAAATACCAAGTCAAGAAAAAGAAAGGTTTGCAAATAATTATGCCTTAAAAGTTTCTACGAAACTGAAAAAGTTAAACAAAATCCCTTTTGATAGAATCCTAGATGAAAAAACTATAGAAAATGAAAAATTGAGTCTAGATGATTTCGTAATGAAAAACAAGGGGTAGTGTAGCACGAGCTCTCTGTCAATAAAAAAACAACAAACATGAAGTGGTTAAAAAGACTTAGCATTTTACTGGTATTATTACTCATCGTTTATTTCATGGGCCCGAAACCGGCTGCGCTGAATATCAACACCAATTTGCCAACAGCAAGCAACGACCTAGTCGCTTTGGAAAAACAAATCAACGAAAGTGAAAAAGCCAATCCGGAGATAAAACCAGATAATGAAGCTCGAATTGTTTGGGCCAATCCAGAACAAAAAGCAAAGACGCCATACAGCGTGGTTTACATCCATGGTTGGTCGGCAAGCCATGGAGAAGGCGATCCGATCCATAGAGAATTTGCAAATCGCTATGGTTGCAACTTGTATTTACCTCGACTGAGCGGCCACGGCATAAAAGGCATGGACGCCCTGTCAAACATTTCTGTAGAAGCGATGTTAGAAACAGCCAAAGAAGCAGTAGCCGTTGGAAAGTCACTGGGCGAAAAAGTTATTTTAATGTCTTGTTCTACTGGGAGTACATTGGCGATGTATATTGCTTCTGGCAATCCTGACATTCATGCCCTAATCAATTATTCTCCTAACATAGATCTTTACGATCCGAATTCTTTTTTACTGGTTAAACCTTGGGGGCTACAAATCGCTCAAATGGTAACAGGCAGTGACGAACACAGTTTCAGCGGAGGTCCTGGTGTTGATCAATACTGGACAACGCGCTATAAATTCAAAGCCATTGTAGCCCTAAAGTCGTTGATAGATGCAACCATGACCAAGTCTGTTTTTCAAAATATAAAACAACCGTTTTACATGGGCTATTATTATAAGGATGATCAAAATCAAGACGAGGTCGTCTCTGTTCCCCGTATGCGAGAGATGTATGAACAACTTGGTACGCCTGATAATTTGAAACGAGACGAACCACTACCTAATACCAAAGCGCATGGTCTTTGTGCGAAGTATTGGTCTAAGGATTTGGAGAGTGTTCGTCAAACGACTTATGAATTTGCGGAAGAAGTTTTGAAGATGGAGGCTTTGCCGCCTCCTTTGGTGGAGCGGCCAGTTAGGGTTCATGGGCAGTAGTTCCTCGACTTGCTCCTGCGTCGCTCGCTCGGAATGACAGGAAGGGGTTCGTTCTTATTTTTTGTTCACTCTGCGTAGGTAAATATTAGTATCCTCAGAAAATAAGATCGAATTCAATAACAAGAATTCTGTATTAGCTGATGGTAGAAATGGACTAGCTTTTTATAATCTTCTATTCCTATCCGCTCATCAATTCCATGAATTCGTTTAAGATCAGGGAGTGTTGTTTGGAGTGGCATAAAGCGATAGATATCATTGGCCACATTTTCGTAATGACGACTGTCTGTGGCAGCAATGACCAATGAGGGGGCAATTACTCCTTCCGGGAAAAGCTCTTGGGCTGTTTTTTGGATGGCATTGAAACCAAAGGATTCGACAGAAGAAACCTTCGAAGGATTGCTCGAAAAAGCTGCTTGACCTACCTCTATTTTAATTCGTTTATCATTTATAACAGTATGTAGTCGTTGCTTGACTGTTTCCACAGTTTCACCGGGGATAATTCGGAAGTTGATGGTCACAGATGCAGTGGTTGGCATTACATTGTCTTTGAGTCCCGCTTTCAGGATGGTGGGCGCCATAGTTGTTCTTACGGTCGCATTTGCGGAAGCTTGTTTGCCGAGTTGCTTGATTAGGATATTTTCAAAAAACCAAGTGTTCGCGAAAACGAGTTTATTGGGCATGGACATTTCAGGGCCTACATGGTTGAACAGAATTTCGGTAGGGCCACCGATTTTTGCGGGAAAAGGGTTCTCTTCTAATTTTTTCAAAGTACTTGCTAGTAGGCCAATCGCGGTTTCTTTTGGCGGCATTGATGAGTGGCCACCTTCGGCTAACTCGGCAGTTAAAATAAGACTAGCATATCCTTTTTCGGCAATACCAATGAGTGTTGCTGGCCGATCCAATCCTGGCAAAGCATTTTCTAATACTACTAAGCCTTCATCCAGTACATATTCGAATTGGAGACCTTCTTTTTCAAATTTTGCAGCAATAGCTTTTGCGCCATTATGTCCGCTAACTTCTTCATCGTGCCCAAAAGCTAGATAGATTCCCCGCTCTGGCCGATAGTCTTCTTGTAATAATAAATTTATCGCTTCTAAGATACCGAGTATATTTACTTTATCGTCTAAAGCACCACGCCCCCAAATGAAATTATCTTTTATTTTTCCACTATAGGGCGGCTCTGTCCATCTGGTCAAACTTTCCCCTTCTACGGGTACCACGTCTATGTGACCTAACAATAGTATTGGATCGAGTTTTGGATTGGTTCCGGGCCATTTGTAAGTGATACTATAATCGTTGACAAATTCTTTTTGTAATAAAGAATCGACGAGTGGATAATTTTCGGTAAGATAGTTTTTGAAATCAATGAAGGCCGCGGTATCAATATGTGTTTCGTAGGAAACGGTTGGTATTTGAATGACTTCGGAAAGTCGTTTTACGACCTCGTTGGGAATGGATTTTTCTGCCACCGGGGTCACGGGGACTTGTCGGGAGCTGAATTTGATTGTGTTTAAAGTAAAGGCGCCGATTAGGACGACCAGAACAAGAAGAAAAGCCTGCAATAGGAGGCGGCGTATTTTTTTGAACATAGTTAAAATTCTTACTCCTCCAACAACTTCAACAAATACTCCCCGTAGCCACTCTTAATATATTTCTGTCCCAACTGCTCCAACTGTTTATCATCAATAAAGCCCATTTCCCAGGCGACCTCTTCAATACATCCAATCTTCAACCCTTGTCGATCTTCAATTACTTCGATAAACTGTCCTGCTTGAATTAAAGACTTATGGGTCCCCGTATCCAACCAAGCCACCCCCCTTCCAAGCACACCAACCTGCAGCTTACCCATCTCAAGGTAGTGTTTATTGACATCTGTAATTTCATATTCTCCTCTTGCACTGGGTTCTAAGTTTTTAGCGACCTCCACCACACTATTGTCATAAAAGTACAGCCCTGGAACTGCGTAATTCGATTTCGGTTTCTCTGGCTTCTCTTCAATAGATAGTGCTTTAAAATTTTCATCAAACTCCACCACTCCATATCGTTCAGGGTCTGCTACCTGATAAGCAAAGACAACCCCTCCTGTTGGATTCGCTGAAGATTGTAGTAATTCTTTAAGCCCACTTCCATGAAAAATATTATCACCCAGAATCAATGCAACAGAATCGTTTCCGATGAATTCTTCTCCAAGTACAAAAGCTTGCGCCAATCCATTTGGGTCATGTTGAACCTTGTAGGAAAAAGAACAGCCGATAGCAGAACCATCTCCTAATAATTTTTGAAAATTTGGTAAATCTGATGGTGTAGAAATGATAAGTATCTCTCGAATGCCTGCGCTCATCAAACTAGAGAGCGGATAATAAATCATCGGTTTATCGTAGACAGGCATCATTTGTTTACTCACTGCGAGGGTGAGTGGATAAAGCCGGGTGCCGAGCCCGCCGGCGAGGATAATTCCTTTCATGCTTTGGAGTTGTGAATATCTTGGATTATTTTGGGCAAGCTGATAGCTTGACTATCAAGGTTCTTACGTTGTAAATATAGCAGAAGTTACTGTTTTATTACAACAAGAAACAAAAATTGGATGAAGAACAAGTGAGAATTGATTAAGTCAGGTTTGCCATTTCCATCTCTTGTTGAATACGTTTGATCCGTAAGATCAATTCATTGGGTTTAAATGGCTTTGCAATAAAATCATTTGCACCAAGGCGAAAAGCCTCCAGTACTGTAGCATCGTCATCCAAGGCGGAGATGACTATAATAGGAACTTGACTCTGCAATTCTGTACGCACATGATCTATAAGCTGTAAGCCAGTGATATATGGCATCATAATATCTGCGACAATGAGGTCAGGCATTTCCTGCTTCAATAGTTCTATTGCCTGTTTGCCGTCTTCAGCTAATACAGATGTAAATCCATGTTTTCGCAAGCGAAACTCCAGTGCCGTTAACATGATTTCTTCGTCTTCGCAAATTAGGATCTTCATAATTGTGGTAGTATTTGTATTCTGAATGAGAAAACAGCTATCATACAAATATATGTATAATATATATTATATGTTTGGAAATATCGAAGAGGGCTATTTGCAACAATAACGCTTAGGAATAAGCTTTTAAGGTAGTATCAGTTTTTAGAACGTAGAGACCAGAGGGATTATAATCCTTCAAAAACTTTTTTAAGTTCTACTAAAACAGGTACTGAGGTGTTCTCCAAGACCTCAATCAATCCAGCTACTTTGTCAGTTCCTTCTTGAGATTTTCCAATGCTTTCCAATTCTTTATTGGCGTTGGTCATCGAATCGTTACCAACAAAAGAAAGTGTTGACTTCATCTTGTGGGCCACTGAAGCAAGGCCGTTCCAATCAGAAGCGGTATGTACTTCACGCATCTTCACCAGCTCTTGTGGAATTTCCTCTAAAAGCATTTCCAGCATTACTTTTTTCATGTCCGGATCTCCATCGGACATCATATCCATGTAGTCTAGATTAATCATTGTCGATGTATTGTTATCGGTCTGTGTTGTTTTGTTGTTGAACATATTTAGCAATTTTATTGAAAAGTTGTTGCGGGTCAAATGGCTTTAATACAAAGTCATCCATCCCCAATTCTTTATATTTTTCATCTTTAGAAATGTGCGCGTGCGCGGTCATTGCCAAGATTGGAATCTTACCTTTTGCAGCAGGCAATTGTGTTCTGATATATTTGGTAGCTTCTTCCCCATCCATGATCGGCATTTGGATATCCATAAGAATGATATCGTAATCGTTTTTAGCAACCAAGTCAACAGCAATCTGGCCATTATCTGCAATTGTAATATTGATGTTATCCCATTGTTTCTTCAAAGTCTTTGTAGCAACAATTTGATTCATCTTATGATCTTCTACCAATAGTAGATTAATTTCTTTTTCCAACACGATTTTAGAAACCTCAATCTGCTTCTCTCCGTTGTCTTTTGGCTTTTCTCCTTTTTCGAAAACGAGATCGAAAGAAAAAGTAGATCCGACACCGAGTTCACTTTCTAAGTGTATTTTTCCGCCCTGTTGTTCAACAAGATTCTTAGAAATAGAAAGTCCCAAACCAGTTCCTTCATAAATCCTATCCTTAGAGCGCACTCTGGTAAAAGTATCAAAAACAGCGTTTATCTTATCTTTTGGAATACCGATTCCAGTATCTTCCACTTCAAATTTCAAATGAATGGTACTATCATTTTCATTTAAATTTCTCACTCGAAGTTTCACGTGACCGAAGTCTGTAAATTTCACTCCGTTTCCTACCAAGTTATAAAGAATCTGATTGAGTCGGAGTTTATCTCCTTTGATGTATTTACAAATTCCTTCCTCCACATCTGTCTCAAAGTAAATATCCTTTTCCTTGAACTTATACTGCATCACATTGAATAAATTTTGCAGCAGCATAAACAGGTCAAAGTCTTTATACTCAAATTCTATTTTACCATTTTCTAAGGTAGAAATTTCAAGAATATCATTTATAATACCCAATAAAATTTCAGAGGATTGTTTGATCGAACTGATGTAATTAAATTGTTCGTCGTTCAAATCTGTTTTGATCACCAAATTACTCATTCCCAATACCGCGTTCATTGGTGTCCGCATTTCGTGACTGATACTAGCGATGAATTGCTCTTTCATCTTTGCAGATTGCTGAGCAAGATCACGCGCTTTAATCAGTTCTTCCGTTTGCTTCCGTTCTGTAATATCACGGATGATACAAGTGTAGCCCTGGAAATCTTCTTTTTCCAGTTTATTGGCTGTGATCAGGCAAGACTTATACTCTCCTGATTTTTGTTCTATTTCAATCTCAAAATCCTGGACAGCATCATTTTTTTGTAGCGCTTCCAAGAAGGAAACTTTTCTGGTGGTTGGCTTATAATTATCGTGGATGTACATCCCTTTTAGCTCTTGAGCTGAGAAGCCAAAAATACCTGTAGTTGCCTCGTTGAAATCAATAATTTTACCTTCGTTGTTACAAACGTAGATTGCATCCTTAGAGCGATTAAAGATTTCTTGATATCTAGCTTGACTCTTCGCCATCTCTTTCTCTGCCAGCTTCCGTTCTGTTATATCCTGAATGATGCCACTCAACACCAATTGATTTGATGTATTTCGGCTTACCGTACATTGTACAAAAGCAAAACGGTTTTCGCCAGTAGCTGTTTTAAACTGTATGTCTTTCTTTAACTCTTTTCTGTTGGCGGCATCTAAATGTACCGAATCAAAAATTCGCAACGGAGAGTTTACGTCTGTCAACTCCGCCTTATTGATGATTGCTTTTCGCTCATTAATACCAAACATTCGGAAAATTTCATTAGAAGCAACAAATTGTTGCAAGTCGAAATTATATTCCCAGTTTCCAATTTGAGCAACCCGCTGTGTTTCTTCCAGACGTTTTAATACTTGACTTCTTTCGACAGAAAAACGCAAAGACTTTGATAGTTGATCTGCATCGAAAGCCCCTTTGATCAGAAAATCCTGAGCACCTGCTTTTACCGCATTAATTCCAAGGCGTTTGTCGTCAAGCCCTGTGAGTACAATCACGTTATTATCCGGAAATTGCTCCAATAACAGCTCTAGCGTTTCAAAACCACGGCTATCCGGCAGCGTAAGATCCAACAAGATAGCGGCATAATCATCCGATTCGCGCAAAGCGGCCAAACCATCCGTCAGTGTTGTTTTATTATTAATCTGGCAATTATCCAGATCAGATTCCAATAGCAATAGTTCTACCAGTCGAGCATCCCCAGGATTGTCCTCGATCAATAGAATTTTATTATGCGTTTCGATGTTAGACATATCATCAATGGCTACATCAACCGAACTTGTCTGCCCTTTTATAATCATGTAATTCTCCGCTTTAGCACTTTAGAAATTTATTAACATAAAAATGTTCGGGGGAGGAATGATAACTATCCCTTTTTCAACAAAAGATGAGTATTCCTTAGCTACGTGGTAAAAATACAAATGTTGCGCCATCTTTTGTTATCAAGAAAAGGCACAGTTGACTGTCGGCTGGTTTAAAGATTTTTTTGAATTCTTCTACTTTATCATTTTGAATAATTTGTTTGGCAACGAACTCTTCTAAAGTGGAGGCATTGATGCCCCAATCCAAGAGTACACCTTCGTATTCTTTCAGGGGAATTCCTAGCGCTACTTCTCCTCCTCTGTGCAATACAAAAATTGGGTAGGAAGAGACTTCTTCGAGGACAATCGTATCGCTGGCTTTGCCCATCATAGTCATGAAGGGTTGTAGTTCCTGCTTGAGTTGTTGGTATTGTTGTTCTTGTTCTTGCATGTTTCTTGATTTGCGGCCGGGGCGTTTAAAGCTTTGTGCCCTTTTAGTGTTTATTTACTCACGCAGAGGCCGCTGAGTTATAACGCGTGCTTCATGCCCTTTTTAGTGTATTTATCCACACAGAGAGCACGGAGACCACAGAGCGATCGCGCGAAAATATATGTATTACTCTGTGCTCTCTGCAGTTTCTGTGTGATTAATTAATGCAGTATTCGCTCCGTTCGTAATTTAATCAGCTTCCACAACTCGCCACTCCTCTTCCGGCAATAATTCCAAAAGCGCTACATTTTCTACGTGATGCGTATGTGGAAACATATCCACTGGGCGAACTCTTCTTACGGCGTATTTATCTTTTAATAACAGTAAATCTCTGGCTTGTGTTGCAGGATTACAGCTGACGTAGACAATTTTTGGCGCTGCTAATTCTAATAAGGTGGCTACCACTTTTGGATGCATTCCAGCTCTTGGTGGATCTGTGATTACAATATCTGGCTTTCCGTGTTTATCGGAAAATTCATCCGTTAGAATGTCTTTTACATCTCCAGCATAGAAGACGGCGTTTTTGATATTATTTCGTTCTTGATTAAGTCGAGCATCGTCTATGGCGGCGGCGACTTCTTCTATTCCGACAATTTGCTTACAATTCTCCGCTACATACAAAGCGATACTTCCGATTCCTGTATAAAGATCATAAACGTTTTCGGAGCCACTGAGTCCTGCAAAATCTTTTACGATGTCAAATAGTTGAACCGCTTGTTTCGTATTGGTTTGAAAAAAGGATTTTGGGCCAATTTGGAAATTGATATCGCCCAAGTTTTCTGTGATGAACGCTTCGCCACTGTAACAGACAATATCCAAGTCCAGAATAAAGTCATTTACTTTTGTATTAATGCAATAATGCAAAGAAGTGATTTCTGGAAAGCGATTTTTCAGGGCTTCCATGTAGTTTGTAATCTTTTCCATGTCGCCTTCATTCACTACTACGATAACCATGGTCTCCCCTACTTCCGTTACTCTTATTATGATATTTCTTAAGAACCCAACATTGGTTCGGGGGTCGTAAAAAGAAAGGCCTTGTTCTATCCCGAATGCTTTGGCAGCCAATCTCAATTCATTGGAAATCCCACCTTCCAAATAACAGTGTTTGATGTCAATCATTTTATCAAACGCACCTGCTTTATGAAACCCTAACACATCTTCTATATTGGATACATCGGTGCCAATTTCATCAGCAGTCAACCATCTCTTGTTGCAATAGGTAAACTCCAACTTATTTCTATAGTATTGTGTTTCCGGCGCGCCTAAAATGGGTTCAAAAAGACTGACATCTACTTTTCCAATTCTGCGCAGTGCTTCTCTGACCTGTACTTCTTTGTATTTGATTTGTGCCTCGTAAGTGAGGTTCTGCCATTTGCAGCCACCACAAATATCAAAGTGAGAACAGAAAGGTTCTATGCGCTCTGGCGACTCTTTTTTAAATTCTTTTACGATGCCTTGTGCCACGCCTTTCTTTTTTCTTAAGACCAAAACGTCAACGACGTCACCAGGTACGCCGTGCTCTACAAAGAAGACTTCTCCCTCCTCGTTTCTTCCGACCGATTTTCCTTTGTCGGCGATGCCCGTTAAGCTGACGTTCTCTACTACTCTTTGTTTCTTTTTTCTTCTTGCCATTGTTTTAATAGGACTGACGTCCCATATTGTTTTACGCCGCCCTTTCAGAGCTACACGTGGTTAAATATAATTGTTTAATGCTCGTATTATTGCGTTATGTTTTTCATAGGAAAAACCCTATTTTAACAGACATCCTCTCGGAGCTATGAAAAACCGTTACGATTGTATTGAGTTTCGAGAAAACCTTTGCGGCTCTTAGCGGCCTTTCCTTCACCTTGTTAAAACAATATAATCTCGTATCAAGGTCTTCAAAAATTCTATCTTATTTCTCGGAACATCCGTAATTTGTAGAATTCCTGAAAGATGTTTACTCAAATCACTGATCACTTCTTTATGCGCGGGGTTTCTATGTTTTTGATAACGGGAAATAACCGTTTTAATCAAAAGCATATCCTGCTCGCTTAGTTGTCGTACTTCCGGATATATGGGTTCATAGTCGTCTAGTGAATTTATTTTTAAAATGTCTTCTAGTCGAAATCGAAAATTGAATTTTACGCGGATGACCGTGGTGTTCGCTGTCATATCTCCGAGGCGTTGGCTGTTGACGGTTGAGCTAATCAACAAGGCGGCGATAATTCCTAGGGATAAAAGGAAATCTATTATTAAAAAAACAGCCCTTAACAAATAATCCACCAGGCTTGGCTCCTCCCCATCCAGTCGAACCACTTTGATCCCCATTGCCTTTTTGCCCCAGGATTGCCCATCAGCTGCTACCTCAGAAACCAACTGGTAAGCCATTAACAAACCTACTGGTAAAAGATACCCGATCAATTGTCCACTCAATCCAGAATCATAAATGGAGCCGCCCAAGGTGGAGAACAAGGCGATGAAGACAATCAGATATGACGACCACACAATTAGCGCATCAATGATAAAGGCTAGAATTCGCTCCTTTAAAGTCGCTAATTCATACTCTATCGTTACATTTTGTGTGGTGGTGATGTCTATTGTGCGCATTTGTGATTATTAGGGGTGGATGAGGTAGATGGGGTGGATGGGGTAGATGAGGCCCGCCCGTTCCGGTACGGACTGGCTTCCCACTAACGTAAAATTACGCATAAGAAGGGAAAACCCATCTACCTTATCTCCCCATCTACCTCATCCACCTTTTCCAACAGTTTAATCTTAAAATTACTATATTTGTTTTCAGGCTTCTGCCTCTTATTCTCCAATCGTTAATCATTTTCTTCATGCGTGAAACAGGATTTATAAAGCAAAACAAAGACAAGTGGGCCGCATTTGAAAAAATTCTGGAGCACAAAGATAAAGACCCGGACAAATTAAACGAATTGTTCGTACAAATAACCGACGATCTTTCTTACTCCCGCACGTTTTACCCCAATCGTTCTGTCCGTGTTTATCTAAATAACCTCGCTCAGCAGATTTTCTATAGCATTTACAAAAGTAAAAAGAATAATAGCAGTCGCTTGGTGACTTTCTGGACGGATAAACTGCCGCAACTCATTCATGAAGCTCGAAAGGAATTCCTTTTGGCTTTTGTTCTTTTCATGGGCGCTTTTTTAATTGGTGTACTTTCTTCAGCAATGGATCCGGATTTCCCACGTACCATAATGGGAGATGCATATATTGATATGACCATTGCCAATATAGAATCGGGTGATCCGATGGCCGTTTATAAAGAAAAAGGAGCTTTCGGCATGTCTCTAGGGATTACCGCCAATAATCTTTTTGTTGCTTTTCTATCGTTTGTGCTTGGTGCCATTTATGCCATTGGTACTGCTGCGGTGATGATTACCAATGGGGTTATGGTTGGTGCTTTCCAGTATTTCTTTTATGAGAAAGGCGTTTTTCTGGAATCTTTTCTAACAATATGGACACATGGCACTTTAGAAATTTCTGCTATTATCATTGCTGGTGCTGCTGGATTTACGATGGGCAAAGGTTTGGTCTTTCCAGGGACCCTAACTCGGCTACAGTCTTTTCAAATCTCTGCTCGCCGGGGTTTAAAAATCATGATTGGAATTGCACCTATTATTATACTCGCCGGATTTATAGAAGGCTTTCTTACTCGTTTCACAGAAACGCCAGATATCATTAGAGGCTTGTTTATATTGATCTGTCTCCTCTTTGTATTGGGTTATTACGTTTGGTATCCAAAAATGCTGGCTAGAGTTGGTTTTAAAATACCAATTAAGGACACTCGCATTCCTGCGGACCGCGAACAGAGCTTGCAATTTGATCGCATCAAAGACACTGGTGAAGTTTTCAGTGATTTATTTTTATGCTATCGTAAACATTTTAGCAAAATTGCTTTGACTATTCTAGGTTTGGCAGCATTGTTCTGTGGGATGGTTTATTCACTCACGACAATAGAAGAAGGAGAGTTATTTATCTTTTCCTCTTATTTATTTGGTTCTATTGGTGGACTGGGGCAGTTTTTCGTTCATGACGAAATAGCAGTCTTACCTGTTGTGAATACAATTATTTATAGTTTATTAATGTTGGTTACCTTTACTTTCTTAAGTAAGGAAACCGGAGAATATATTAGCAAAGGGACGGGAAAACAAGATGGTCGATTTTATTTACTCAACTATGGAAAATTATTTATCCTAACAGGAATTTTACAATTGTATTTCCTACTCAATAACTGGGTTGTTGCTTTTTTATTCATCTTCATTGCTCCATTTTTTTTCTTATGGGCTTTTATCAGTTTTTATGAAAATAAAGATTTGTTTACTGCTTTCGCAAAAACGATGCAATTACTGTCTGGAAGTTATGGTCGTTCGCTTGGTTTGTTTGTTATGTTGATGATATTGGGCATGCTGTTTTATTCGATTTTGGATAGTAGTATTCTGTGGTTCTTTGTTGATTTCATTGGGTGGAACTTCTCTTTCGAAGGAGATGGCAAAGAACAGATGACGACTATTTTAGTGACCTTTATTGCAATGGTTATATTACTGTTGGTCGTCCCTGTGTGGTTGTTAGGTATGGGCATTTTATATTTCACGTTGATAGAAATAAATGAAGCTCCTTCAATAAAAGAAAAAATCAAATACATTGGTCTTAGAAAAAACATACAAGGCATTGCTAAAGAGGTGTAGGATTAAATTAAAATGCAAAATGCAAATCAAAACCAGCCCGACTGTGTCATGCGGACGGGTCAAAACCTTCTATCGTGATTTCGGCGCTTGCCCCCAACCCTTGGAGGGAAGCATCAGTCCGCTGCGGTATCGTGGAATTGTGACATTCCTTTTTATTCTTCTCACCCTGTCCTGCTTCCCTGATTCAGGGAATGCTCAGGAGGTGTTGCCTCGCGATGAGTATTTCAATAAAAAAATAGACCAACGTTCTTTCGATAAAACAAAATGGAAATCGCTAACGGAAGATTTTAGCTATGAAGAAGACGGAGCAGTCAAAGAGAGTTCTACTCACAGAAAGGCTAACACAACTGGAGAAGGTGGCCCTGACGAAGAGGAGGAAGCACCGATTGGAAAAATGAGTCCATTTTGGGCGGCTGTTTTCAAGTGGACTATTGTGGGGATGGCCATTTCGATCTTTGCTGTATTGTTATACAATGTCCTTGGAAGTGGTTCCATCTTCAAACCAAAAGGTAAAAAAGTTACGACCAAAAAAGACACCTTTTCTATTGAGACCATCGAGGCTAACATTCACGAATCAGATTTGGATCAACACATCCGTGAAGCATTACAACAAAACAATTACACCTTGGCGATTCGCTTGTATTATCTTGCAGTCATCAAGGAATTATCACTCCACAAATTAATCAAGTGGAAGCGGGATAAAACCAACCGGGATTATCTTCGGGAGATGAGGCCTACGGCATTATTTACGCCTTATCAAGATACTACTCGGATTTTTGAGCGCGTTTTTTATGGAGAGGCGAAGATACAGGAGCATGATTTTGTGTTGCTGAAGCCGAGGTTTGTGGAGTTGTTGGAGGAGATAAGAAAGAGTAAAATTGCATCGTGATACATAAAAAAAATGGGTACTCTCTGAACTAAATGAATATGAATCATTGTTATTGGACAGACAAAATAATCTTCATCGAAATTTATGAAAAATGAGACTCAGAAATAGGAAAACAACACCAAAAGTAGTTGGTGGATTAGTCTTAAGAAAAAACAATCATAAAAAGACGCCAAATTATTGGAACACTAGTCAAAAGGAAGTCATAGTCGATGTCGAAAAACCAGGGAAAGGCTATAAGCATTTTTTAAAAAAAAGAGATGTTCTTAAATTTTTACAATTAATTCCAAATTGGGGTGAGGTATCTACAGATTTAGATGCGATCGTTCTAATCTCGGGAGTAACAGCAAATTGTGATGGGTATTATAACAACAATGGCGTAATTTGTATATCAGCATGGGAGATAGAACAAGATATCCTTGTAAGTAAACAATACTACGAAGAGCACAAAGAGTTATTTGAACGGCTTGGAATAAAATCAAAAAAAGAGGGCGATAATTATTTTTGTGAATTCAATGACGATCAAATAAAAGGATACCAATTATTACACATCCTTTTACATGAGATTGGGCATCACATTGATAGGCTTAGAACAAAGACTAAGAAGCGTTCGGCAAGAGGAGAAAAATATGCCGAAGATTATGCATTTGAGTATGAGGAGAAGATATGGAGTAAATATCAGGACGTTTTTAATGTAATTTTTTAAAGTGAAAAGTAACTATTCAGCAATTCACTTTGAAAAGTTCATTAGATGGCTTTGAGGCCTTTTGATGAAGTCCGACAAATCTAATTTACTGAACAGATACTCCTAATACATCAAAAATTCAAAAGCATGAAACTCAAACTTCTCTTAAATCAAATCATCATAATACTTCTTTGTTTCAGTTCTTGTACTAAGAAAGAGGAGTGTCCTACACCTGTCTGCCCACCACCGAACTTAAATGCTCAAACACAATTTACAATAAACTTTTGTGTTGACGAATCAGATTCTTCTTGCTTTACAAGCCAAGAATTAAAAGAAGTCGAGTTTGTCATTAAGGACAAGATTAGTGATCAAGTTATAAAAGAAGAAACCATAAGTAATTTAGATTCGATGATGTACCAAATAGTAATTGGCGGTGACAATAATAAATTTGGACCAGACCCGACAGGATCTAGCACACTAGAAATTGTGCAGTATTCCTATTTAATCAGCCTCAATTCAACTGGAAAAAACTACCTAATTGATAATTTTAAATTCGATTGGTCTGATATTGACCCTTGCGGTTGTCAGTCAACTTATGATTTTCTAAGTGTGCAAGTAAATGAAGTGGAAATGAGTGTTGGAGCTAACACCATCGAGTTGAAGAAATAAATTTCTACCTTTACCTCCTATTTTCACCAAAAAGAAAAACACTTGAAAAGAATAATAACCATCCTACTCATCGTATTGGCCACTGTCGGTGTAGATCAATGGACAAAAGTCTGGGCCGTTGAAAATGTAAAAAATCAGGTACCTACCGAATACTTCAATAATTTCTTTAAAATCATTTATGCAGAAAACACCGGAGCTTTTTTAGGCTCAGGTTCTGATCTAAGTCCTACGCTAAGTTTCTGGGTGTTGAAGATCGTACCACTTGTAGTCCTTTTGGGCTTGTTTGGTTATTTATTGTATACGAAGTCGATGCCTCTAATGGCGACCATTGCTTTTAGCTTAGTGGTTGGTGGGGGCATTAGCAATATTGCGGATCGCTTCCTCAACGATGGTCATGTAGTGGATTTTATGAATATGGGCATTGGTAATCTCCGAACAGGGATTTTCAATTTCGCGGATGTCTTTATTATGATAGGGATCGGTATGCTACTATTTGTTCAGTTGTTTATAAAAGAAGAGAAAGCTCCCACCACTACTACTTAATCTCTGTCACCATTTTCAGCATTAGCTGGCTTGGTAAATTCGGGCAAGTCTCTTTTAGCGGTTTAAATAATTTCTTCTGATCTACCTTTCCAGTCGTCTGCTGGAATTTTGCATCTCGGCAACATTCCATAGCATCTTTGAAGGCTTTGTCTGCTTCAGGGAGCATGGCGTCAAAAGCTGCACTATCATTACCTTTAGAAAGCGTTTTTAGCTTTTCATTGATACTTACAGTGTGTTCTGCACATTTGCAATAGGAGGCGGAAAGTGCAGTATAATCGATGGCCGTCGCATTAATGTTGGAAGGTTTTTCATTCTCTTGTTCTGCAGAAGAGGTATCAGTCGTACTTTGCTTATCAGTTGTAGTGTCGTTTTGGCAGGCGAATAAAAAAAGGAAGCAGAACAACATCGGGAACATCGCTTTCATATCAGGTGTTATTAATTTTGAAAACCAAAGTTAAAGTTAAAAAAGGTCTTGTTCAAATGTAAAGGGTTTTTTCAGCGACAAGAGCAAGCTCATTCCTCGACTCGGTCGTACCTCCCTCGCTCAGAATGACAGCGTAGATGCTCCCCTTTTTAATTTCTTGCTCCTATTCTACTGAGATTTCATCCGCTTTATACCAATCCCGCAATACTTTCTCCCCCAACTTACCTTGTGGCGTATAATCATGAGCAGGGTAACCTTCATGCCCTTTCATATTTGGGAACCATTTCCATAGAAACCCACCAGCCCAATATTTTTCTTTTGTAAAAACGGTGAAGAGTGCATTCAGGGCATTTGCCTGTGCTTGTTCATTGATTGGCATACTACGAACTTTCCCTTCCAATTCCCAAGTATTATGGCTGCAACCATCTACGCTGAGATAACCGAATTCCGTAAACAGAATCGGTTTCTTTTCTCTTTTGTGTACAGCTCTAATCTCTCCAAGCCATTTGTTCCAACTTTTAGTTAGCATTTCAAGGCTTGGTGTTTTTTCATCTAGTAATGGAAAGTAGGCGTCTATTCCTATATAATCCAATTCTTTCCAGAAGGGAACTTTCCCGTAGGAATCCCAGTTAGAAGCATAGGTGAGTTTGCCTTTGTATTGAGCGCGGATGTCTTTGATAAGCTGTCGCCAAAAATCAGGACGTTTCACTTCACTTTGCTTGAATTCTGTTCCAATACAAAAGAGTGGCACATTCAAACTATCTGCAATGGGAACGAAAGACATGATGTACTTTCCATAGTCCTTTTCCCAGGCTTCCCAATCTGATTCGTTGTCAAAGTCGAGGCCACCAGGCCAGCTCCCTGGAAAGTAGACCTGAGGTTTTAACATTACTTTTACATTTGCCTTATTGGCTCGTTGAATGGTTTCGATGACGCCTTCCGGTCTTTCGCCCCACCACTGTCTGTTGCTGTTGAAGTGGACTTCGGTTTCGCCCTGGCGCGTGAAAGCATAGGGGATTACAGCGATCCAATCAGCTCCCACTGCTTTTACTTCGTCCATTGGTTTGGTTGTGAATTTTCCGGGAGGTGCAACGAAACTGAGCCCGTCTACTTCTATTGGGTGAACAACAGGATTCTTGATTACCGTTGGTTGTTTTGTGGGGAGATTGTTTTGCCCGCAAGCTAGTTGAACGAGGAGGAAGAAGATGGAGAACGTGTATTTCATAGGAGGAGGATTTCGTGGGCTGGAAGATATTGATAAAAAGGGGCAAAACAAAAAAGATACCTCTTGTTTGTCGTCTCAGGAGATTATTCTTTTTTAGGTGTCCTAAAACAAAAGAAATTTAAAAGAACAAATAAAACAACATGAAAATCAGATGGTGCTGGCGATGCAAAATGGACATCCCAATGTTAGATAAAGAAGAGTTTCAACTATGTAGAGAAGCATTAGCTGAAGGAAAGAAAATAGTTGAACAAGAAATTAAGAATCGAGGTATAGAGAACTATAACTGGTTAGGAAAAATTTCAAAAGTCCAGGAACGACATAGGTACTTCATTGATATGTACCGATTATTGACTGGATTTGAAGAAACGAATGCCAATGCAATTTGGCATCATTTGATAGCGGAGTATGGAGAAGATTGTCCCAATTGCAGCAAGCCATTAAGAACAAAAAAGGCAAGATATTGTGCCGCTTGTGGCTTTGGAATGGACGATTTCAGGAGTCAGGAAACGAAGCCTTTAATAGAAAGAAGACCTCATTTATTTAAAGGATTATAAAATGAAGAGCTGTGCTTAGACTGCCAAAAGTCGATCGAAGCACAGCTCTTCCTGGTTTATATTTAATATCTAAAACTTCACCTTAACACCAATATTCACCACAAACGGATTATACTTCAAATCCGTAACCATCATGTCCTTATCGTTTTCAAGATCAAAGTTTGAAAATCGGTTGTTTCTTAGTTCCCAATTCATGGACAAACGATTCGATATCGCATAATCCAACCCCGCCAAAAACTGGACTCCGATTTGTCCATTCTTTTGAAAAGAAAACTCCGAATCCCCTGATCCAAAATCCATATCGACTTCTTCGATGTACGAACCCCCGATCCCTAGGTAAGGAGTGAATCGAGTGCCAGTACTAAATCGATACATGGCATTTAAGTAAATAAAATTGGAAGCGTAATCCCCATCATAAGTGCTGTCGTTTATTGTGGCCTCTATGAAGTTCTTTTTGTATTCCCAGCCTAGTTCAGCACTGATGTTTTTAGTAAAATTATAGCCTAGTGAGATTCCTGAGGTATAACCAAAGCCTGCCTTGATGTTCACTGGAGTCACTGACTGTTGATCAACAAAATCAATGGTCATATCCTGAACACCTATGAAACCACCATAAGGTTTTAGGTAAAACTTCTTGCTTTCTGTTGGCTGTGCTTCTTGAGCCTGTAATTGTACTGTTACAAGTAAAGTTAATACGAATAGTGTACTGATTAATTTTAACTTCTTCATTACGATTTGATTTTGTGATTAAAATTTTAATGTTCTTCAATAGCAATACAAATTTCAACTATCTAATCGTATGTTACCTGTAACCTATGTTACAAAATTTAAGCAGAACCTAACTTTTTCCGTATTCTACTCAGTGAAGGTCTAGCTATGCCCAGATAAGTAGAAAGGTGCGTTAGAGAAACGCGATTGAAAAGGTTAGGGTTTGCCTTGATAAAATCCAAGTAACGTTCTTCTGCGTTTTTAAAATGAAAACTTTCCATTCTGTTTTCTAAAATCCTAATGATGTTTTCAGCGACTAAGCGTCCAAATTTTTCCAACTCAGGAAATTCTTTGTACCCTTTTTGAATGTGTTCATAGTCGAAGCAAACAAAGGTTGTCGGTTCTAAGCATTGGAAATAATACAGACTTGGCTCTTGATTTAGAAAAGCTTTATAGTGTGTTGCGAATCCGCCTTCTTTGAGGAATCTAGTCGTAATGACATCGCCTTTTTCGTTGATTAAATATCCTCGGACTAAGCCGCTGGCGACGAAGCCAATTTCCCGATGTATTTTTTCTGTTTTGATAAAGTATTCTTTCGCTTTCAATTCTTTAATAGTAGTTCCTTCTGCAAGGTAATCTAAAGCAGCAGTAGATACTTCTGGTAGTATTTTGGAGACGACAAATTTGAAGAATATTATACTTTGGGACATTATATTATTTTAGGAGTCAGAGAATAACAAAGTTCCGGCTTAGAGTTGGTCAATTTTGTGCTGATCGAGACATTCAATAACGATTCCGAAAGGGAAACATCCAACGGACATTTAAGTGATCTAACCAATTGCGAATGTAAAATCAGAAGCCTTTCTTTAAATACAATCGGGTGAACTATTCATCAAAGGTTCGCCCATTTTTTCCCTCCACACAAAAAAGAGGGTCACAAGTACAAGCACGAAGCACCTCGGCATTTTCACAAGGCAATTCCATTTTATCATCAACGATGTCATATTTAATATCCAATTCATCAAGTCGATATCTCAAAGCGGAAAATTCACATAAATAAATCGTGGTAAATCCTTTTTTCATGCTATCTAGTTGCACTCGCACCATTCTCGTCTCTTTTATATTATGCTCAATATAAGAACGAGAGAGCATTATTTGATTTATGGCCATTATTATTAATAATACTCCACCCGCATACTTCACCACTTTACTTTTACTAACAAAAGAAAGACATAACAAGACAATCGGAACTAAATACAACTGTGGGATATATCTTGCCCACCAAGACTCAGGATGAACAATAATACTACTAAGAATTACTAAAAAGATATAAAGTGCGTTTTTTTTGATCTTTTTATTTTCTTTAAACAGCATTAATAGTACAGCCAAAAAAACAGAAAATAATACAATCAAACTAAAATAAGGACCAAAACCTCCAATGCGGGTATCTGGAAATTTATAGGTCTGCATAACCCCTTGGATAAATGGATTTTTTAGAACAGTATCATCATCACCCATTACGCAACCTTGGTAAGAAAAAATGGAATGAAATAATTTATAAAATCGATTCGCTCCATTAAAATTATTTGCTTGATTTCCACCTTCTAATAAGTGTACTTCATTTAATGGATAAAAAGGATGAGCGTACTCAAACACATTTATAAAATATGGGCTATAACCAATAAAAAAACTACCTATTAAAAATACAATTCCAAAAATAGTTGGAAATTTTAGTTTTTCTTTAAAATCATTTTTCCATAAATAAAACAATACAAACCCTGCGCAAAAAATAACGGCAAAAACCAACGATGGGAATTTTAGATTAATTAAAGCGATTACCACAAAAAACATACTTCCTAACAAAATACTCCCTGGCCATTTTTTGAAAAACAATAAAAAAAGACCGAATAAAATAATAATTAAACTTGCAATTTGTCCATCTAAATAAAAACTCAGAAATTGATTTCCGGAAATCGGATTTAAAGAAATTAAGGTCGCTAAAAAAATCGTCAACCCAGTTCTAAAATTAAATATTTCTTTTACCGCAACCAGCGAAATAAAAAAAGAAGAAAATAGCAATAACAAATTATAGGTCTTTCCTATTTCAATAGTTTCAAAACAGGCGATCATATTGCTCGCTGCATACCAAGAGGCTTTTGGATAATGAATGGAAGTCCATAAGGAAGTCTCAACGCGGGAACTTCCTGGACAAATTGGATTCCAACCCTTCACCAAACTCATAATGGCTTCTAGATGGTACGTTTGTCCATCGTAAGTCGTATCCAAAAACTGGAGCGAGACGAAGGCCGAAAAGAAGACGATCATTGCAAGTAACAAATTGTACCCCAACAAAATGAATGGCTTTGGGTTTTGAAATCCCTGAACAATGAAAAAGGAACTTCCTATAGTCAGAAAACTGGTGAGTATAAAGCAAGTGCCACTAATCGCCTGTCCACACCACAAAAAGAGTACAGGAATAAGAAAGGAATAAGCATAAAAAAACAATAAGAGAATTCCTATGGTTAGAAAAAAAGAAGATTGCTTATTGAGTTTTGTCATATTTATCATCCCATTAGCGAAGCACTTTAATTTGATTGCAAAGATATGTTTTTTAAGCCAATGGCTTACCTAATAAAACAATAAACAAAGATGTCTGCTTTAAGGCGCTGGAAGTAAAACAGAATACTTATTTTTACAAACGAATGAACAGAAGGCTTTTCTTGTTGTTCTAAGAAAAAGAAAAAATAATAAAAATGATCATACTCCTCTCTCCAGCTAAAAGTTTAAACCTGGATCCCGTTGAAACGAAAGATACCAGTATGCCCAGATCACTGGAACAATCTGCGGTATTGGTAAACAAGTTGAAAAAGACCTCTGCAAATGGATTAAAGAAACTGATGAGCATCAGCGATAATATCGCGCAGCTGAACGTAGCCAGATATAAAAGTTTTAGCATTCCTTTCACGACTGAAAATGCAAAACCAGCCATTCATACTTTCAATGGTGATGTGTATACCGGCTTGGAGGCCAGTGCTTTCAACAAAACACAAATGAAATTCGCACAGAAGCATATTCGTATTCTCTCTGGTCTTTACGGCATTCTACGTCCTTTGGATTTGATGCAGGCTTATCGCTTGGAAATGGGGACAAAATTAAAAGTAGGCCGAAATAAAAATCTCTATGAATTTTGGGGAGACCAGATTACCGAAAACATCAACGATGATTTGGCAGAAAGCAAAAGTAAGGTTGTTTTGAACTTGGCTTCCAAAGAGTATTTCCACTCCGTAAAAAAAGATAAGCTGGCGGGCAAAATTGTCAATGTCCATTTTAAGGAAAATAGAAAAGGGACTTATAAGGTTATTTCTTTCAGTGCGAAAAAAGCGAGAGGGAGAATGGCACATTTGATTGTGAAAAACAAAATCAAAACCGTCAAAGGGCTAGAATCGTTGGAGGTGAATGGGTATCGTTTTAATAAGAAATTTTCGGAGGAGGGGGAGTTGATGTTTACTATTGACTAGGCACAGGAGGTGCTTAAGCTGGGACTATCGCGAGGAATTCCTCACGCAGAGGCCGCAGAGGCCGCAGAGGTCGCAGAGGTCGCAGAGCAAAGACACTATAAAAAACGCAAATTCTGGCCGTACAAATAATGCGACATTCCTCACACCGAGAGCGCAAAAGACCACTACAAAACTCGCGTTTACTCTGCGGCCTCTGCGTGATTTAAATTCGCAAATAGGTACGTGTACCTTACTTCGTCAAAGGCTTAAACGGATCTCCTTCCTCTCCTACTGCCCGTCCATCCATTCCCGCTTTCAAATCTGAGATATCCAAGCTCAAACCCGTCAACTTGTGAAAGGTAGAAATTTTAGCTCCTGTTGGCAAGCTTTCCCATTTCTCCCAAGTCGCGCCAAAGCCACCGATTGGAATAATGTCCACCCACATTTTATAAGCGGTTGGCAAACCCGAATCATCTAATATCCACAGATAACTGTCACCAGGCGTTACGCCTCCAGAAGAATAGGAAACCATCAAGTCCTCACTGCCATCTTTGTTTTTAACAATACTTCTGCTAGTTCCCGGATCAAAAGCTTTAGCGGGCGCATTGAGCCAGAAGGAGTCATTGCAGAAGAAACTCCAAGCATCTTGCACGAGTTTATTTGCCTCGTCGCCAGTCACTTCAGTTCCATTAACAAAAGCTTTTCCTGTTACGGATTTGGTATGCAGCAAGACTTCATTTGATCCCCAACGAACTCGAACGAAATGACGTTCTTTATCCCAAAGGAAGGTGTGCATTCCTTTGAAAGTCCAGTTGACATATTTGGTTTTATCCCAAGCGGGTTTATTGATGGCGGTGAGCATTTTGTTTGCCAATGCATCGGCGGCGGGGCCGGTGATTCCAGTAGGTTTGGATTCGTTCATTATCAATCCTGCAATGACGATTCCTATGATTAATACACCGATGAGGATGGCCAACCATTTTAGGATTTTCTTGATCATTTTTATTGTTTTTGAGTAGAGTGTATTCCTTGACTCGCTGCGCTCCCATTCGACAAGCTCAGAGCAGGCTGCTCGGAATGACAATCTTTTGTTCGTAATACGCTATTATATATTAGACCTATTAATAATTCCCTTCCACCTCCCGGATCAAAAAGAAACCATCGTCTCCCTGAGGTTGATAGAGCGGCATCAAAACCAAGGCTTCCTCAGGAGCAAGAATATCACCATGACGATTTTTCGCCAATAAATCTCCCTTTTTCACTTTTTGAAAGTTGGAATAACCCGGTGCCATCTGGAAGTCATCTCCTTTTTTAATTTGATGAACAGTAATCAACTCCGCCACTTTCGGCAAATCCTTAGAGTAAGTAATTAGTAATTCATCATGCCGATTTTCCACATGTTCTGCCTGGACGCAGCCGACGGTTCGCAAGCAATTGGTAATAGCAGCGATGGCTCGGTTTACAGAAAGCTCCTCTTGATGTTGTCCGGATTCGAAAGCCACCGAACAGGTTTCTACACCAATATTTTCTGTTCGGAAGTAATGTAACAAAGTACCTTCAATTCCTTTTAACAAACCAATGATTACTGGTGCGTGCAATTCTACCGCTACATCGAGGCTTGCATTTGTATCTGCGGGGATAGAAAAAATACCACCATGAGCAGTAGTTGTATGTAAATCTAACAATATAATTTCATCAGGTTGGTAACTCGCGATTTCGGCCTCAATCAAATCAATCATTTCCCGCAATTCCAAATCTTCATTTTTCAATTTTACAATTGGAGCTGCTTTCATTTTTTCGACATGCTCCGTTGTCCAAATCCGGTTGAGGTCACGATCTACAAACCGTAAATTTTTACTAATCGCCCGAGTATTCCCACGTAATCCCAAAAGGCAACCTTTAAAACGAAAAGCTGGATTGTGGTCTGGTTCTACCGCCAACATATCGAACATCTTTTTTAGCGCATTCGGTCCAGCCGGTTCATTACCATGCATTCCTCCTACTATAATCACCATTGGTCCCTTTTCTGCCCCGGTGTACTTCCCTATTATTCTTGCTGGTTTCATATGTCCTGATGCTGATTCTTTTATCTCTAAGGTTTCGTGCATTCTTTGGTAGTTAGCAGTTCACGTTTCCTTCAACACGCTAGTGGGAAGTTAACAGTTAATAATTTACGTTGGCTTACTTTCCTCCTTTTTTCCCAACTTCAGGATCCATTTCCAAGGCTTTTTGTCTGAATTGATTGGCCTTGGCCTCATCGCCAGCGTAATACCAAGCATTGCCCAGGTTCCAGAATCCATCTGCATTGTTGGGTTGCACTTGAGTCGCCTTTGTGAAAAACTCAATTGCTTTAGTATGATTGCCTGATACTCCGTTGGCGACTCCTAATAAGCGAAGTACTTCATAATCATCCGGTCGCATTTCTTCTGCTTTTTTCAGATAGGTCATCGCTTTTTGCATGTTCCCTTTTTCGCCAAAAAACTTTCCAGCTTCGCGATAAGTGATCCCAAGGTTATTGAACCCGTTTTGATCATTTTGATCTAAGCTAAGCACTTTCTGATAATATTGAATCGACTTGTCGTAATTTTTTAGGTAGTTGTTTACGTTACCCAATTGTAGAAAAGCATTTTTATAGGTTGGATGAAGTTCGACAGCTCTTTCTAAGTAAACAAGCGACTCTTGTAGTTCTTTATTTCGAACGGCTTCATTCGTTTTCTTTGCCGCGTTAATGCTCGTTTCTGCACCTGCCGCATTTAGCAACTTTACAGAATTCTGGGAGGTTTTAATATCTGTGGTAAATAGGGTGTAATTATCTTTCCAAACCATATTCCTCATTACCGTTTTTGCGCTAAGCAATACAATAAAAATTGCAGCTACCCCCATTACCATTTGCAAATTACCCAATTTATCTTTTTGGGCAGCCCATCGCCAAGCCAACACTGCTAGTATCAAACAAAAACCAACAGAAGGCATAAACATGAAACGCTCCGACATATTCGTTCCTACCGGAAATACAATGTTAGAAATAATAGAAGTCGTCAAAAGGAAAAATAAAATCCCGTAACTGATTAGATCTTTTTTAGCCAATCCTCGAACTGCAAAGAAGCCTATAACCCCATAAAAAGCAAGACTTAGTAAAACTTGCCAGTCCCCAAAACTCATAATATCAATATGACGCGGATAATAATCGTGAGTCAAAGGATGAGGCACCAACAGTAATTTTACGTAATAGCCCAAAGTATACATAATCGTTGCCATCTTTTCTCCGGCAGTAAAGTGAACCCATTGATTTCCTTCGATTTTTAGATAGGGGTTATTCATTAACTCCATACTCAGTGGCCCCATAGAAGTACCTAAAATACTAAAACGAATGGCTAAGAATACAATCGCTGCAGCAAATAAAGGGGCAGTATGTTTTGCGATAGCACCAAAGTCTGCTTTACTAAAAAAGTAAAAGGTCAGTGGCACTACTGCTAAAAAGGTTATGGCATTTTCTTTTGACAATAATGCGATGAAGAAAAGGATGGCGGCAATAATACTGAAAATGGTTTTTTCTTCTTTATATGCTCGCCAGGAATAATAAAGCGCGGCTAAACTTCCTAACAATGTCATAATCTCATCACGCCCTTTAATATTCGCAACCGCTTCCGTATGAATGGGGTGAGCAATAAAAATAATACTTGTAAGTAAGGCCACAAAACAGGCAAAATCTTTTCCGAAACGCGACACTAATATTTGCAACAATAATAAGTACAACACGATCCCTGTCAGACCATAGAGCAAGCCATTAATAAAGTGGCCGATGAAATAAGCTTGATAAAGGGTGTTTCCATTGGCGTCTTTTTCAACTTTGCCATTGTCGTCTTTCTTTGGACGTTTGAACAATTGCCATTCTATCGCAAACATCAAAGGCGTAAAAGGACGATAACGTCCTCCGGATACAAGTTTGTCTTTTCCTTCCACTTTAAAAAAACCTTTGAAGGTATCGTACTTCAACAACCCCGGAATCCCTGCAACACCTTGAGTCGTGTACATATTGTCATAGATAACAATGGCATCGTCCTGAGTGTATTCATGTGTAAGGGTATTGGCGTATAACAAAAAGCCAAATGCAAGAATAATCCAACAATTCACTTTCGTATTGTAGAAGAAAGAGGGTAAAAGTTTAGCAGACTTAGTTGCAGCACTTTTGGGTACTGACTTGTCTTTTGACTTTTTCTTGGATGGTTGCTTCTTGGACATGCTTCTTTTCGTTGGAAGGTGTGATTTTGTACTTTTTGAGTTATTTTGCAAATGAGCTTTTTCGCAGCGTTCTCCCCTATCGCAATTGCATCACGCAGAGAGCGCAGAGTCCGCTGAGCGATCGCGAGAAAACACGTTAGCTCTGTACTCTTTGTGGCCTCCGTGTGATTTAAACCCGCGTTAGATGCGTTCTCTTTTTAGTGTAATTGCTCACACAAAGTGCACAGAGAACACAGAGAGTAATCGCGATACGATAGCTCTGCGTTTTCTGCGGCCTCTGCGTGCTTTTAAAACGCACTATTTCGCAGCGCACCTAAAGCAATTGCATCACGCTTGTGGGATACGCAAAGTCTGTCCTGGATAAATCTTATCCGGGTGAGACAACATTGGCTTATTCGCTTCAAAAATTTGCTGGTACTTCATTGGATCTCCATACTGTGCTTTTGAAATCAAAGACAGAGAATCTCCTTTCTTTACTGTGTAAAAAACAGCTTCTGGTTCTGGGTTCTCAACCTCTATGTGGTCTTCTACGCAACCAACCCCTTCTACGTTTCCTAAAGCTAGAATAATCTTCTCTCTATCAGCATTTGTAGCCGTTCGGCCTTTTACAATAACTTGCTCACAAAGCTCTACGTCTAATCCGTCTACCGCAATTCCCAAACGAGCTACCTCAGCAGCTAAAGCCTGCTCTCTAGTCATTTCAGGAGCTGCCGCTGTTGCTTCAACTGCCTTTTCTTTTTTGTTAAAAAGTTTCGCACCTGCATTTTTGAAAAATGAAAATAATCCCATAATTTTTAATTTTAAGGTTTTGTGTCAGCTCATACTCTACTAAAAATAGCATAGCCAACAAGTAACATGGTCAAAATTGACAAGTCGGAAAGATAGAAAAAATAGCCTTGTTTTGTTAATTCTGAGGGGGATATTCTGATTATTTCCTTTAAAATATACGGATGTGAAAAGAAGCTTTTATATTAGAATTTTGTAAAACAAAACGAACAAACGACATGTCAGCGAACAAACTCTCCTACTGGTCTGCCACCGTAGCATTGGCCGGCTTCCTTTTTGGTTTTGATACCGTAGTGATTTCGGGAGCCAACTTACCGATCAAAGAATTGTGGCAAACCTCTCCGCTGTTTCATGGCACTTTCATTATGTCCATGGCTTTGTGGGGGACAGTAATTGGCGCTTTGTTCGGTGGCCCTCCTTGTGATAAATTAGGTCGAAAGAAAACCCTCTTTTGGATAGGTGTACTCTATACCGTTTCCGCCTTAGGTTCTGCTTTTGCAAATGACCCTTACCTCTTTTCCTTTTTCAGATTTATTGGTGGAATTGGCGTTGGTGCCTCATCCGTAGCTGCGCCGACTTACCTTTCTGAAATAGCGCCTGCCGATCGCCGTGGTAGTTTAGTGGCTCGCTATCAATTCATGATTGTTTTTGGGATCTTCGTTGCATTTTTCAGCAACTACTTACTAAAAGGTGTTGGTGGCGATATGGATTGGCGACTCATGCTGGGGGTTGAAGCCATCCCAGCGATTATTTATTGCTTTATGGTATTAGGTGTTCCCAATAGTCCGAGATGGTTGCTTTTGCAAAAAGGAGATGAAGCTGGTGCTCGTTCCATTTTATCTTCTCTGGGCATTGTGGATGTATCGGCTGCTGTTGAGAATATTAAGAATTCCGTCAAAGAGAATGTCCAGATTAGCTTTTGGAGTGGTCGTTATTCCAAGCCGATTACTTTAGCATTTTTGCTGGCTTTCTTCAATCAATTATCTGGGATTAATTTCGTATTGTACTATGCTCCAGAAATTTTGGAACGTGCTGGCTTGGCTAGTAAAGATTCGCTTATGAGTTCGATTTCCATTGGAGCCGTCAACCTTGTATTTACAATGTTAGGAATGTACTTAATTGATAGAGCCGGTAGACGGCAATTGATGATTTATGGTTCTTTGGGCTACATTCTAAGTTTGAGCATGGTGGCTTATGCTTTTTATGCGCCTGCTAGTTCCGCTTTTTTGTTGTTCTTTATTTTGCTATTTGTGGCTTCTCATGCCATTGGACAGGGTGCGGTTATTTGGGTCTTTATTGCAGAAATATTCCCCACAAAAGTGCGGGCAAGTGGACAGTCTTTTGGCTGTGGTGTGCACTGGGTTTTTGCGGCGTTAATTACCTTGCTTACGCCTATGTTTTTAGATGAGAAGGAAGGGATATTCGGAGATAATCCTTGGCCTATTTTTGCCTTTTTTGCGGGCTTTATGGTTTTGCAGTTGTTGTTTACGCTGTTTATGATGCCGGAGACGAAGGGGAAGAGTTTGGAGGAGTTGGAGGCGGAGTTGATTAACTAGGTTATTTTTTAAGGAGCATAGCTCCGGCAGCGTTTGTAACACAAGCACATTAATCTACCTATAAGAGCGTAGCTCTGGCAACGCGAAAAACGCATCACTTTGCTGGACTAACGTGGCCGGAGCTATGCTCCTATGAAAACCTTCTGTTTTTCTTTCTACAAACGCAGCCAGGGCTAACGCCCTTTTGTATTTTAGAGATAGAAAATGGTGATGAACAAACACCCTTTCACTCCATCTCCAACCCACCACCACGCGCCGCCTTGTATCGTCCCTTCCCAAACTTCGTTCCATTAAAAACCATCGTCTTCCGCAATTCAATCCGCTCTTCTTCGGGCAGCTGTATAAAGTCTTTGCACTTATCAGAGCAGCAATTTTCATAAGTGGTTCCACAATTCTCACATTGCAAAAACAAAATATGGCAAGCATCATTGGCGCAGTTGACATGGTTGTCAGAAGCCGCTCCGCATTGATGACATTTGGAAATAACCTCTTCTGAAATCCGTTCACCCATCCGTTCATCGAAGACAAAGTTTTTGCCTTTGAATTTATTTTCCAAGCCCTGTGCTTCTACCTGTCGCGCATACTCGATAATCCCACCTTCCAATTGGAAAACATTTTTAAATCCTTTGTGCTTGTAATAAGCCGATGCTTTTTCACAACGAATGCCTCCGGTGCAATACATCACCAAGTTCTTATCCTTATCTTCTTCCAGCATTTTTTCGATAATGGGCAAAGAATCTCTGAAGGTCTCTACATCCGGCGTAATGGCCGTATCAAAATGTCCGACTTCACTCTCGTAATGATTACGCATGTCTACGAGCACGGTGTTGGGATCGGAGGTTATTTCGTTGAATTTCTCTGCATTCAGGTGTACGCCTTTGTTGGTCACGTCGAAAGTATCGTCGTTCAAACCGTCTGCGAGAATCTTATTTCTAATTTTTATTTTTAAGACGTAGAAGGATTTTCCGTCATCATCTACTGCGATGTTCAAACGGGTATTATCCATAAATGGGAAGGCATATAGTTGCTTCCGAAAAGCTTCCAGATTAGTAGTCGGTAAAGAGACTTGTGCATTGATTCCCTCGGAGGCTACGTAGATACGACCGAAGACTCCGAGGTCTGACCATTCCGCAAAAAGCTGATCGCGAAAAGCTTGGACATCAGTGATATTGGCGTAGCGGTAAAAGGACAGAGTGGTACGTTCTTCGTTGCTCTCTAGCAGTTGTTGCTTTAGTTCTTCTTTGTTAACCTTGTTGTATAGTTTTTTCTTCTTCATGGATACTTACCTTTTTCAGACTACAAAGATAAGGATAAAAAAGAAAGAATAGGATTTGTTCCCTGCTTGTTATTGGTTCCCTCTTTTACCAAAACTAAGCGGAATAAAATCTAACAACTAAAGATCGCTATATTTTGTTTACTCAATAATTTGCACCTATATTTGGGTTAATCTTTTTTAATCAAAATTTTATTTTTTATGAAAAACAAAACTAAGTTAAAATCAATATTTATTGTTCTTTTGTTATTTACCTTTTCTGGTATTGGATTCGGCCAAGCTGTCGGAGAACCTGAAGTAGTCAACCCAAGTAATACTCCTGACTTCAAGCCTAAATTATCAATAGGAGGGAACTTTGATACCGATAAATTTCTGGTAGAGTATAGACTACCAGAAGACACAAAAATACATGTATTTAAAATTCTAAATCCCGATGGAAAAGTAATTGTTAAGGAAAAAAGGGGAAAGGAAAAAGCGGGCTACTACAATTTTTGGTACAATATCAAATACGAACCTAAAGGAATTTATACTTTTAGAAGTTGTTTAAAAATGTTTTGTTTGATATCTAATAAGAATGAGCGAAAAGG
>CAZDTI010000026.1:23830-35832 GCA_964508085.1 uncultured Saprospiraceae bacterium | reverse complement strand
AACCGCTGTAGATGGTTTTGCAGACCACTGCCTAGCCACTCGGCCACGCGACCATATCGAAGCGCAAATATATGTTTTTTTTTAGCTAAGGGTCAAGGCCTGAGCCTTTTTATTTTACATTAATTTAAAATAGTCCTCGCTAAGATAATTTGCACTGCTTTGTGTTGCACTTTATATAAAACGGAGAGGCGTATAATTAGTTGCACACCGTCATAACATCATCCAAATAAATCGAAATATTATTGTTGTGTTTTATGACTTAGTTCCCCTATTCCTCCAATGGAGCCTCCTCTGAAGGCAAAGAGGGCTTTTCTGTTTCATCAATAGGTACATCCAGACTCGTTTCCTCCGCCTTTACAATAGCCTCTTCAGTCATTGGAACGCTTAAATCTTCCTTCTTTACCGGTTGAGGTTCTTCAAAATCACTCCCGAAGAAACTTCGGTAAAAGAGCAAGATACTCAATACGCCAATTGTAATAGCAGTATCTGCTAAATTGAAAACAGGGCGGAAAAACAAATAATGCTCTCCACTCCAAAAAGGAAACCAATGTGGAAAAAAGCCCTCTGCTACAGGGAAGTACAACATGTCGACTACTTTGCCATGTAAAAAACCTGCATAGCCACCGTTTTCCGGAAAGAGCTGTGCAATACCTCCATGATAGGGCGATTCAGAAAAAACCAACCCATATACGGCACTATCTATAATATTGCCGAGCGCACCTGCCAATATGAGGGCAAAGCTAGTGAGTAATCCAAAAGAAACATTAGCCTTGATCAATTTGTAAATGAAATAGAAAAGAAAGATCACTGCCATTATCCTGAAAAGGCTAAGGGCTAATTTGCCATAGTCTCCTCCGATCTTTAGACCAAAAGCCATCCCTGGGTTTTCTACGAAGTGGAGCATGGCCCAATCGAGCCCCAGCAATGGTATTTCATCGCCATAGGCCATATTGGTTTTTACCCAAATTTTTAAACTTTGGTCTAAAACCAATACAAGAATTACAATTAGGGAAACTTTAAGAGATCGACTCAAGTTAGAGGTGTTTTTGTTTTGGTAATTTCCTACTTCTTCTTCGCCTGAATACTTAAAGTAGCATGTGGAACAGCTCGTAAACGCTCCTTAGAAATCAGGGTTCCCGTCTCGCGGCAAACACCATATACCTTATTTAAGATTCTGATTTTGGCATTCTCCAGATGCTTAATATGCTTCTGTAAACGAGCAGCCATTTTTGTATTTTGTTCGTTTTCTGCAGTTCCTGTAGCATCATCTATGCCACGAGATTTGTTGTCAACAACATCAGTAGATTGGGAAAGCTGGGAAAGATAAAAATTCAGCTGTTCTCTAGCTTCTGCCAGTTTGTTGTCAATCAGTTGTTCGAATTCTGCAAGATCCTCATCACTATAACGAGACTTATTTTCTGCGTTGTTTCTCATAATCAACTCTTTATATTTATTTAAAATTACTGATGTGTTAAACTCCCTTTATCAGTAGACGGTTTACCACAAATTTAAAAGCACTTTACAGTTAGATTATTGCCCCAAAAGTAGCGATTTTTTCTAATTGTACATTATTCCTTCTTTTTCAGCCCATCCTTAAATGCAATTTCAATGGCCTCCTTTCGTAAGTTATCAGCGTACCACCTTCGGATTATGGGATTTGAGTTTGTCTTTGAGCTTAAAACCTTTACTCCTCACAGTATCTCAAAACACCTTCTTCACTGATGGCTTTAAAGCCTAAGCCAGCGGCCATACTATAGTCTTCACAAGCTTCCTGCTTCATATCCAATTGACGGAAAGTGACCGCCCGATACATGTAGCCTTCCGCAAATCTTGGGCTCAATTCAATGGTTTTGTTGAAATTATTTAAAGCCTCCTCAAATTCCAGCGAAATAAGCTGGGCCTTGGCACTTAGGAAGTAATATTCATAACGCTTGATATTGCTTTTATTGATCGCTTCCTTCATATCTGAGATAACAAAAGAATATTGCTGTAGTTCAAAATGAGCTAAGCCTCTTTGATAATAAATATCTGCCTGTGCTTCCTCAGATTCAAGAGCTCTTGTAAAATCCTTCACTGCTTTTGTGAAATATCCCATGAACATGTGCCATCTTCCTCTATTACTATATAGCATGACATGCTGGGGGTCAAGGATCAAACCTGCATTATAATCTTCTATTGCTCCAAAAATATTGCCAGTGCGAAAATGTAAGGTACCTCGGTCATTAAAGGCATTTGCATCTTTTGGAGCGATCAGTAAGTACTCATTTAAATCTGTAATGGCCAGATCATTGGATTTGGTCAGCATATAGCACTGTGCTCTTTTATAATACGCCTCCTTCAAACTCGCATCCGCATCCAAAGCAGCGGTATATTGTTGAATAGCTTGATCGTACCATTTTATTTGTAAATGCTTATTGGCCATATCCAAATGTTGTAAAGCTTGATCGGCAGAAGAGGTGGTGCTGTTTTCTGGTCGGAGTTTATTTAGATGAGCTTCCAAATTAATTCCTCGCTCCGTAAAGACCTCCCCTACTGGATGTTGAATTTTGTTTTGAAAGGAATTTGTGATATTATTGTTTTTGTTTATTGGTTTGTTGTACGATTGAACCTGAAGACGCTCTTCTAATTCTTCAGCCATCCAACTTCTTTCTTTTTTAGGAATAATTGTTTGATGCTCTTTCACTACAGCGGGCCTTTCACCAATAACAGAATAACTAACCAAACTAACACCTCGTTCTGTAAATTCCTCTTCGTCCTCCTCTTCCGTTTCGTCTATCTCTTCATCCATTTTCATCGCTGCAACAACGGCAGTGTTTCCTTCTTGCATTTGATAACAATCAGAAATACGATCTTTTGCAGCAGCATCTGCTGGATTGAGTGTTAATGCTGTTTCGAAATCAGATTGCGCATCACGATATTCCTTTAATTGAAAAAGAGCAAGACCTCGCCCATTATAGTAGTCAGCTCGTTTAGCGTCAAGCGCAATTGCCTTGTTGAAGTTTTCTGCTGCCAACTCATAATTCGCGAGAGCATTTTCTACCAATCCCACACAATAGTATGCTTCTGGATTATTGAAATCCAATTTACTCGCAGCTCGTCCATCAATTCGGGCTTTTTCATAGTTCTCTTTTTTAATCCAGTATTTTGCTCGGTTGGTGTAAGTGAAACTATTTTCTAACAAGTTAATTGCAAAATCATAATCGGCCAATGCATCCTCATCCCTACCTATTAATTGATAAGCATTCCCTCGATTGTTATAAGCAAGAATATCTCTATCGTTCAATTGGATCGCTTTGTCATATTGATCAATGGCATCCATAGGCTGGTTAATGGCAAAGAAAGCATCACCAAGTGTTCTTCGCGCCTCTCCGTCTGTTGGCTCAAGTTGAACACCATTTTTAAGATCGCGAATGGCATCTGGATATTGTTTCTGATCAAGATAAGCAACGCCTCTATTCGTATAGGCCGCGGATGATGGACTGCCACTAATCACGGCAGACAAATCGCTAATAGCCCCAGCAATGTCACCAATAAGGTAGCGCAGATGTCCTCTTTGTTCGTATGCTTCTAAATCAGTTGGGCTAATCCTGATCACTGCATCGAAATCGGCCAAGGCCTTATTATACTTCTCTAATTCCACACGAACAAGGCCTCTATTGAATAAACACTTGTCACAGTTTGCCTGCATAAAGATGGTTATGTCATAATAAGATTCCGCATCTGCATAATTACCTTGATCGTGCAAAGAGAGCGCCTCCTGGTAATAACTATCCATAGGAATAGCCACACTGCTTTGCGCAATGCCTTCCATGACAAATAGAAATATAAATAGAAAAGTGAGGTAAGGTTTTGTAATAAAATGGTTCATAGTGTTCTTTTTTGGTATAAAGAGCAGATTTAGGTCATAACCGAGTATCAGTAGCAACTAAATATTTTTTATTCGCTACTTAGGTACTTCTTAAGTGTATAAGCTCCCAAATAAGGATACAAAACAAATTAATTTTTGTTACATATGTGTCGGGTTTTTTTGCCTCTTTTCCTCCCAATTGTTAATTCTTTCGTGATGAATAAAGACAATTGAAGCAGTCCTTCTCGAAAAGGGAGCGATAAAACCACTCATTTTGATGTCACAGTTTTTTTCAAGGATATATTAAAAAAATCACCATATGGCAATTTTTTTGATATAAGAAAAGCACAGACTATTCCGGAGGACAGAAGTTTCGGGCCATGAGAGTTTATTACACAAGAAAACAAAAACATACACTACGATGAGAACACTATTGCTCCCCGCAATGGCTTGCTTGCTATTGCTTACATCAACCTACACCTTCGCTGCTACCGCTGCGAATCATCCACCACACGTAACTCGTTATATAGAAACTTATAATGAAATTGCAATTCGCGAAATGCACCGGAGCGGAATTCCGGCTAGTGTTATTTTAGCACAGGGCATTCATGAATCAAGTTGGGGCTTAGGAGAGTTATCGACAGGGTCTAATAATCACTTTGGAATTAAGTGTAAGTCTCATTGGACGGGACCCACTTTCTATATTGAGGATGATGATTTTCAAAATGGGGTTCTTGTTAAGTCTTGTTTTAGGGTGTACAATAGTGTAGAGGATTCCTACATAGACCACACTAATTTTTTGGTAGAAGGTGCACGATATGAAACGCTTTTTACTTTCGATAGAACCGATTATATCAATTGGTCAAAAGGTTTAAAATCTTGTGGCTACGCGACTGATCCAAATTACGATACTAAGCTTATTCGTACCATCGAAAAGTACAATTTGACAAAATATGACGAGGTAACTCCTCCAGTGATTAGTGCTCCTGTTTTTCATTTACCAGCTCCAGAACCTATGCCTCAAACAATAGTACAGCAGGAAGCCACAACAGATTTAATAGTTTCTTCTACCGTTACTCAGATAATGACTTCAACGTCAGAAGTGGTCGTCGAGGAAAATGAAGTGCAAAAGGTAGAAGCTGAAACGCCACCAGCGGCCGTAAGTATTGAAGGCTATAATAGAAATGACAATAGAGTAGCAACAGTGGAAAAAATAGAAAAAGAAGAGGTGGTAGTTTATAACAATGATCCTACTGCGTTTGACGAAGAGGATGAAGATGTCCTAGTTCAAGAACAACAAGTCGTTACAACGAACACAACAAAGATTTTACCACCACCTAATTATCAAATCAACAGCTTCTCAAACATACAGTCTTCGAAGCCGGAATTGCCAAAGACAGAAAAAGAATTAGCGGTTAGAAAAGTTGATGACAATCATTTGCAAGTGATGAGAGGAAAGATGCGGGTGGCACGTAAGCCAAGAAGGTAGATGTATTGTTAGAAAGGTGTAATAGTATGTTTACACAAAAAACGGTCAACTCTTAGCAATAGAATTGACCGTTTTTTATAAGGCTAATGTAGTAACGTTTGTTGTGATCACTCAGAAGTTTTCACACTCTTCGAAACTTTATCGCTATGTGATCGGTCGTATTCTTTTCTATCCCTACTCACATCGAGTGCTAGGTAGAGTGCATGTAAGAAAGAATGATGATCTGCTGAATTGGTACCGGCAATGTCATAACCAGTTCCATGGTCTGGAGAAGTACGAATATGTGGTAATCCCGCAGTAAAGTTTACTCCTGAGCCAAATGCCAATGACTTAAAAGCGACCAAACCTTGATCATGGTACATCGCAAGAATCCCATCATACTTTCTATGTTGCCCCGAACCAAAGAAACCATCAGCAGCAAAAGGCCCTAATACCATAGCTCCTTTTTTCTTAGCTTCCACTACCGCGGGCCGAATGATCTCTTCTTCTTCACTTCCAATGGCTCCATCGTCTCCTGCATGTGGATTAAGCCCCAAAACAGCAATGGTTGGTTTTTCGAAACCGAAGTCTCTTTTGAGGGTTTGATGCATTAATTTTATTTTATTCATCACTCGCTCTTTGGTAATGGCCGCTGCTACATCTTTTATTGGTAAATGATTACTAACCAATCCAACCCTCAAACCCTCACTAACCATTAGCATCAAACTGTCTTTAGCCTGAAAACGATCTGTTAGAAACTCCGTGTGCCCAGGATATTTAAAGCCTGCCATTTGCATCGCTTTCTTATTGATAGGTGCGGTAACTAAAGCATCAATTAATCCCTCTTGCAAGTCATTAGTAGCTTGTTCCAATGAGATGCGAGCATACTTCCCACCGATTTCTGATAATTTTCCTAAAGTGATGGTAACGTCATCCTGCCAACAGTTGACAACATTGATCCGCCCATGGCGTACATTATGGGCGGAGGAGGTGCTATTGAATTGAAAAGAGTCTATCCCGACTATATTTTTGTGGTAAGCCACAATTTTGGTAGAACAATAAATAACAGGTGTACAAAAATCCGTGATGTTCTGAGAAAGGGATTTAAGAATGACTTCTAAGCCTACACCATTAATATCTCCGACACTAATTCCTACTTTTATTTTATTCATTTGTTATTTTATATTGTGTCTTTATAACAATAAAGAATCATCTTTACCCTTATTTTGACAGAAGGTTTCAATAAAGATCTTCTAAAACTCGCGCTAAGATACAGAATGAGAGCTAAAAAATCATATGGTCAACATTTTCTACGTAATGAGCAAATTACGGAGGATATCGCAAATAGTCTGGTATTCAAAGGCTCAGAACACAATGTACTGGAAATCGGACCAGGAAAAGGAATGTTGACCAAATATTTATTGGACATGCCCTTCCAGTTTAAGGCGGTCGAAGCAGACCCCGATATGGTGGTCTATCTCAAAACCAACTACCCCACAATCGAAGATAAGATCATTTTTTACGATTTCATGAAATTGAACTTGACCGAATTATTCGAAGGGCAAGACTTCTCCATTATTGGAAACTTCCCCTATAATATTTCAAGTCAGATTCTTTTTAGAATGTTGGAAGTGAAAGAAAGAGTGCCAGAGTTGGTTGGTATGTTTCAAAAAGAAGTAGCAGAGCGCATTGCCTCTAAGCCAGGATCGAAAGTATATGGAGTTATTAGTGTTCTAATGCAGGCTTATTACGACTGCACGTATTTATTTGAGGTAGATAGAATGGAGTTTGATCCGCCACCAAAGGTTCAGTCTGCTGTTATTCGCTTAGAACGAAAAGAAAATCAAAAGTTAGATTGTAATCCAAATTTATTCAAAGCAATTGTCAAACAATCCTTCGGTCAACGTCGAAAAATGCTGCGTAACACAATGAAGGCCTATATTAAAGGTGATCCTTTTTTAGACGATGAATTTTTCAAACGCAGACCAGAACAACTGTCCGTAGAAGAGTTTATTTGGTTGACCCAAAAGATAGACGAAATTAGATCAAAGGGAAAGTAAATCGCTAAACTTTTAGCAACGCTCTGCTATCGGAACTTTCCTACCACAGAACTGTTACAAATACAATCAGTAGTTTTTTGATCAGGAAAATAGATCAAAGCGCTACACGAAATTTTTAATTCAAATTATAATATTATGTCTTTAGAATCACGATTAAACGATGATTTAAAAACAGCAATGAGAGCTAAAGATCAACCAGCTCTCCGAACCATCCGCGCTGTCAAAACAGCCATCACGCTAATGAAAACTGATGGTAGTGGTAAGGATATTGATGAAGCATCAGAAATTAAGCTATTGCAAAAATTGGCGAAGCAACGAAAAGAGTCTTTAGAGATTTATACCAAACAAGGTCGGGAGGATTTAGCGGTTAAGGAAAAAGAAGAAATTGCGATCCTTGAGAAATACCTACCCGCTCAAATGGATGCTGCGGAGTTGGAAAAAGTGTTAACGGAGATCGTGACAAAAAGTGGCGCGAGTGGAATGGGAGATATGGGTAAAGTGATGGGTATGGCTTCTCAGCAGTTGGCTGGAAAAGCCGATGGGAAGGCGATTTCTGGTATTGTGCGGAAGCTGTTGATGGGGGGATAGAAGTTCGTTATCTTTTTGATAATGTTTATCCCTCTGCTGGCACCTTAAGCGAACACAACGAATGGACTCCTGTCATTCCGAGCGACCGCAGGGAATTTTCTTCTGTCATTCTGAGCGAGCGACGCAGGAGCGAGTCGAAGAATCAGGAAGATGCATCCCCTCCTTTGTATTTTGAGCGAGGAACGAGTCGAAAAATCTATCTCTTTGAAATGGAGTTAGATTTTTCGGCGTATTTACGTTCCGCATAAACTCGCTCGAAATCTCCGTGTGAAAAATAGAGGGCTGTCGATCCTTCGACTCGCTGCGCTCGCTCAGGATGACAGCGAGTTCATTATACAGATTGTGGATTCAAGGTGCGAGTGAATCATGGAGTCAAGCCTTTATTTCTTCAATAAAAGGAAATTCCTTATTTAAGAAATGCCATTCTGGATTCTTTAAGTCGATCAACCAATTTTTCTTTTTTCTATTCCAATTTTTCAATTGTTTCTCTCTTGCAATCGCATCGTTTATATATTTGAACTCTTCATAGTGAACTAGATTATAACAATAGTATTTTCCTGTAAAGCTATCGCGGTTTCCTCTGTTGTCGAAATGTTCCTGTAGTCGTCGGGCGAGGTTGTTGGTAACGCCAACGTAGAGGACAGTTCTATTTGGATTCGTAATGATGTAGATGTAAAAATTGTATTTTTTCATTGAAGGTGTTTTTGCTCTTTATAGAAATGAGTAATTGATTTAAATTGTGAAAAGGAATTAAATTGTTCAGTTGCTAATGAGGCTCATCTATCATTCTGAGGAATTAAAAAATAGATTCGATATTGTTTTTTACGGGCACTGAACCTTGTGAAAGTAGGAATACTCCTCCTGTCATTCTGAGCGAGCGACACAGGAGCGAGTCGAAGAATCGGGAGGACGCATCCCCCTTCGTATTTTGAGCGAGGAACGAGTCGAAAAATCTATGTCCTTGAAATGGAGTTAGACTTCCCGGCATATTTACACTCCACATAAACTCGCCCGTCCGCGACAGTCGGACTGGTTTGCTCGAAATCTCTGTTTGAAAAATAGAGGGCTGTCGATTAACAATCTTTGTGTGAAAAAACTTGACTCTGTCACTCCGAGCGACCGACTTTAGGAGCGAATCGAGGAATTATGCTCGTTTCTCCGTAAGTATCCGATTCCCAATAGCACAAGTCAAACACTTTTGCTTCTGGCAATATTCATTCTTCAACTGCAACAAAGCCTGCGTCTGATAAGCAGAGTCCACCTCTACCCCCAAATGTTTCCATGCCGTAATTATCTTGTTTTTTTCAGGAGGTAATTCTTCTAATAGTTGCAAGGCTTTTTCTTTAAAGCTTGAATCATCCTTGTGCTTCCCATAAAGAAAAAGAAAAGGCGCAACCGTGTTTATAATGAACAAATGAATGCTAGTCTTTCCCAAATTCTTCGTTCGCTTACTCGTTTTTTTATCAAAAAGATAATGGATACTCCAGTAAGGACTGAGTTTTAAAGCAAACATGTTTTCAATCTGCTGGATGTTTTCAACAGATAATAATTTGCTAAAAAAGTGTTCACTCTGAAATAGCAAAACAGCGAACTGTGCAATCCGGATGCTTGGGAAATTTGCTGGCCGCATACGTAGAAAACGCCAGCTCTCCTTTTTCAATGGGATGAGGTTATATTTTTTTTGCAAAAAGAGATACTCCTTCTTTAATTTATTGGGATAAACCTCTTCAAAGTCCTCGTTTAAAAAACCAGCCTGCCCGAATAACAATGCTTCTACTTGCATTAGATTGTTTTTGTGCTTGGCAATGATGGAGTAAGGCGTCTGCCGAGCAAGTAATTCAAAAGGTTCCGCATTTACTTTAGTTCCAAAACTTCTGGCTAGGAAATAGTAAAGGGTAACCTCCCAGTCATTTTTGTTTCTCTCCAGGATGTGTGTGATGGCCGCTGTCTTCTGTTCGAGTCGCTCCACCAACATCCGATCCAACCAAAGATTTCTAATGATTTCTCCAACGGAACTAAATTGATGTTGACAAGGAATCCAATGCTCATTGTGTAACAACTTTTGATATCGACTATGAATTTGCTTCGGAATCCTTTTCCGCAATTCTAAGCAAGGAATAAGATTCCCGTTTTGACCTTTTACGGGCTCATCATTTTCGAGGACAACATGTAAAATAACGTTATCATAAGCTCTGTCAAGATGATGCTTGTGTCGTATCCATTCGGATGATTTTACATGGATCTCGACATGCCCAGCCCATAGCGTATCGCCAATGCGAATGCGAGCATTCAAAAAATCAGGTCCGGCATGTTGGTTGTGCTCCCCAGTATTTAGGATACTGATAGGTTCGCCTTCGGTGCTTAGTAAGTTGCTTAAATCCAAGCGCTTCATGCGCCAGAGGTAATGTAGGAAATGCTCTTTCATTTTATGTGATTTAGGTATTTTAAATATACTCCCTACTAATAGGTTGCAGAAAGCCCTAAATTCCATAAAGGAAAAGCGATTATTTATAAATTTTTATTTATGTAAAACGTAAGGTGTTGTTTTACAGTAGGATAGGATGTAGTTTTAGTTGAGATAAAAAAACACTAATAATTTATTTTTTCAAGAATAACGAGCGTCTCTAAGACTTCTTCCGCTCAAAAATTTTAAAAACATAAGCCATTTTATTCTTCTCATCTGGCTCTTGGGCCTCAGAAGAAATCAAGTTCCATTCCTCTAGATCAATCTGCGGAAAAAAGACAGTTCCCTCTACTTCTAAGTCAACCTCTGTTAAATACAAACGATCGACAAAAGGCATGGCCAGTTTATAAATTTCACCGCCACCGATGATGAAAGCTTCCTCCTCATTATTGTCTAGCGCAAGTTTTAAAGCTTCTTCAACAGAGTGCGTTACCAAGCAATTGGTTGCCATATAAAAAGGATCACGTGTAACAATCACATTTGTCCGTTTAGGCAATGGTCGCCCAATGGATTCATAGGATTTTCGCCCCATTATGATATGGTGATTCAGCGTTTTTTTCTTAAAGTATTTTAAATCGGCAGGCAAGTACCAAGGGATGTCATTGTCCATCCCTATTACATTATTTTTAGCAGTAGCTACTATGGCAGATACGATCATGTTTTAAATTAAAATTTTAATCAAAATTGAAATCAAAACCTTCTATCGAGGTTCCCGCGTTTAGGGATTTTAATTTTGATTCGCATTTTTATTTCCTACGGATTATCAATCAAATTAGCCTCTATCATTTTCTCTTCTAGCTTCTTTTTCTTCTCGCTGATTTCTTTGTTTAAATATTTTTCTAACATTAATCCTGCAATTGGTGCGGCATAATCCGAACCCCAGATTCCATGCTCTACATAAACCGCAATAGCAATCTTAGGATTATCTTTTGGAGCAAAAGCGAAAAAGACGGAATGATCTTTCCCATGTGAGTTTTGAGAAGTTCCGGTTTTGCCACAGACGACTATTCCGTCAATCGCTGCAGCTTGTCCTGTACCTCCATTAACGGCCATTTCCATTCCGTCAATTACAGGTGGAAAGTATTTTTGGTCAATAGAAACGGTTTGCTTTTTTAAGAATTTTTCTGGCAATGAGGCAATTCCGTTTCTGAATCCTTTGGCCAGATGCGGAGCGTAAAAGTAACCTCGGTTGGCCATGATAGCAGCTAGGTTGGCCATTTGTACCGTAGTCATTTCAATTTCCCCCTGACCAATACCAATCGACATAATAGTCGGAGATTTCCAGCCACCTTGGTTGCGATACAAATGGTCATAGTATTCTACAGAAGGTATATTTCCAGATCCTTCATTGGGAATGTCAACGCCAAGCGGAGAGCCTAAGCCGAACTCACTAAGGTAACGATTGAAGAGGTCAAGACCAGGTTCAGGGTGGTAGTAATCTTTAATCTCAATGATGTTTCTGATGGTCTGAAAAAAGTAAGTATTACAAGAATGTTTTAGGGCAATGGATACGTTATATGGATATTGGTGATGATGACAACCCCTTGGTTTATCAGCCCCTTTATAGTAGTAACC
>CAZDTI010000026.1:0-23730 GCA_964508085.1 uncultured Saprospiraceae bacterium | reverse complement strand
ATGCTCCCCGATTTGTTTTTCATTAGTTCTTCGCCATAAGCTTGTAGCTCCAGGTCAATAGTTGTAATCAAATCTTTTCCAGAAACTGCGGTGGAATCTTTTGCTCCATCTTCATAGGAGCTTACCGTTTTTCCTAAATTGTTTTTAAATACATGGCGAACTCCTTTTTTACCACGTAACTCGTTTTCATATTGTAATTCTAAACCCGTGGCTCCAATGTAATCGGCACTTTTATATTTTCCATTAGAAGCATCTATTTGAGCTTTGTTTACCTCACTGAGAAAACCCAGAACGTGAGGAGCATTCTGGTGTGGATAAGCTCGCACATTTCGAAGTTGTACTTCAAAGCCAGGAAATCGATAGAGGTGTTCTTGCAGACGAGCATAAGTAGTCGATGATAGTTTGGACATAAACAAGAAAGCCTTCCTTTTTGAATATCGGTAATTTCGGAAGTCTTTGTTGAGCCGCTCTATAAAAGATGTCTTATCTATTTCTAGTAAATTACAAAGAGTCATCGTATCCATTTCTGGATTGATCTGGTTGTAGGTAACCATAAGATCGTAAATGGGATTGTTATGGACCAATAGTTTTCCATAACGGTCATACATCAGCCCCCTGGAAGGATATTGTACCTGAGTCCCGACAGCAATGGCTCGGGCTCTTTTTTTATAAGAATTGTCAAACAATTGAATCTGCATGGCCTTTCCCAACAATAGGATTGCCGCAAATAGAAAAACTACTTGGATGACGCCGTACCTATTTTGATTGTTGAGATTCATGTACTTATTTTATGAAAATACAAAGATAAGTAATTGGTCAAAAATAGACCGTGATAACTTATGGATTAAGTTGAGCACTTACTTACAATGTTTACCTGATCAAAAAATCAATCCAAGGGATCAAACAAAAATTGCAAGACCGTAATAAATAACATAGACAAGAAAAAGCTACAAATCGTTCGAAGCATAATCTGTCCTAAATAATAAAAGGTAAAGACCTCTACTGAAAAATAAAAGAACAAATATATGACCATCATGGTTGCGGCGTAGGGTAGAAACCAAGCCACACCAAATCGTGCTTTTGTTGGGCTAAAGTTCATGTTGTACCCTTTGGCTGGAGCTAAAATGCTTAATACTGCGGGACGAATAAAAGCAATGAAGACCGCAGCACTTGCATGTATTCCCAGCGAGTCGTAAAAAAAATCTACACTTATGCCAGCCACAAAGCCTAAAAGGACAAGAAGTGCATGCGGAATACGCAAAGGCAATAAGATGATAAACAAAGGATATATGATGATGTGAAAGAAGTTAGCATATTCTCCACCTAGATTTATACGCTGTAAAACCAGTACCTGCAAAAGTATCAGTGCTACAAAACGAACGACATTAGTAACGATTACATTATTCATCTGGGGTGGGATTGGCTTCTAGTGTACTAATGTCTTTTTGCATTAAATCATTGACCACATAAACATAGCTGGTCTTCCTAAGGTCATTGACCAATTTTACATTGATACCAAATATATTACTTCCAGGTTCCAACCAAACGGAATCGATTGTACCCACAATTATGCCTCTTGGGAACATATCGGAGTAGCCACTGGTTTGTATGGTGTCGCCTCTTTGTACCTCAACATACTTTGGCACATCTTCCATCCTGAAATATCTAGGATCAAAGCCCTTCCAAACGAGTGAACCAAATTCTCGATTTCTTTTTATTTCCACACTTGTTCGGCTATTTCGATTGAGTAAGGATAATACCTTGCTATGGTAAGGCGAGGTAGCAATGGTAACACCAACAATGCCCCCTTCTACACCAGAACCTATAACGCCTCTGTGCGGTTGAATGCCATGGTTTGATCCACGATTGATGCGAATATAATTATTGGCATTTTTAACTTGATTTTTAGTCACCAATGCTGAAGTAAAAATATATTGCTGAAGAGAGTCTTTATTATAGGTGCTGTCTTTTAGAATGGTATTCAGGAAGCGGGCATTTTTTAGCTCACCTCTCAAAACCGCATTTTCAGCAGCAAGACTATCTGCTACACCTGCCATTTTCATAAAACTGAATGCCCAATTCATCCGGCTATCAACTGCACCGGATAAACTTTCCATATTGCTCTCGTAGATGGCCTTCTGGTCATCGTTGTTTTTTACAACAAGGGAAAAGCAGATGATTTCTAACAGTAAGAAAGAAATCAGACCACCAAACTTGATAAGTAAAAAAATCAGATTGCGCATGATGGTTTAGCAGGCTAATACCTCGCGTGCAGCTTTCTCCTTCCAGAGGACAGGAGGCTTGCGTAGGTTTTGAAGAGACTTTGTTATTTCTTGATGGTTTTCTCTAACAGTATGGTTACACAGATCGACGATCGATCAAAAATGAAAACTTATCCGTGTTCTTCAATGCAATACCCGTGCCTCGTACTACCGCTCGTAACGGATCTTCTGCTACATGAACAGGTAATTTTGTTTTTAAGGAGATGCGTTTGTCAAGGCCTCTGAGTAATGCACCTCCACCCGTAAGATAAAGGCCAGTTTTGTAAATGTCAGAAGCAAGTTCGGGAGGTGTTGTTTCCAGAGCTTTGAGAATTGCATCTTCTACTTTAGAAATAGACTTGTCGAGACAGTGTGCTATTTCCTGATAGGTAATGGTGATTTGCTTTGGAATACCTGTCAAAAGATCACGACCATTAACGGCGAAATCTGCAGGTGGTTTGTCCAGTTCCTGAAGAGCAGAACCAGCGTGTATTTTTATTTGTTCCGCCGTACGTTCTCCAATGAGGATGTTGTGTTGGCGTTTCATATATCCCATGATGTCAGCAGTGAATTCATCCCCAGCTGTTCGTATAGATTGATCACAAACAATACCAGACAGCGCGATGACTGCAATTTCTGTTGTACCTCCTCCTATGTCAATAATCATGTTTCCAATAGGCTCTTCCACATCAAGCCCTATACCCAAGGCCGCAGCCATTGGTTCGTGAATCAAATAAGTTTCTTTGGAATCTACGTGGTCGGCAGAGTCAAAAACAGCTCTCTTCTCTACTTCTGTAATTCCTGAGGGAATACAGATAACCATTTTCATATGACTGAAAAATTTCTTACGCGCCCCAGTCATATTGATTAAACCTTCAATCAAATTTTCAGCAGCCTGGAAATCTGCAATTACACCATCTTTCAATGGACGTACCGTTTTTATATTCTCGTGGGTTTTCTCATGCATCTGCATCGCTTTGGTTCCCACGGCTATGGTTTCTCCTGTTTTTCTATTGATGGCTACGATGGAAGGCTCGTCAATGATGATTTGACCATCCTGAATGATCAACGTATTAGCAGTGCCTAAATCAATAGCTAGTTCTCGAGTGAAGAAGTTGAATAATTTCATTAATTGATATTGCCTGTTTTCTCTAAAAAAGATAAGTGCAGTAAGTTTAATTCCATAAAATAGCTAAGCTAGTTATTGCTTGTTTCCTTTACTCTGCACAGATTTTGCAAAACTAACGAATAAATAGGATAGAAGGGAATAAAATTCTAAATAAGTAGCACAGGGTTAGCTATAGTGTCGATAGAGCAGCCTAAACGGCTAATTTTCAATATTTTATCGCCTTTTAGAGGCTTGTAATTGCTACTAAAATAGGTGATAAGGAACAATCAAGTCACTAAATAGCTCCGACAGTCACTTCCCATAGGTCATCAGGGGCCAAGTATTGCTGAGCCAACTCTTGTAATCGTTCCGGACTAATCGTTTTTATCTCCTTAGCCAATTCTTCAAAATCACCATGGCCAAGCCCCTCAGAAACGGCCGTTTTAATAACGCTCGCTACATTAAAAGGACCATCCAGTAGGGTCAGTAAATTGCCCAGCATGTAGCTCCGAACCATCTCCAATTCAGCTGGCTTTATAAGATGGTCAAGTAGCTTTTGTACCTCTGCATAAATCTCTGTTTTAGTAGGCTCCACCTTATCTGTACTCACCTCAGTAGCAATACAAAAATAGCTGTCTTCATGCATGGCATCTATCGTTGAGTATATGTTGTAGGTATAACCTTTATGCTCTCGGATATTTGTCATTAGACGGGAGCCAAAGTAACCACCAAGTACGGTGTTTAGGACTAAAAGCGCTTTGAAATCTTTGTGCTTTCGATTGATGTGAAGTCGTTTGCCAATACGAATGGCCGTTTGAATAGCTCCTTCTAAAGAGATGTGGCTTTTCTGAGGGGCTTCTACTTTGCTTTCCTTTGGGAAAAAAGCTGGAGGTGCCTCATGAGTAGGCATTTTTTGAAAAGATTTATTCAACATGGCCACCTGTTCTTCTCCAACTTTACCACTTAAAACGATGCTACAACGATTGGCGACAATCTGCCGGTTCCAATAGTCAATCAAATCTTTGCGCTTCAGCGATTCATAGCCTTCCGGCGAACTATTGTAGCCGTAGGGATGGTCACTTCCAAATAACTTTTCTGTGATCGTACGATAAGCAATGGTATCTGGTTGTGCCAAGTCGACTTGTAAGCGCTGACGACTATTTGCTTTGTAGGCCTCTAACTCCTTTTCTGGAAAGGTAGGTTCTAAAATTAATTCGGCCAATAGCGAAGCCATTTTATCGAAGTACTTGGTCAAGGAGAACAAGGAAATATTGGTGGTGTCCAAATTAATTGGAAAGCTAAGGGTGCTGCCGTAAAAATCCAGTTGTTCTGCAATTTCTGCAGAGCTGTGTCTTGCAGTTCCTTCTTTGATCATCCTCAGTGCAGCTCGTGACACCATCTGCTTCTGCTCATACGGTCGACCTGATTTGCAAACGAAATCAATTTTCACCACATCCTGCGTCCCCATGTTGATGACATAAACGGGAATGCCGCAATCGAGGACAAATTTTTGCGGAAGCGCTAAAGTCAAATTTTGAATTGGGTGAATAGTAGGCGGAGTACTTCTGTCTGGCATCTAATGATCTTGTTGAGAATGAAACGCGAAGGTAAGAAATAGGAGGGTAGATAAGGGTAGATGATGGTAGATAATGGCAGATAAGGGTTTCTGCTAACGTATTTGATGCGAATAGCGGGAACCCTTATCTGCCCTTCTGCCTTTGCCTACTCTTATTTCTGAGCAGCAAGCCATTTCAAAATCTCCTTTGTGTTTTTGTTAACCACCGCTTCCGGCAAGTCAACTGCAATTTGCTTGTCCATGTCTATCGCTGTTTTACTTTTTCCATCTGTATTTGGCAAAACGATGAAGCGATTGTCTTTTACAGACTTATTAATGGTCGTATTGAGATTGCGAGGTGCTTTGAAAAGAGCGTTCGCAATCATTCCGTCCTGATCATCATTTAATCTTGGCATTAAGGCCTGTATTTCTCCTGTTTCGTTTTTCAATAAAAATAAGGAATGATAGCTTTCGTCATTGTCAGAGTAGAATTCTGCGGAGGGGAGGACGGCGACAGGTTTTTCTTTATTCGTCAGATCAAAAATAGACGCACCCTGATCTAGAGAGTAGCCCACGAGATACCGGTTCCAGATAGCTAAACCTGCAGGTTGACCGGACTGCGCATCCAATGCAACTCTTTTGTTATAAAACTCCGGCTTCATTTGCGGAAGCAATTTTTTAGCAGTTACATCATAACAATAGACGAATTCAGTGCCTTGCGTGCAGAGTACTTTATTAAGGTCTTCGTAAGTGTTTGTATTTAGATACCACGGAAAATCTGGGCTACGGTTGATGGGTAAATTTTCTTTAAAAAGAATGCTACAATCGGCGGTGTTCATGGCCGTGAATATTCGATGGCTTTCGCCAAAATCAATGTCTTTGGTTGTTGAATCTGCTGAGATACCGACTAGTACTTCTGCTGATTTAATCCAGTAAGAGTTCTCTTCTAACACTGTCCCCGCAATAAGGCATTGGTGGGAGTCGGGTGCGGCTCTTCGGGCTTGGGTAGCTTCTCCTGGGGCGGTAGTTGCGCTGGAGTCGGGTGCTTTTTCTGGCGCTTTTGTAGATGTTGAAGTAGTGGTGGTTTTTCCTTCGTCTGTGCAGGAGCTGATGCTGATACAGAAGAGAAGACTGAGGGTTAGAAATAGGGTATGTTTTTTCATTATTGTACTAAGTGTTTATACTTATTGATTTAGGTCATTTCCGTTATAGGAATAGAAACAGGAAAATAGGAACTTTAATTTTAAATCAACAATTAAAATTAGACTTTATTCCCTTAAAGGGGGGACCGCTTGGTTGTTAGTTAATTGTTCACTCTATAATTCATTATTGAACAGAAGCATCTTAATTCATAAGACTGATTCTACTAATACCTTAAAATTTATACTAAATGAAAAAATCATACTTATTCGTCCTTATCATTATGCTTGGTTTGACTCTTCCTGCTCAAGCTCAATTTGGTAAAAAAAAGGAAAAAGAAAAAACAGATAAACCAGAAAAGAAAAAGAAGTTTGGAGCAAAACTTAAAAAGTTTGGTAATAAGGTAAAGTCAGATGCACAACGAAGTATTGGAAATGCGATGACTAAAGCAACTGATGATCTTTCCAACGTGTCAATGACCGTAGCTTATAAACAAAATATGTATCCGGAAGATATGATTGGGAACGCTTCTAAGATGAAGTGGGAGGCAGGCCAATCTATCGTTTTTTCCAACTTTACAAACAAAGGAGGTGCTGGGCTGGTGAAAATAAAAGGAGGACTAAAATTGGACGGCAATCCTTTAGCACATTCCGGAATGGGTATTTATGGAGTAGTGGTTGAGGATCAACCAGAGCCCCACCAAATTGCAGTAGAGACGGAATCTGGCCAATCTGCAGAGGTGGCTGTCAAACCTACTGCAAGTCTAAAAATCATTTCAATTAATGGCGTTCCAAAAGGAGAGCCTATCACCTTAAACGCTCGAGAAGATCTTACTCTTGAACTAGAACATGGGGCAGGCGCTGAGGGAACCAATGTTTCTGTTTCCTTTATCGGAAAAATTCCAGGAACCACTTGGTTGTATGATATTGCTATAGTAGGGAGTAATGGAAAACTAACTATTCCAAAAGAAGCTTTTGTAAATCCTCATGGTGGTGGATTTAAATATCTTGAAGATAATTATTTGGTGGTTAGTAGAAATGTAGAAGAAGTGTTAAACGTTGATGGCGTTGGAGCTATACGGACCGTTTCCTCTTATCTGGACTGGACGCCGGTAACGTTAAAATCGGATTTTGATAAAAACTTTTTAGGTCAAACCGTAGAAACTGCCGATGCAATCAATGCCCACGTAGAACACAATAATATCCAAGGACGAATAAGCAAACCGAATGCTTTTTTAGGTCAACCTTTAGAAGAAGGGAAGAAAATCGCAGTTGCTTCGTTTGTTGTTCGGGCTACTAAATTAAGTCAAAAAAGAGAATATGATTATTCTTATAAAACGACTAAGTTTGAAAACACAACAGAGGGGGCTGCAATAGTCACCACAACAACAGATGTTAATGTTAAAGAGTCTTCCACCTTTCCAAAAGTGTCAGAACAAGAATGGGAAAAACTGGTAGAAGAGTTCTATGTGGACTTTGAAAAAGAACTGTTAGAAAAATGGAACATTACACTTGTACCCATCGAAAAGACAATGAAATCGCCAAGCTATAACAATTTAATTGCAATAGGAGATAAACTGACGGATGAAGTAATGGTCAAAGGCTACAAAGGAAGTAGCCTATTGATCCCGACTTCTTTTGCCGAATTTGGAAAATCAATGACAACCACTTTTCCTTCTGATTTAACGGAAGTTCGATTGATGCGCGAATTAGGTGTTGATGGGATTATTGGAGTGACGATTGATTGCGAAATGTCTTATGGCGATGGTGCCTTAGCTCCACGAATGGCCATTCAAATAACAGGTCTTCCAAATGGCTTCCAAGCTGGTCCAACGGTCTTTATGAGAGGTGTTTTCTCTGGCAAAGGTGTCGCACTTGATAAGGCAAAAGCAGGAAGTTCATCTATGACAGAAACGCTGGGGAAAGTTATGCAACAAGATGATTTGATCACTGCTTTTGGGCAAACGATTGATTTGATGAAAGTACAGGAAGAGGAGAAGAAGTATGATGTGATTTGGGATTTGAAAGAGTTGGACTAAGGGACTCAAGATCAATAATTGTCCGATTTGATGATTTCGAATAAATATGACTCACCTCATAAGTAATATGTCCAGGTAGAGAGTTCTTGTCATTCCGAGGAGATAAAAAACAGAATCGATGTTGTATTTATTCTTACGGTCACTGAAGGCTTTGCGAGTGACGGAGCTCCTCCTGTCATCCTGAGCGACCATAGGGAGTCGAAGGATCAGGAGGGGAAAGTGAGTTTGTATTTTGAGCGACCTGCCCTGAGCCTGCCGAATGGGAGGTACGAGTCGAAAAATCTTACTCTTTGACAAGGAGTAAGATTTCTCCGCGCATTTACGCTCCGCATAAATTTGGTCGAAATCTCCGTACAAGTAACGAAAACACGCTGCGATCCTTCGACTCGCTCTGCTCGCTCAGGATGACAGCGTTATAGAAACTATTAATGTGTTATATCTTGATAATCAATGTATTGCCAATCAGTTCCTCGACTCCTTTCAGTCGCTCGGAATGACAGGGGTTTAAACGTGCACACTCTTCGTATGGAGTGCCCCCATTTATCGCTATAATACTTCTGTATACCCAAATTAATACTTGGACAAAGTTAATGTTTGATGCCAATCCGCTCCACTAATATTTAACATATAAAGACCTATGGGTAAGTGGCTAAAAACTTGGCTTTGAATGTCATATCCTTCAAATATTTTTTGACCAGAAAAATCAAAAAGATAGAAAAATTCATTCCCCTTCAAATCTGTAAAGTTTAATTGTCCATTGAAGGGATTAGGATATACAGTCACTTTATTAATGTCTATTTTCTCCTCTAAAGCAGTAGTAATTGAGCAACTTGCGGGGATGACTTCTGTTGTAGAAAGACTAACACAGTCCCCACAGAAAATACTTTTAAAAAAACAACTTGCTTTTTCAATTCGGAATACCATTTCTGCGGGTGTATTGTAAATAACATGACCGCCATTTGGATCAATATTCAATTCAGAGCAGACACCATTTTCGACTAAGCGGTCATGAAGTAATTGTGAGCCGATTAAGCCATTGACACTTTCGCCTATGGGAACTACATTATCTAGTGCTCCATGAAAAGAGATCATCGGTTTGAGTTCTTCAGGATTGGTAGCGTAAGGAGATCCAGCTCCCCAATTATTATAGATTCCTTTTATGGTAAAGGAATGGGGCAAATTATTTCCGGAGGTATCTAATGATCCTAACGTCGATTCTATTCCTGGAAAAAGGACTTCCCATTCTTGCTGATCAGCATAGCTTGTAAATAGCGCAGTAATAGACCCGGCACTCCCTCCTCCAATAAACATCCAGGAGGTATCAATCCGAATCGTATTTTCATTTTCTACAAAATACCTTAAAGCCGCATTCGCATCTTGCTGAGCACGATATACCGCCTTTACAACTTCGGCAGGACTGCTTTCATCGAAGCCAAGTCTATAATTCATGGTAGCCGCAACATAGCCTCTTTTTGCAAACTCTTTGCACTCATCTACCAAGCTAGACTTGTCTCCGCCTTGAAAGCCTCCCCCATGAATGAGTAATATAAATGGACGCTTAGACATCGTATCCACACTATTATTTGGAAAGTAATAATCCAGAACCAAGGCTTCAGCATCGCCTTGTTCGTTAATGGCATTTCCATAGGTAATATTTGTTAGCGAATTGATTTCATTACTGGAGAAATATTCGATACTTGAAAAGCGATTGTCTTGGGTACAGAACTGAGCAGAAGCTTCACTTATAATTATTGTGAGGAAAAATAATGCGAAAAATAAATTATTGAAATTCATGATCTTGGTTTTATTTTAAATGAAAAAGTAGGAAGGCAAAGATTGAAATTGAAGAATAGCTCATTTGGTTTTTTGAATGTACAATTCAATTAAACCTTCCTATGATGATAGCATAAAGACGAATTAATGGAAGACTACTGAACAATAATCTGTTTTGTAAATACTTCCTGGTTTAATGTGATGACAAGGGTGTAGTTACCTTTTGGATAATTCGTTAAATAAAGAATAGACGGAAGGTCATTGATGGGCTGGTTGTTTTCTAACAATAATTTCCCTAAGCTATTGAATAGTTGAACACGGCTCGATGTATTTTGCTTGAAGTTGTCGGATAAGTTATCTATGTTAATGTGCAACTTATCCGACGTAGGGTTGGGATAGACAGAAATCTTATCTGCTATTTGGTTGATGGCGACGGTTCTGATGTCAGAATATTCAAAGGCACCATCAAAATCTTTTTGCTTGAGGCGGTAGTAGTTGTTCCCATTATTAGGAAACTCATCTTCGAAGTTATAAGTAAGCAAATTAGTAGTAGTTCCTTTACCATCGAGAAAGCCAATTGTTTCCCAGTCCCGGCTGTTAAAGGAACGCTGAATTTCGAAACCTTTATTGTTTTCTTCTGAAGCGGTTTGCCAATCTAGACTTACTTTATTTTCGGCTATTGAGGCAGCCCGGAAGTAAACTAATTTGACGGGGAGCGGGGAATTAATAAAAGTAACTACTAGCTCCTTCGGACTACAAGAACTACATATAGAGAAAGTGCCTTCGTAATCTGTGGGCCAGTTGATGCTTATATCCGAATCAACAGTTATCGCATCTACAGCAGTAAGAATAGTAAATGTATTGTTGATTGGTTCGATGTTATCTATAAAGTTGATATTGATCGTACCGTTTATAATGGCATTACCAGTTACTACTATCCGATCGAAATCAACGCAATTATTGCCATCAGCTAAGTCGATGTCAAGAGTTCCGAGATTGATAAAATCCTTATCAATATTCAAGCAACCTGGCCCCAGATAATTGGGACCGGGAGCGATTAGGCCTCCAAAGAGGTTCCTGTAAATTGAAGAGCTACTAATGTTTCCATTTCCATTTAGCAAACCATTATCGGTAAAAGTACCGTTATTCTGCAGTGTTCCATTAAGGGTCAGCGTTCCATGATTAATTAATTTATCTGAGCTAGTAATCGTTATCGTACCATTATTTTCGATGGTTCCATTATTCGTCAACGTCGAATTTAAAAATAAAGGGCCAGCTATCTCCAAAGTTCCCTCTACCTGAAGTGTATTTCCAACTTCAATAGTTTTAGAACTAGTCAACTCTAAATTTCCATCTTCGCCAATAATCATTGTGCTTCCTGCTTCCCAAACAAAATTACCATCAGGCCATTCCGCCGGATTTGTATTTAAGTTCCATTCTCCTTCTGGTTTTAAATAGGCTACGCCTGAGTTATCCAGTATCCCATTATTCTTCATAATGAAAGCACCATGATTATTAAAAGTCCCTCCTGGGAAAATACTAAAAGTACGGTTGTTGGTCAATGTACCAGTATTGTTTATAACTCCTTGATTTTCAATAACCAATTTACTAACACCTGTTCCGTTTTTTACAATAAAAACATTGTCGTTATTCAGAGTTCCACTTACATTTACATTATATCCGTTTTTGTGTGTAACCGTTCCATTGTTAATCAATATACCAATTACATTCAGTTGTCTAGGGTTATTATTGGTAAGCGCCATATTGAACGTACCATCCACTTGAAGAGTTCGCCCATCCTCTATAGTCTTATTAGTGTTGGTTACTGTCAAAACGCCATTAGAACCAACAGTCATTGTACTTCCTGTTTCCCAAATAAAATTACCACTTGGCCAAGTGGCGGAGCTGTTGTTTAAAATAAGATAAGCTCCGTCATTCAAAATCCAATCGCCATTATTGGTAATGGTACCATTGAGTTGCATTGTACCGACTATGCGAAATGTTCCATCAGACGGAATGGTATATGAACCTGTTACATCCAAAATACCATTACTACCGATACGAACGGTACCACTGTTCCAGTTAAACACGGCCCCAGGCATAGTAGACGAACCTGCGTTATAGAACAGTTCTCCTTCGCTATTTAAGTCTATGATTCCGTTGTTAGTAAGTGTACTGTTATCTTGAAACTTTAAGAGTCCATTTAATATTATTGATCCATTTGAATTATTAACAACTGTAGCGGAATTATGTAATGTAAGATCTCCATTTACAATCAATTCTCCACTGGTTCCAACAGTCAAACTATATTCGAAACTTCTTAATATCCCATTCACTTTCAGCGTTCTTCCAGATTCAACGGTTAAAGCGTTAGGTAACACTAGTCTACCATTAGCCCCGATGCTGAGGGTGCCACCGTTATTCCAGTTGAAAGTACCTTCTGGCAAAGAGGCTGGATTTTTATTTAAAACTAGCTCCCCTCCCGAATTCAAATTCACGGTACCATTATTTGATAAAGTACCACCTAGTTCTAAAATACCATCAATACTTAGACTTTCTTCATTATTATAAGTTCCATTGTTCTGTATAGTAAGCGTATCCCCACTGTTTACTCTGAGTAGAGTATGTACAGTCAAATCACCTCCAATACTAATATTTATGTTAGCGAAGCATATTCCGAAGACTATGACTTCGTCACCAACAGAAATAGAATTCCCGGGATAATTGGGTGTCCATTTACTTGTATTTGTCCAATTGGCAGCTGCAAAAGAAGTAAAGGTATAAGTCGTTGCCTTAGTCTCCTGGACATTCATTATCAGCGCAGATAAGATAAAAATAGAGAGGTATAAATTTTTCATATTGAGGTATTTTATGATTAAAAAATGTATACCTCAAAGATGGGCGCAGATGCCTATTGACTACTACAACAAATTTTGAAAAAGCTAAAAGAATGGTAACAAAGAGCAAAAAAGGTTAACAATCATGTAACAGGGCATTACAATCACCTTTGACAAAAAGCTCGTTGTCAGCTATTTACGTGTAACACGAGGAAAATTAACTCCGATTGCTAATTTCAGAAGGGGTTTTCCCAAATAGATTGACAAACAGTTTTGAAAAGTAAGAATGGTTGCTGAAGCCCACCTTATAAGCAACCTCCGAAACATTCAATTCGGTATCAGATAGCAAGGCATATGCTTTCTGTAGACGGACACTATTGATAAAAGCAGTAGCGGACGTTCCGGTCAGTGCCTTCAGTTTTCGATGCACCTGCATGCGACTCAAACCAACTGATCTGCATAAATCATTAATGCTAAAAGTCTCGTCCTCCATTTTTTCTTCAACGACAGATCGAAGTTTTTGAAGGAAGGCATCTTCTTTATTTTTTGGAGATTTTTTGCTAGTGGAGTTAGCTTGGTATCGCTGATGCAGTTGCTGCCGTAATTCAATCAATTTTTGCAAACGTACTTCCAACTCCTCTTGATGAAAAGGTTTACTGAGATAAGCGTCCGCTCCAACTTCAAGACCTTGCACTTTATCTTCTTGTGTCGCTTTTGCAGTCAATAAAATAATGGGGACATGGCTCGTTCGTTCATCTGCTTTCAATGTTTTGCAAACGGTATAGCCATCTGCTTTCGGCATCATGACATCACTGATAATAATATCGGGTACAATGTCCAATGCCTTATCAATTCCCTCTTGGCCATTATAAGCGATCTCAATTTTATATTTTCTATGAAGGCAAGAACGGAGGAAACTTACAATGTCTTTGTTGTCTTCAATAATTAAAGCAAGTGGCAAGTCCTCAGCCAATAATTGAAGTGATGAGGTTTTCTCAAGTTTATTTACGGAGTCTACTGGTAGTAACAACTCATTTACATTAATGGCTTCCCCCTGAAGTGGCGCCACCTTACTAATCGGAATTCGAATGGTAAAGACAGTTCCATTGTCCACTTTGCTGGTCACTTCTATTTGTCCATTCATGAGCTCTACCAATTCTTTGACCAAGGCTAATCCAATACCACTACCTTCAGAACGACGCAAGTCAGAAGCATCTACCTGGAAAAATCGATCAAAGACATGCGGGATATCTTCTTCTGGTATACCTGTTCCATTGTCTCGAACCGCTAATGTCAAATAAGGTTTTCCATTAAATAATTCTTCTTTTGCGTGGACGATTATTTTACCAGATGCAGGTGTGAATTTGATGGCATTGGACAGCAGGTTGGAAATGATCTGTTGCATTTTGTCTGCGTCATAATCCATGTTTAATTCATCCAGTTCCCGATAAAAAGTGAGTCGGACCTCTTTGCTGTCGGCCATTGACTGAAAAGATTCCACAATATATTCGGTGAAGGGAATAACGTTTCCTTGCTGAGGCGCTAGTTTCAATGCATCGCCTTCCAATTTGGAAAGATCCAGCATCTGGTTGATCAATTGTAATAGTTGCTTGCTATTTCGTTTGATAAGATTTTTTTCTGAGGCATTACCTTTTAACAAATCGGTGGCGCCCATAATGACGGTGAGTGGTGTACGAAATTCATGTGTGATATTGGTGTATAATCTGGTTTTGGCAATGTCCAGTTCACTTAATCGTTCTGCGCGTTCTTTCTCTTTTTTAAGGGAGTTTACGCGGAAGCCATCGGCTAGTGCCAAGGTAATGATGCTTAACAGTAAAAGACCCTCAATGTAAATTATGGGGATCCCTAAAGAAGTACCCGTTTTAAAATAAGAGACGACTAGCCAGCTTAGTGCCACACCTAAAAAGAGCATCGCCAGTAAAAAATATTTAGCAGGTTGGAAGCCTTTCCTTAAAGTAAGGATTGCCCAAACCGTTGGAATCAATGAGCCAATGAGAAAGCATAGCATTAGTCCAAAACCGATAAAGGCATGGTAAGTTCTACCAATTTGATCTAAGAGACCATATTGTATGGCAAAGTAGTTCAACTCTAAAAATAGAAAGAACGCTAAAAAGTAGAAGACGAGCTTTTTAAAGCGAGGGAGCAATTGATTGACATTCAAATATTGTTGCGCAAATTTGATCAATCCAAAAATGGAAAAGAATACGCCCGTCTGATATAACATATCTTTTACGTTTCCGGAGATCTCATTAAAAACGGGGAAATGTATCTGATCAAAGACAACTGCAAAGAAGAGAGAGAGACCAAACAACATTAAAGCATAATACAAAGTAGTGCGTTCTCTTACTATAAAAAATAGAACCAAGCTATACAAAATCTGAAACCATAAAACAGCATGGAAAAATATATAGAATTGATGCTTGCCAAAAAGTTGAGCTTCATATAAAAGAGCCCCGCCATCAACGGCTTCATTATTATCAAAAGTACAATCGTTCAATTCATAAGCTGCACCTTTTCCCATATAAAAAAAGGCGCCACCTTTTCCAGTAGATTTATTTCCAGTAAAAGAAACATTTGAAATATTTGAAAAAGAATTTTGGCCATATGGAGAAATGGCTAAGGCTCCGCCATCTCCATCATTTGCTTGATTGTTTTTAAAAATACAGTCTTCAACCGAAATCCTACCTTCTTTACTATCAGAATGAAATGCAATATGCATTGCACCTCCACGTGTAGCTTTGTAGGGGTGTAAATTCGAGATACTGTTTCCAATAAAATTGCATTGTCGGACTACTAAAGAATCGTTTATGCTTTCAGATTCATAGAAAAGCCCACCTCCATTATCTGAAGTATTTTCCTCGAATTGACAGTTACTTACTTCAGCGTATAAATCAGTTCCAGGTTCCTTATTTCTTATTCCCACTGCTCCGCCGAACCCCATTGAACTATTTTTAGAAAAATCAGAGCTTTGGATAGCTGCAGAATTATACTCTCCTGCGGTGGCTACATAAATGGCGCCTCCGCCCTCGGCCTGACCTTTATAATGTTCAGTAGTTGAATTGTTTTTGAAGGTGCAATCTTTTAGATTGTAAATATTGTTTGCGCTTGACTTATAACAGTACATCAAAACTGCACCAGCATTGACCTTTGCTAGATTATCCGAAAATGTAGTGTTTTGAGTTGTGATTGTATTGCCATTCCCATAGCATTGAAAACTAATAGCTCCACCAGTATACGAACTAGAATTATTAGAAAAATGACAGGAGTCCAATAATACATTCGCCCCTTTAGCAGAAGCAAACACAGACAATCCGCCTCCGTTTTCCTCACTGATATTTTCTAAGAAATTAGAACTTTGAATAACAACAGAAGTTATTTTTCCCGAAGTTAATTTAACATCAACTGCTCCGCCACTAAACGATTGATTATTCTTAAATTGGCAATTCTCAATTCTTAAACCTCTATGATTTGTACTCAATGAATCGACTAAAAATAATGCTCCGCCACTTTCAATCGAATAATTTTGAGTGAAAGAACAATTGCGCACTAAAGCTGGACCATATAAAAACAAGCCAGCCCCATTAGATTCCTCATAACGCTCCTTGTCTCCATTGGCCTGTCCACTTTTAAAAATAAAACCATCAATAATTGGAATATTGTTGCTTTGATTTTCAACAAGCATAATCGTGTAGAGGTTGTCTTCGCGATTAGTCTTGAAGTCATCATCAATGTCATCATTATTAAGATCACCGGAAAGGATGGTGGGAAACTTAGTAGGATTTCGTTCGGAGCGTTTTGATTCAGTACCTGCGAACCCTCCATACAAATAGATTCCTTTATTTACTCGAAAAGTGTTGTTTTTGGGATCATCAGGTTTACCTGGTATATAAGTGCCCTTGGCTATCCATATCTCATCTCCATCACTGGATGCCTCTAATGCAAGCTGTAAATCGTTATAGGCATTTTCCCAAGAACTTCCATCATTAGCTCCCTTGGCCTCAATATTTACAAATACCTGAGCCTTGCAAAAGTTGCAACTAGACAGAATCAATAAGAATAGTGTACCAATTCTTAGGGCATTTATTTTTCTCATGTTTTCAATTAGCCTGGTTTTTTAGCGATGGACTAAGATAGTGTTTTTTGTGCTATGGCATGTTTCATCTAGGAAACCCTCACCTCACCTTCACCCGCTTCGCCTTTGGCTTAATAAAAACCGTTTGCTCTGAAGCAATATATAATCTCCGATCCTCCAAAAAGTCAAGCGACTCAAATTGCGTCGCTACGATAAAAGAAGGCGCTCTCCGTTTTTGCATCCGCCCTTTGAAAAAATCATCTCCCTCAAAATCAGTGAAATAAAAAATGGAAGCCTTAGAAAAAGGAAAGAAACCCAACAACTTTTTGTAATCATATGATAACAAAGCCACCGTTTTTTTATCAGGACTAATCGCAGCAGCTGTGACTACCCGACCCTTTAAATAAATGCTGTCCTTTAAAATAGCACTTTGTTCACCCGCCTCATCACTCAATGTATAATGCTTGCAATAATAATTGCCTTTTCGAATTCTATTTTTTGAAAAAAGATGAAGCTTCTCATCATGCCATAGAAAAGCTTCCATGTCAAAATTCCAATGTGCCCGACTCGGAGGAAATTGCTGCTGATCGGAATAACTGAACAAAATAGAATCCAGTTGCTGGCTTTCGGAGTTGTAAATATATATGCGAAGATCTGTTCGCTTATTATTGTTGTTGCCAAAATCACCGATGTATATATTGCCTTTGTCATCAGTAGTGAGGTCTTCCCAATCTCTGTTCTTCAAACTAGGAAAATGGATACTATCTGTTACTTGCCCACGACCGTCCGTTTTATAAAGGGTTGGTGCATGACCTCCGTCATTGAGCCACCAAAAGGATTGTGGGTTTTCCAGGTAGAGGCCAGAGACTTCTTTCAGGATCGGTGGTAACTTAAAGCGGGCTTTGGTCGTCTTTGTAGTACAGGAAGAAGTGAGTAATATTAAGAAGAAGGCTAGAAAATAGATGGAAGTGTTATTACAGGGAGTGGATTTAGGCATATTTAAGGCTTGATAAAGAGCGATAGGAGTAGATGAGGCCACAGACAAAGGAGAAGTTATACAACCTTTTTCAATAAATGGGCATCTCCTAAGTAAAAGCAAAGAACGTTAAAATTTCCTTAAGAGATTAGACAAAAAGTTAAAATGTTTGCATTTACGAAAGTATTCGTATATAATTGTACGAAAATGTTCGTAGAAGGAATAAACAACCTTCGGATCGTTTTATAAAAAATACGAAATCCTGCCTGATGGTAGGAGAAGTTCGTCAAAGAACCATAAAAATTTATCTATGTCAGATCGATCAATTCCTAAACCTACAGAGGCCGAGCTAGAAATTCTACATGTCCTTTGGGCTAATGGCCCTTCTTCGGTAAGATTCGTAAATGATAAACTCAATGAGAATCGAGAAGGTAAAAAAATGGGATATACCACTACTTTGAAAATCATGCAACTGATGTTTTCGCCGAAGAATTTGGTGATCAGAAACACGGACAGCCGGATGCATATTTACGAAGCTACTGTTACCGAAAAAGACACACAAAACGCTTTATTACAAAAATTTGTAGACCGAACCTTCAAAGGTTCTGCCATGCAACTAGTGATGCAAACTCTGGGTAATCATCAAGCCACTTCAGAAGAACTGGAGCAGATCAAAGCCCTTATTCAATCCATCGAAAACCAAAAATAAAAGCTGATGAATTTTCTCTACCAAATTTTCTCGGAAGATCTGATATATGCACTGGGCTGGACGGTGATGCACTCGCTCTGGCAGGCCATGGTCATCGGACTATTAATGGCAGTTGGCATGTTGTTTTTACAAGATAAATCTGCAAAGGCAAGATATGAAATGGCGGCCTTTTCTCTATTCCTTGTGTTTGTTTCTGCTCTTACTACTTTTCTAGTTTATTTCGAAACAGCGCAGGTTGCCACTGATTTCATAACAGTAAATTTACAAGAAGAATCTGTAGCTACAACTATTGCTGGTGCTGCTGGTATAACGACCTCTAGCTTAGAAGGCTATTTGGAATATTTTAATCAATATATCCCAATGGTCGTTGCTGTTTGGTTTTTAGGAGCCTGCTTCTTTTTAGTACGATTGATGGGCGGATTGACTTATATACAACGATTAAAATACACAAAGAATAAACCGGTTTCTGAAGAATGGACGGCACGGTTGAATCAACTTTGCAAGCGACTTCGTCTGCGCAAAACGGTGAAACTCGTAGAGTCATCTCTAGCTACCGTTCCGATGGTTATTGGTTATTTGAAGCCAGTTATTTTGATGCCTCTTGGTGCAATTAATAATTTGAGTGAATCAGAGGTGGATGCTATTTTAGCACACGAATTAGCACATGTCTATAGAAATGACTTTCTGATTAATATTTTCCTTTCCGTTATTGAAGTGCTTTTTTATTTTAACCCTGCAGTTTGGTGGATTTCGGCGAACATTCGTACAGAGCGAGAAAACTGCTGTGATGATATTGCAATTAAGCTTTGTGGAAATTCATTGGCTTATGCAAAAGCATTGTTAAGCTTGCAAGAGTTGAGCCAGACCGTACCTGGATATGCCATGGCTTTCGCTGGCCCGAAGAATCAATTGTTGCACCGGATTAAACGAATATTGAGTCAGCCGCGCACGAAATCGAACATGCTGGAGAAATTTACAGCGACTTGTTTGTTGATGGTTACAATGGTGTTGTTTTCCATCGGAGCAAACTCTTATAATTATAATAAAAACATTCAGCAGCAGTATTTTGCAAGTGAGATGAGAGCTTTGCTCGAAGCGGAGAAAGGAGAGGATGCGAGCTATTTTGACTTTACCACAAAAAACGATACCACTCCCAAAGGTAAAAAACAGCGCTACATCAAAAAGTCTGACGATGGAGAAATAGAACTGGAAATAGAAGGTGGAGACATTTCTAAATTATTGATAGATGGAGAGAAAGTGCCAGAGAGTGATCTGGGAGAGTACAATGAATTGATAGACGACCTGATTGATGAAATGGAATCGGTTCCTGGTCTGAATCAGCAGAGCACCGTAATCAATTCTAGCGTTAATACTACAACCTCTACTTTTGACCACAGACATAAAAAAACCATAACTACAGAGACAGAGGATAATGGCCAAACCAGAATTGTGATTCAAAGTAATGGGGAAGAGCCGACAGAGATTATTCTAAATGATGGACAAGAATTTATATTTATTGATGGGACTCGTTTAGAAGGCGGTGATACTGCTGTGATCATTGATGAAAAAAGCAGTATCTCCATACTTGGAGAGGAGGAAGATTTTGTCAAGGGGCTTAATTCATCTCTGCGAGATATTGATGTAGCTGTCTCGGAAGTGACATCTATAGAACAAGTGATTCAGCGACAAATAGCAGAGATGGAGGAAAAAATACAAGAGCTTAAGATTCAACAGGAAGAAGCAATTCACAGGTCTCAGCAACTCCGGGAAGAAAACATGGAGGAACACAAAATAAAATTGGCAGAGAACCAAGAAAGAATGAGAAAGCATCGCGAAGAAATGAAAACACAACACAGATCCATAGAACGAGAGGCTACTGCAATGCGAGAACGTTCTATGATCGCGCTAGAGGAAGCAGAAGGTATGCACCATATACACATTGAGGAAAGGGGCGCCATTCGTTTTAACGATCAAATAAAAAATACGCTGGTAAAAGAAATGCTTAAAGATGGCTTGATTGACAATGAAAACAATTACTCTTTTGAATTGGGTAAAAAGTATTTCAAAGTAAACGGTAAAAAGCAATCAAAGGCCGTCGCTAAAAAGTATTTAGAACTATATGAAAAAGGAAGTGGCCGTAAAATGAATACCAAAGGTCATATCAAACACAAAATTAAAAACGGTGTTTCTAAAAGTAGCTTCCGCTCTTCTGGTTACTATAACTTAGAAAATTTTGAACGCTACAGCTATTTCTTTTTGGTAGAACCAGAAACATTCAAAATGAACTTCGATAGCCCCAAACGAATAGATGGATTGCGTACACTTCCATTTCTGCTAAGACCTGTTGTTAAGGCTAAGCCGATCTTTACTAAACATTGTACATAGAAAAGGCAGATGAGGAGATGCGGCAGATGGGGTTTCCCTTAATTCGTAATTTTCATCACATTAGTGGGAAACCCCATCTACCTCATCCGCCTAATCTACCTCATCCACCATTATCATTAAACCTTATTAACTCATTAAAAACAAAATAATTCAGGTATGAAAAAGATTTACATTTTACTACCCCTATTGGCCATCTTACTCTCCTGCTGGTCGAACCCTGTATTTGCACAGGATGCTAATGAAGACAATCGAGTGGTGATCATCAAAAAAACAATTGATGAAAACGGAGTGGAGACTATTGAAAAAACCATTAAAGAAGGTGCCGACGCGAATGTTTTTATTTGGGATAATGAAAACGGAGAGCATATGTCTTTCGATCTTGATGCTGGAGAAGGAGAACATCGAATTCAGATAAGAATGGAAGGAGATAACGGAGAAGAGACTTTTTCTTTTGAAAGTAACCGAGAGAATCTAGAGGAATTGAAAGAGACATTAAAAGAATTAGACTTTAGAATGAATAACGAAAACGGAAATATGTTTTTGAATTTTTCTGAAGACAATTTCTTTAGTTCTTGCAATGACAAAAACACAAAGCCATTCCTTGGTATTTACATGGAAGAATTTGTTGACAACGAAAATGGAGTAGAGACCATAGAAGGGGTCAATGAACAAGGCGTGATTGTACAAAGAGTTATAGAAGGTACTGCTGCGGAAGCTGCCGGATTACAAGCTGGTGATATTATTACTTCTATTGACGGCAATGCTACAAAACGTGTTTCTCATGTTAGCGAAGCTATTAAGTCGAAGCAAATAGGTGATGCGATTAACATTTCTTATATCCGCGATGGAAATACTATGCAAACCACTGCAACGCTAAAAGGTAGAGCAGTGAAGAAGCACAAGGAAATTAGAATTGGAAACCTTGAAGATCGATTTATGCGCGGCTATAGTCATTATGATTACGATTACAAGGTAGACCCTTGTAAAGTTTTCATCGGTGTTTATACCGGTACTGGTTCTAGCTCAAATGGTTTACATGTAAATGGTGTTATTGAAAATACCCCTGCTTTCGATGCTGGTTTGCAAAAAGGAGATCGAATTCTTGCATTGGATGGTGTTGCTATAGATGGGCACAAAACTTTGTTGGCAGAACGTAATAAACATGAAGCAGGTGACGAATTTACCATTACCTTCTTGCGCGATGGTGATGAAGTAACAGTGGATGCAAAGTTTAAAGAATGTAAAGAGGAGAATAAGAAGGATGAAATTGAAGAAGAAGCAATAGAAGAAAGATCAGAAGATCAAGGTGCTAATAACCTTTTAGATATAAACTTATCTACTTTCCCTAACCCAACAAACAGTTCTGTAAATGTTCGTTTCGTAGGAGAAAGAACGGGAACCATTGTTACCGTTACAGATATTAAAGGAAAGGAAATTTACAGAGAAGAATTGAAAAACTTTGATGGTTTGTACAATAATAAAATAAGCTTGGACGGAGCAGCAACTGGTACTGTTATCGTCAGTGTACAACAAGGAAATAAGATCAGCTCAGAGAAGGTATTGTACATGCCTGATAGAGCATAAAAATTTTACTAGTGAGCGTAGAAGGGGTAGGCCAGTTTTGGCCTGCCCCTTTTTGTCGATATACATCATTAATGCTTGTAGTCTGCCAGTTATTCAAACTAAGTACGATCGAGTATTTAATAAATCATAAATTAAGTATAACAAATTGGAACAATTTACCGTAACAGCATAATATAACAGCGCTTATTCCGTCTAAAATAGTAAGAACGGTCGTTAGCCAAAAATACTGTAAACTATCTATCGAATAAGCGCTAACATATGTCATATTATAAAAAGTATTCTTTTTTTAGATAAATAGTCCGTTAGCTTTTACTATCTTTAGACCAAATATAAAATAGCCAAAAAAACAGGCAGCAAAAAATTCTTTAAACCGTTCAAAAACCAAAGTTGGAATATCATATTTAACTACTTCAAAGTTAAGTTTCCCAACCTTTTTTATTTCCCAATTACTGATTTCTTATAAGTAGTCTTTTTGACTGAAGACCACTGCTTTATGTGAACCATAAAGACCGATTTGCATCAATATTATCATTGATGTAGCATAGTGTTTTATATACCACATTACTGTACAAGCGATTAAATTTTGTTTGTACAGATGGCTCTGCTATGCCCTATTAGGTTGTAATGCTATCAAGATGTCTTTGCAAAATTTATTAAATAAGACACCTAATTATAGTTTCACAATAAAATGCCAAAACCAGAATTACTTCATTTATTTTAATAACCTTTTAACAATTAACGAGAATTATGAAAAAAAAACCTCAACTTTTGAAATTAAATAGCAAAGCACTGTATACAGCGCTCATGCTATTATTATTTAACCTAGGATCTATCCAGCAAATAGAGGCACAGGCAATTACCTGTCCACCTGATGCGACGGTAGAATGTGGAGATCCTATTGACCCAACCGCTTTAGGCTTTGCGACTGCAGCAAGTGGCGGAGCGGTAACGTTTTTAGATATTAGCGTTCCAGGTTGCCCTAACACCGCTACTATTGACAGAGTTTGGTCAACGTTAATCCCCACCTTCCCCTTTGTTGCTACTTGTACACAAATGATTACAATTGAGGATACGACTCCTCCAATGATTACTTGTGCAGCTAGCCAAACAACACCAGTGGAATGTCCTGGCGTACCAGTATTCGTACCTCCAACGGCTATGGATGATTGTGATCCAGCACCACCAGTGATCACGTTTGTAGATGTAATCACTCCTGTATGTGCAGGTGCTGCCTCTGTAACAAGAACATGGACAGCAACAGATGCTTGTGG
>CAZDTI010000025.1:0-36074 GCA_964508085.1 uncultured Saprospiraceae bacterium | reverse complement strand
TTTCGGTTCGGACTGGTTGGCGGTTGAGCTTACATTTGAAATTGAGGAACTACTGTTTTCTCCCCATAATATCCACCTTCCGTCCTTTCCCCAAAACCGGAGCAGGTCTAGGCGCAGATTCATACACATGATCGAAAACCTTATCCACATAAACCCATTGTCCATTCTCCAACTTATAACCTCTATAGCTACCATCTGGTACATAAGAAGGCTGTCCACCCATATTGTTATGAGGAATTAGATTATCAAACATGATCATATCCAGTTTCTCGTTGAAATTCAAGGTGATGTTAGAACCAGCAGCATATTGCATCAGTACGCGATTCTTAATGAGATCCGTCCGGCGAGGGTCCAGTGGTGTAAAAACAGGAGATCCAAAGTAAGGAACGCCATCTTCGATGCTAAGAACATCAATGATTTTTCTTTTATTGAAAAACTGAAAACCATCATATCCAAATAACAAATGTTTCATTCCTTCCGACGTCTCAAAACTCATGATGTTGTAGTAAATCGCACCGTACCAATTGTCGGCGGTCATAACTTCAAAGTCGAGAATCATGTCATCCATGTCGACCGATTTATCGGTTAGTTTAATGACCTTAGGTTGCGTTGCATTTGTTTGAATAAAGCCAGCGTATTGATATTCGTTGATGTCTACATATAGTTGCCAGGTCAAAATTCGGAAACTACTATCAGCAGGGTATTGAATGGAAATACTTTGTACAGAATCAAAAGGGTAGAAGAAACTATTCTTTTTACTAAGATTGGCCATCAGTTCAACGCCCAAATCTTTATGTGCTTTTTTTCGATTTTCAACCAGTGTATCTGTAAGAATGGTCTTACCAAATAGAATCATGTTCTGCTCAAATTCCGACAAATCAGCCACCTCTACTTGAATTGCATCCACAGGTTGTGCTGACAGATTAATGGCAAAAAGGGTAAAAACAAAGAGAAATAGCTGGTTTTTCATCTAAAATAGGTTTGATTTTAGTCAGAATTCGACCTTGTAATAAACGGAAAAGATGGGTGGAAATTGTATTTGGCTTTTTCAATTTTGGGAGGGAATGCAAGCTGTTTTCAACCTCAACCTCAACCTCAATCGCAACTTCAATTCTTTCTATCCTGATTGCCGGCGCAGCCCCCGACTCTATCTTGCTGCTAGACAGGCCCTAAAGGGGAGATCAGCCCGCCTCTCTACTACCTAAAAAAGCGTGAATACGGGGATTCAAGGCTGGTACGGATTCTTATTGATAAAGGATTTGATAAGAACAAGTCGCAACCCACCGAAAAGCTGAAGAAGTGCCTTGGAGAAGTTTTCGGCAAGACGATGTTATATCCGAAGGGAATGGCCTTATAAATTTGACCGTTAAGAAAAGGCGTAAAAGACAAGCCAAAGAGCCGTCCAGAAACCTTTAGGTTGACCTCGGACTGCGAGTGGGATGGCTACGTCTTTTTAGGTCAAAGTTATAAAGCCTTGAATCCCGCCCGCCTCGACGGCAGTCGGGCTGGTTTGTTTCTTTGTTTCAAGACAAAGAAAAGACAAGTAACAATAACACTACAAAGTGTAAAATTTATTATTGAAATTACCCCACAAACAAAGCGAGTTGAAGTTACAGGTAAGATTGTGCTTAAAATTGAAAATTGCGCTACCTCGACTTCCTCTTATTATTCTTATAATCCATAAAAATAAACTCTCCCAATCCCTTCAAACTACTATAAAACGCCTTCCCATTATTCGCCTTAGTAAACTGATCTACAAACTTCACTAAATAAGGATCACGAGCAATCATAAAAGTCGTAATTGGAATCTGTATTTTACGACAACGCGTAGCTAAATTCAAGGTTCGACCAATAATCTTACGATCCAAACCAAAACTATTTTTATAATAGTCTTTTCCCTTTCTAATACAGGTCGGTTTCCCATCTGTAATCATGAAAATCTGCTTATTTGGGTTTCTTCTTCTTCGGAGTAAATCCATAGCCAGTTCTAAACCAGCCACAGTGTTGGTATGATAAGGTCCTACATTGAGGTAGGGGAGGTCTTTGATTTCAATTTGCCAGGCATCATTACCGAAAACAATGATATCCAGCGTATCTTTTGGATAGCGAGTGGTGATCAGCTCTGCCAATGCCATCGCTACTTTCTTCGCCGGAGTAATTCGATCTTCACCATACAAAATCATAGAGTGCGAAATATCAATCATCAACACCGTGCTCATCTGACTTTGGTAAAATGTCTCCTGAACCTCCAGATCATCCTGCGTCAATTTAAACTCATCCAGTCCATGATTGATTTGTGCATTTTTCATCGATTCTGAGAAAGCGATATTCTCCAAGCTGTCGCCAAATTCATAAGGTCTTCTGTCAGAAGTCGTCTCATCTCCTTTTCCTGTAACTCTAGTGTTATGATTTCCTTTTTTGGCTTTTTTTAGTTGTCCAAAAATATCTTCCAAAGCTTTTTGGCGCAAGCCGATTTCCATTTTCTTCGTCGGTGCAAAACCACCATCTCCCGTTTCCGGTTGATTGATGTAGCCTTTGTCGATCAGGTCTTGAATGAAATCTGCCATTCCATAGTCTGGCGTGGTCAAATCGTATTCCTTATCCAGTTGGGTCAACCAGGACAGTGCTTCTGATACATTTCCAGAAGTATGAATAAGCAACTCCTTGAAAAGCTTTAATAACTTATCAAAAGTGCTCCCCTCCATCGGGGCTTTATAGTCTGAAAAATTCCAACCGGTCATATTTGTTATTTTTGACTGCTATCTGTGCTAGAAGCTCGTTCAAAGGCTCGTTTTAATAAGCCCTCATAATCAGGCAACTCAGAAGCTCTTCTATGAATGTAGCTTTCAATGATCTCACTGTTAAATAAGGTGAAAATACCAGGCATTTGAGTAGCATCTCCTAACTGCTTAGCCAGTTCTAGTTTATGAGATCTGTTTTTGGCAGACATGCCACGCATCCAAGTACTCAAACCATAAAGCTGAGAAAAGCGTCCTTTTGCCAAACCAAAATCCTGATAAAACCGCATAGTAGGGTCAGAAACATGTGATACATTCTCTAGATTATAAGTAGCAAAATATTTTTCTGCCAGGTCGTTAGTCGCCATATGTACCAGTACAAGGCAAATGTTCTTATTGCGAATGTTGTCCAACATGTCCGAAAGATCAGAAAGTGCTTCTTTACAGAAAACACAGCCAAAATGACGCAGAAAGACTAAGAAGACCGGCTTTTTAAAAGACAGATCATGAATACTTTCTCCATGGTTGGTTCTCATATTGTTAAGAACCGTCGTATTTATAAGTGGTGAGATCATTTAAATTAGAATATAGTATGTAATAACAGTAAAAAGGGGTAATGGTTGCCGAAAGATACAAACTTAAAAATATCTTGGATTCGCAATATGGATGAAATGTCTATTCCTTATAATGAATTGACAGAAAAATGATTCTTGTTGATTTCTAACTAAAAAAAAGCCATTCGTTCTTTAACAACGAATGGCTTTTTAATTTTTTCAGGCTAGCTAAACTACTTCTTTGCAGCTTTACGTCTAGCAGGAGTGGCTTTCTTAGCAACCGTTTTTCTAGCTGGCTTCTTCTTCGTAGCTTTTTTCTTCGCCTCCGCAGCTGCTTTCTTAGCAATCGCATCATACGTTTTCATTACAGAAGTAACAGCAGCGTTTGATTTCTTCAATAAGTTCATTTCTGACTTATTTAGCTTAAGCTCAATGATTTGCTCAATACCGTTTTTACCCAACTTTACAGGTACGCCTAAGTATGTTTTTTTCAAACCGTACTCGCCGTTCAGTGCTGTACAACATGGGAAGATTCTATTGTCGTCTTTAACGATAGATTCTACCATTTGAGCAGCAGCAGCACCTGGAGCATACCAAGCAGAAGTCCCCATCAATTTCACCAATTCTCCACCTCCTTTCTTCGTTCTTTCAACGATGGCTTTCAATTTATCTTTTTCAATCAACTCTGTTACTGGAATACCTGCAACAGTAGTATAACGAGGAAGTGGTACCATAGTATCACCATGGCCACCCATCAATACCGCCTGTAAATCTTTAGGAGATACATTCAGTTCTGTTGACAAAAAGGCACGGTAACGAGCAGTATCCAAGATACCTGCCATTCCGAAAACACGGTTAGATTTCAAACCAGAAGCTTTATGAGCTGCATAAGTCATTACATCTAATGGGTTAGAGACAACAATAATAATAGGATTTTTGGAGTACTTCATGATGGACTTGGTCACACTACTCACGATTCCTGCATTGATGGCGATCAAGTCGTCACGGCTCATACCTGGTTTACGTGGCATACCGGCAGTAATGACCACAATGTCAGAATTCTTAGTGTCTCTGTAATTATCGGTACCTTTTAAACTGGTACTGTAATAATCAATAGGGGCTTGTTGCCAGGTATCAAGGGCTTTACCTTTGGCGAAATCACCTCGCAAATCCAACAATACTACTTCTTTTACAATGTCTTTGTGGGCCAATACATTAGCAACGGTAGCGCCAACATTTCCAGCTCCAACAACGGTTACTTTACTCATACGAATTAACTTAAGTTTTTTAGGAATGAGGAGCCCATTTATTACAAGTCAATTTAGACTAAGCATGGATCTGCCTTTCCTGTGAATTGAAAATTTCTGCAAAAGTAATTATTTTTTTCGGGGGAAACCAAGTAAAAAAAATAACTTGACCCTACTGTCCTCCTTTTGTAGTTATTATCTTTCTTGCTGGTATATGTATTTTTTGAGTAAACCTTATGTTGGGAACCCTGTTTAAACAATATTAAACCTTGTTTGAAAAAAGAACATAATGAATTTTCGCTGTTGAAAGATTTGACTTCACAGAGACAGAAGAGGGGATGATTTTTTACTATCTTTATGCTCGATTTTATATTTATTTACGTGCTAAAATTACTTTCAAACACTACTCAGTTATTTAAATAGAGGCATGAAAACTGCTGTTATAGCACTCATTAATTGCTTCTTTTTTAAAGAAAATAAAACAGTTCTAAGACATGAAAAAAGTATTGCTACTTATGGGCCTAATGATGGCTCTCCTTGCTGCCCCAACTTACGCTCAGCATCAACACGGCGTTTGTGGTGTGACTTACCAGCAGGGTCTCGTTATCAAAGAACGAATGCTCAACAACAGAAAAGTAACTCCAAACTTCGTTCGTACTAGAGGGGCTACTTCTTATGTTCCTGTAAAGATTCATTTGGTTGGAAAAGATGATGGAACTGGTCGTGCTAAGATGGATCGGGTTCTAGATATGCTTTGTACATTGAATGAAGGTTGGGAAAGTGCTGATATTCAATTCTATATTAAAGGGGAGGTCAATTACATCGATAATACGTTCCTTTTTGTCCACGAAGGTTTCAGTGATAATCCCCCTTCTTCTTACAGTGCAGTATGGGATGAAGCAGACAGCTATAAAGTAAATAATGCAATCAACATATTTGTAACCAGTAACGTTGGAGGCAGTAATGGGAATGGAGTAACTCTTGCTTATTATACCAATGTAATTGATTGTGTTTTTGTACGTAAGCAGTCTATGCTTGGGGAATCCGTATTGCCTCACGAAATGGGCCACTTTTTTAGCTTAAGTCATCCATTTTTGGGCTGGGAACATGAAGAATGGAACGAAGCAGATCATGGATTACAAGTTGGTTTGTACGCCCCGCCAATTCCGGGCTCAGGAATTCCTCCTGCGTTAAACGAAAAAGTAAATGATCCGCAGTGTAATTCTGTTGCTGATGGAATCTGTGACACACCACCAGATTATTTGTTTGGTTTTCATCCAAGCCAAGATGGAGGTTGTGAAGAATTCACCGCAGGCACATTAGATCCTAACGGAGTATTGATCGATCCTCTGGAAAACAATATGATGAGTTACTTCTCAGGTTGTGAATACGAATTTACGGAAGATCAAATGAATGAAGCCGTATCTGATCTAAACAAGCCTTACCGTAATTACGTGAATCCAGGTATTATACCAAACTTAGATGTAGTAGATGAATTAGTAGTGGCAACTAGTCCAATAAACGGAGCAGAAACATTTTACAATGCTGTTGAATTGAAATGGGATCCTGTTCCTGGTGCTACGCAATACCTCGTTGAATGGGATCGCGTTCCGGAATTCAATAATATTCCACTTGAAAGAGTAGTAAACAATAATTCTATATTTATTACTAGTTGTGAACCTAATAGACTATACTATTGGAGAGTTCGCCCATTCAATGAATACAGTACTTGTGAATCTCTTTACAATGACGCTGCTACATTTAATACCAATGCAATAGCTTCTAAAGTAGAAAGAATAGATGGTGTGAATTACTGGAATGTAAGACCTAACCCTGCATATAACTCAGATGTGATATATGTAGATGTGGAAGCATTACAACCAATGGATGCTGCCATAAATATTTATAATTTGACTGGGCAGCTAATTTCTAGTAGCAAGCAATCTTTTTCTACAGGAAACAACTCTGCAGAATTAGCAACTATTAATTTAACTGCTGGTCTTTACATGGTTTCTATCGAAACGAAAACAGGCGTCACGACTAAGCGTTTAGTTATCAGATAATGAAACACTTTTTTACATTTCTTGAATTATAGAATCGTGTTAAAAAAATCTCGAATGATTGATTACCAGTCATTCGGGATTTTTTCGTTTTCCACTGTCACTCAGTAAATGCATTATACTTCCATCGAGTTGTCTCATGGATTTCCAACCCCTTAAGAAACAGTAATACCACAAGGTGGATTTGAAAAGCATATTTTTATGATAAAGTTGCCTACGAGTTGTAACAAACAATGGTCAGAAGCGACAAAAGTGTCAAGCTAAATGCATATCATTTACCTAGTGGAGACAAAAGATCGGACGATTTTTTACTATCTTTACGCCTGAAAATCTATTTATAACATTTAATTTGTTTTAACTTTTTACCCATATAAAGGCATGAAAACTGGTGTATTTACACTTGTTTCAATGCTTCTTTTTTCACAAAAAAATAAAACAGTACTAAGACATGAAAAAAGCTCTACTTCTACTAGGCCTTATTATGGCCATTTTTGCTGCACCTACCTACGCACAACAAGAGCGTAACGTTTGCGGCGTAACTCACGAGCATGGACTCCTTATTAAAGAACGTTTGCTCAACAACAGAAAAATAACGCCAAATTTCGCACGTACCCGAGGGGTAACGACTTATGTTCCTGTCAAAATTCACTTAGTGGGGAAAGATGATGGTACGGGACATGCTAGTCCAGATCGCGTATTAGATATGCTTTGTATACTTAATGAAGGATGGGAGTCCGCTGAGATTCAGTTCTACCTGAAAGGAGACTTCAATTACATTGATAATAGCTTCTTTTACGCTCACAGTGGAAATAATGACGCAATAGCGAACGAAATGAATGGTTTCAGAGTAAATAACGCAATCAATGTTTTTGTAACGAATAGTGCAGGATCTGGATCAGGAACCGTCGGAACAACGCTTGCGTACTTTTCTCCTACCGTTGACTGTGTTCTTGTCCGTAAGGCATCTATGTTGGGAGAGTCTGTTTTGCCTCATGAAATGGGACACTTCTTTAGCTTAAATCATCCATTTTTTGGATGGGAATCTGCGGCGTGGAATGCAGCAGATCATGGAAATCCTGTTCTTAGTCCTACCAGTCCTGGCGGTATTGTTCCAAACGAGTTGGTTGATGGTACGAATTGCCTTGGTTCAGGTGATGGAATCTGTGATACACCACCGGATTACTTGTTTGGTTTTCATCCAAGTCAAAACGGAGGTTGTGGAGAATTTACTGGAGGTGCAATGGATCCAAATGGAGACTTAATCGATCCTATGGAAAATAATACAATGAGCTACTTCGAAGGTTGTGACTATGAGTTTACAGAAGAGCAGATGAATGCAGCTAAATCAGATTTAGAACAGCCTGCTCGTGCTTATGTGAACCCAGGCACGACGCCTAACTTAGATGTGGTGAATGAATTAGCAGTAGCTACCTTTCCAATAAACGGCGAAGAAACATTTTACAATGCTATTGAATTGAAGTGGGATCCTGTTCCTGGTGCTACGCTTTATTCTATTGAAATAGCTGATGATCCTTCTTTTCCCAATACCTCACTTAGAAGAGTGGTCACAAGCAACTCCGCTTTCATTGGTGATTATTGTACGCCTAATACAACTTACTACTGGAGAGTACGCCCATTCAACGAATACAGTACTTGTGAATCTGCTTTCGGAGACAATTTCCAGTTTGAAACCAATGCTATTGCTTCTAAAGTAGAAACAGTAGAAGGAGTAAATCACTGGAGCCTACGACCTAATCCTGCAAATAGCTCAGAGGCCATCTTCGTAGATGTTGAAGCGCTACAAGCAATGGATGCAACAGTAAACATGTACAGCGTGACTGGCCAATTGATCTCTAGTAGCAAGCAGCTTTTCTCTATTGGAAATAATATCGTAGAGCTGGCAACCAATAATTTGACTACTGGTCTTTACATGGTTTCTATCGAAACAAAAACGGGTGTAACGACTAAGCGCGTGGTTATTCGATAATAAAACACTTGTTTTACATTTCTTGAATTATAGAAATGTGTTTTTAAAAAAAATCCCGGATGATTGATTGCCAATCACTCGGGATTTTTTTGTTTCCCTCGTTTGCTGCTTTGTATTCCACCAAGTTATCCTGGTGCTTTTTCCTAGACGATTCAATTTAGTAGACGATAAGATAATAGGAATAATTTGGAATTAGAATAAGATTAGCATTGGTCTAATCGGAGAATATTTACCAAGCATTTCTAAGGCTATAAGTAATTGGACAAAATAATGATAAGTTATGACGGTCTATTTCGGCAAGCTCAATACATGCCTTTTTAAACTACCCTTCGTCATAAAAATACTCATTATGCTAAGGCATAACCAGCTCGAAAGACTTCGGTCGGGCGAGCTCCGTTTTTTACTCCTTGATTAGCTCAATAATAGCCTCGGCCAAAACTTATCATTATTTTTGACCAACTACTTAGTTATTTCTTATTTTGTTATTAAAACGATTGTTTCTACATTCACTTAGCGTCAGACGATGTCTAATTTTCTAACCTTTAAAAAATATTAGCTATGAAAAAGAAATTAATGCTTTACTCTCTTATGATTTTAATGAGTTGCGTAGCTGTAGCTCAAAATGGAATCCAAAACTCTTTTCCTTTGGCCCCGGAAGATGAAACAGAAATCAAGCAGCGACTCATCAAAAATAAAAAAATTTTAAAAACTCATGCCCTTGTTCGGGGTGTGACAACTTACATTCCAGTTAAAATTCACTTAGTTGCCGATGATGAAGGAGCGGGAAGATTATCGGAAGACGATGCTCTTGATATGCTTTGTATATTAAATGAGGAATATGAGGATTCTGAAATTCAATTCTATCTGAAAGATGGAACCTTTAATTATATTGAGAGTTCATTGATTTATTATCATGAGGATTATTTTAGTGGAGGAATACCAATATGGACTGAAAGTAACGAAAATAGTGATCCTGAAGCTATTAATATTTTTGTAGCAAATGAGGTAGGAAGTTTTAATAGTTATTACATCTCGATAATAGATGTACTTTATATTCGCAAATCGCATGTTCGTGGAAAAAGTGTATTGTCACTACCAATGGGGCATTTCTTTAGCTTATTAAAAACTTATTCAGGTTGGGGAAGTTTCGATGAATTCTGTGAAGGATCGCTAGATGCGTCGACTTGTAATGGAGGAATACAAATAGAGAATCAATCAGGTAATAATTGTGATACAGCTGGAGATTTGATCTGTGATACCCCTCCTGATTACTATTTTACTTTCTGTCCTTCGACTACCAATTGCGAATTTAATGGAGAGGTTTATGATTGTGAAGGTGAACAGGTTTTCCCAATGGAACAAAACATGATGGGCAACTATAATGGATGTGCTGATTACGAGTTTACACAAGAACAATCTGATTTAATGAATGTGGATTTACTCTCTCCGGAGCGAGCTTATTGCAACCCTGGAATTCTACCTAATTTAGCGGTAGTGAATGAATTAGCAGTAGCTACCAGCCCAATAAATGGAGAGGTGAGGCCTTACAATGCGGTTGAATTGAAATGGGATCCTGTTCCTGGTGCTACACACTATCTCGTTGAATTGGATCGGTTTGATTCTTTCAGTTGGATGCCGCTTAGAAGAGTAGTTACAACTAACTCGACTTTTATTGCTAATTATTGTATGCCTAATGCACAATATTTCTGGAGAATACGCCCATTCAACGAATACAGTACTTGTGAATCTGCTTTTGGAGACAATTTCCAGTTTGAAACCAATGCTATTGCTTCTAAAGTCGAAACAGTAGAAGGGGTAAATCACTGGAGCGTACGACCTAATCCTGCAAATAGCTCAGAGGCCATCTTCGTAGATGTTGAAGCGCTACAAGCAATGGATGCAACAGTAAACATGTACAGCGTGACTGGCCAATTGATCTCTAGTAGCAAGCAGCTTTTCTCTATTGGAAATAATATCGTAGAGCTGGCAACCAATAATTTGACTACTGGTCTTTACATGGTTTCTATCGAAACAAAAACGGGTGTAACGACTAAGCGCGTGGTTATTCGATAAAGAAATTTTAACCACGTATTTCTTAAGTTGAAGAAATAGGACAAAAAAAATCCGAACGATTGACCATCAATCGTTCGGATTTTTTTGTCTACGTTTCAGTTACCTCTTCTTTCTCAACTTAAAAGACCAAGTCACCATCACACGACAAACCTCAGCTCCATCCTCATTTCTACCAATTCCTGTCATCGTAATTGGCACTGCCTCCCCTGTATCCAAAACCTCCTGCATCACATCAATTACTTCCTGGCCATCCTCACAAGTAAACGTAATTCTTCCAACCGCCTTCTTCGAAAAGTGAGCCTCCTGTTTTATCACCAACATCGCAATGTCTTTCCTATTTTGCATTGCAATAATGCACAACATCCCTGTAGATAACTCCCCAGCTCCAGCTAAAGCCGCAAAGTAAATTGATTTAAACGGGTTCTTCGTTCGCCATCCATAAGGAATAACTACTTCTGAACGATAAGGCGTGCAAGACTTCACCTTAAAACCCCACCAAGCAGCAGAAGGCAGCTTAGATAAGAAGAAGAAAAACAATTTGAAGTTATTCAGAAATGAACTAGTGATGTATTTAGTCGCCTCAGAATTAGGATCAAAGAAGGAGACAGTTTTTGATTTTGACATTTTATATTGTTGTAAGTTGTTTATTTTAGTTGTTTTTCAAACGTATTAGGAGAATTGAAGTTACGGTTGAGAATGTTTATGAAGTTGAAATAGAATGAAGAAAATGGGCAAAAAAAGGCCATTAGTCAGACTAGTCTTTAGTCAAAGTTAAGTTTTCTCCCTCGCATACCAAATCTCCTTTGAATTAAACCTAAGAAATTGTACTTTTGCCCACTCAAAATTGAAATCAATCCATTAATCAAACTCAATATTCTAACATGAATCTTCACGAGTATCAAGGAAAAGAGCTTTTGCAAAAATTTGGTGTAGCCATTCAACATGGTATCGTCGCCAACACTGTAGATGAAGCGGTTGCCGCTTTCGAAAAATTACAAGCAGACAGAGGGGCTAAAATGGCCGTTGTCAAAGCACAAATTCACGCAGGTGGCCGTGGTAAAGGGGGCGGAGTGAAATTGGCTAAAAACATGGACGAGCTAAAAGAACATGCAGGTAATATCCTCGGCATGATGCTTAAGACGCCTCAAACACCAGGCGGAATGGAAGGACCCGGTAAATTGGTAAGCAAGATATTAGTAGCTGAAGATTGCTACGCTCCAGATTTCGATTCTTGTAAAGAATACTACTTTTCTGTCCTAATGGACCGTGAAAAGAAATGTAACGTGATCATTTACTCTACTCAAGGTGGCATGGACATCGAAGCGGTAGCTGAAGAAACACCAGAGTTGGTACACAAAGAATACATCGATCCTACTTTAGGCTTGCAAGGTTTCCAAACACGTAAGATCGCTTTCAACCTTGGCTTGAGCGGACAGGCATTTAAGGAAATGACAAAATTCACTGCTTCTTTATACAAAGCATTTGTTGAATCTGATGCTTCTCTTTTCGAAATTAACCCTTGTTTGCACACCGGAAACGATAACATCCTTGCCGTTGACTGTAAAGTAAGCTTGGATGAAAACGCATTGTTCCGTCACCCAGATCTTGCTGCACAGAGAGATACTTCAGAAGAAGATCCAGTAGAAGTAGAAGCAAAGAGTCACGGCTTAAACTATGTAAACCTCGACGGAAACGTAGGTTGTATGGTAAACGGTGCAGGATTGGCAATGGCAACAATGGACATCATCAAACTATCCGGTGGTGAGCCTGCTAACTTCCTGGACGTAGGAGGTACTGCGGATGCAGAACGTGTAGAAAAAGCATTCCGTATCATTTTAAGAGACGACAAGGTAAAAGCCATCTTAATCAACATCTTTGGAGGAATCGTTCGTTGCGACCGTGTTGCTCAGGGAGTGGTGGATGCGTATAGAAACATGGGTAATATTACGGTTCCAATCATTGTACGTTTACAAGGTACAAATGCAGATATCGCTAAAACAATCATCGACGAATCTGGATTAGAAGTGCACTCTGCAATCTTACTACAGGAAGCTGCTGATCTTGTTGCTAATGTTTTGTCAAACGATAAAGTAAAAGCAACTTCAAGTGCTCCAGTTTCTTTAACAAAGATCGAAGGTATCGGTCCTAAAATAGCAGAAGCATTGGACGCCGCTGGTATCGCTTCTTTCGAAGTATTGGCTGCTACGCCTTCTGATAGAATCAAAGAAATATTAGCTGCTGCTAGTAATAAATTCGCTAGCCACGATCCTACAACCTGGCCACAACAAGCTCAAATGGCTGCTGATGGCAAATGGGACGAATTGAAGAAATGGCAAGATGAATTAGATGGCGGAAAAGTAGTTTAATTTATCTGTTGAAATAAAAAAAGGGTCGAAGCTTGTATTAGCTTCGGCCCTTTTTTGATAGATATTAGGATGATATTATGCGTGTTCAGTACACTCTCTTTGTCCGTGGCAGCTTAGAGCTGTCGGGCGTATTTCCTTAGAAGCCTTGCGTAAGGTAAAGTGATACTAAAACAAACCCGCCGGACAGCTAGAAGCTGCCCGACGGATGGCGCACTTTAGTGCAAGTATCTTACTCCCCAACAACCATCACCTTGCGACTTAAAATTTTCCGATCAACCATTCGAACCACCACTACATACAAGCCACTCTCATAATTACTAGTCGAAAAGCGCAAAGCTTCATCCGAAACCTCTTCCTTAAAGCGCTCTGTTATCAACTGCCCAAAAGCATTGTAGACCGAAATGGTTCCCGACTCTCCAGTAAATTCATTCAACTGAACAAAGAACTCATCTTTCGCTGGATTTGGATAAACAGTAAAGTCACCTACTATTTCATCAAAGTCCAAAGTTCGAACGTCAGAATAGGTCACGGTTTTATCATGATGTGTTTTCTTAATTCTATAGTAATTCGTTCCATTTTCAGGACTGAAGTCATTTCCATCATAATTGAAATACGCGTTCCAATGATCGTAGTCAGAGTCCTTTTTATCGACAGTTATAAAGTCAATATTATTTACAGAGCGTTCTACTTCAAAAGATTCATTTTTATATTCAGTATTGGTTACCCAATAAAGCTTAGCCGCTCTACCATCTCTAACCGCAGAGAATAAGAAATCCTCCGAATCTTGCTGCGCCACTAAATTGGTACTGCTATTTACAAAAGCCTCTTTATCACAGACTGGAGACCAGGAACTGGTATATAATGAAGCCTTTACAAAGTAAGTATCATTTGCTAGTGGAATTACTTCTGTACCGTTACAATTTCCTGCGCATTTAAAAACTTCAGCCCAAGAGCTATTGAAGATTTGAAGAATGGAAACCGGTCGGCTATCTAAACCACTGACAGTCATATTGGAACCATCAAAAGCGAAACTGATATTGTCACAATCCACTCCTCCTCCTCCGTTATCTGGAACACCAGCACAAGTACAACCATCAGATTGTATGACATCATTGATTGTATTTGAATTGTTATCATTACAAGCACTTCCAACGGTAGCTGGAAGGTTAGGATCGTTATCGTTGCAATCTACGTTTGCACAAACCCCATCATTGTCATTATCCGGGCAGCCACCTCCTCCGCCACCGACAGTTACAAACTCTTCCACATCACAGATGACAGACCAACTAGAAGTGTACAATCGAGCTTTGACATAGTAAGTACCGCTTGCTAAATTATTGACAACTTGGGTAGGAACATCACAGTTGCCAGCACAGTTTAATATGGTAGCCCAATTTGGATCAAAAATTTGAACCTGAGTGATAGGAGAGGTTAATCCACTTACGTTGATTGAGCCAGAACCTCCAGTTATTGAAATTCCATTACAATCACTTGGTCCTGAATTCGGAGTACCTGCGCAGGTACAGCCATCAGACTGAATAACATCGTTGGTTGTATTGGAATTATTGTCATTACAGGCACTCCCAACAGTTGTAGGTAAATTCGGATCATTATCGTTGCAATCTACGTTTGCACAGACCCCATCATTGTCATTATCTGGGCAGCCACCTCCACCTCCTCCAACAGTTACATATTCTTCCACATCGCAGATAATACTCCAATTGGCAGTATATAATCGCGCCTTAACGTAGTAAGTACCACTGGCTAAGTTATTGACCGTTTGGGTAGGACTGTCACAGTTCCCCGCACAATTAAGAACCGTTGCCCAGGTGGGATCAAAGATTTGAACCTGTGTAATTGGGGAGCTTAGACCGCTGACACTAATAGTGCCTGAACCTCCTGATATCGTAATTCCACTACAATCCGTAGGTCCACCGCCACCAGGAGTACCGGCACAGCTACAGTCGGCTTGATAAAGATCATTGTTTGTATTAGGATTTCCATCATCACAGGAATTACCGATGAGGTTGTCATTAAAGTTAGGACATTGATCATTGGTATCACAGACGCCATCGTTATCGGAGTCCTGACTGGTACCTACGCAGTTACAATTGCTATCATAACTATCGTTTGTTGTACAAGCGTCGCCATCATCACAACTGCTACCAACGGTACAATTCGAAGGTGGGAATAGATTGTTAGAAGGGACAATTTCTTTATTGATTCCAGGGCCAGACCAAAACAATTGAATCTCTGCATCAATTAAACTTTCGTAATATTCCAAACGAATGGAGTAGCGCTGGTTGGCTTCCAATCGGATCATTGCAACATCTTCTTCGACTGCGTGGTTGGTCCAGTTATCTACCATTTGTACGCCATTGACCCAGAGTCGAACACCATCATCGCTACTGGTGTAAAAAGTATAAGTTCCGCCTCTTGGTACCTCTATTTCTCCTTCCCATCTAACGGAGAAATTATCCACAGGGAGGCCAGTAGGACCACCCGTACCCCAAATATAGTCAATGGTTGGATCTACTTGGGTGTATGCGGGATTAGAAAGGTTTATGCTATTGAAATAAGTAGCTTCCAAACCTGTTCCACCACTTACGTTATTGGAAAGAGGTGTACAATTGTTGATGTCATTTCCGATCTGAATAATTTTAGAAACAGAAGGTGTTCCCTGAGCATTCATGGCAAATAACATATAACTTCCTGGTGGCAAAATGTTTTGGTTTGGTATGCTAAGTTGATATTGATTACCTCCTAGGTTAGTAGCGGAAATAGGAATTCTTCGTTGATCATTATTGGTACTGTGTGTGACCGCAGAATTTCGAACCACTACAAATGAACTGACACTGCTATTCATCGCTACAGTTATATTACTGTTGTAATTTACGGTAGAAGGAGCACTGTTAATTACTGGTCGAGTAGCCAGCGTTCCGTTGCTGTTGAAAAGGTAAGGAGGGCTGAAAATTTCTGCATCCGGATGATTAGTAGAACAGTTATTACAAAGCCCACTACCTGCAACAAATACACGACCGTCAGCTAATAGTAAAGCGATACTGTGGTAATTACGTGGCGTTTGCATGGCTGCCATTTGTGTCCAGCTTTGTGTGTTTGGGTTCCATAATTCGGGAATAAGTCTGGAGTTATTATCAGAAAACAAATTGGAGGTTGGTATACCTCCGAAAGTAACGACTTCACCAGAAGGGAGCACCACTGCATCATGACAATTACGAGTGAAGTTTAGGTTTCCCGATTGATTAACTTGTGGTGTTTCATTGTTGATGTCAATGACGTAAGTTTTGTTGTTAGCAGCAGTCGATTCCTCAAAAGTACTAGCGCCACCAAGCTTTAAAATTTTTCCAACATCATACATTACGGTATTACCATTTATAGAATATTCATCATTCCCTCGCAAGCCGGCAGAAGTGTAGCTCCCCACTCCCTCTGTGTCAATCCAGTGCATAGTCGTACTAGGGCCAGCATGGAAGAGTTTACCATTTGGAGCTACCCATAACCATGGAAAATAATCATCGTGCTTTTCCGGCTGGCTGGAAGTGGTGCCTTCCGTAACGGCTTCAACAGGAATACCTGGCACTTGAAACCAACCTGATTTTTCAGACCAGATTTCAGCGTCTTTTCCGCCTACTGCACCAGACCAAGAGCCTCCAATGGTGAAGGTCGCTCCACTTGCCAAGGTAACCTGAGATTGATAACCACGAGGGATATTTAGCCCGTCATTGGTACTCCAACCTCCGGTAAACGGATCATAAATAGAACTCTTATCAGAACTCGAACCGCCAGAAGCCATTACCCGGCCATCAGGCAGGCTGGTCACTCCCGGACAGAACATATCATGTTGGGTATTGGTAATAAGAAATTCCGCAGAACTATTGTTAGAAGGATCGAAGACAGCTGTCCAGGTTCTTCCTTGGTTTCCACCAAAAGCAAGTTTGTCTCGGGCAGACCAGGTCATCAATTTGCCATCAGGGAGGTTCGCACCTGCAACTGCTACTAAAGGCATTTGGATCACAGAACTCCAGGCACCTATTGAGCTATTGACGAAACTCTGTCGATATGGAATAAAGTCTTCAGCGGCAAAGGATTCCAGCTCAATGTCATATTCATCTGCGTTGAGTCGTTTGAACATCAGGTATTCGTCCCAACTCATTTCTTTACCAGAACATAATTTTACAATGGGGTCTCCATTATTTGCATAGGCAAAAGAAGAGAGAAGAAGCCCTATAATTAGAAAACTTAGTTTTTGTTGGAATGATTTAGTCATAATTTTTGGTTTTGAACAGAAAGAGAAGCTAGTGATGGACAACTATGGAGAATCAGAGATACTTGAAAGGTAATGACCATAAAACCTAGTATAAAAACGCTTAGTTGTTTCTGAGTGAGTCCTAAAAAGAAAGGTTGGGTGTCTTGTGTGTATTAAGAAGTAGCTCGTACCATAATGGGGGTATTATAATACTTGACTACTTAGGTAAAGATAAATGATTTGTTAGAGATTTCTAATAATACACGCATAAAAAGCCCGAATTCGTGTGACGAATTCGGGCTTTTTATGCAAAAAGTGTTTTTTTGCGATTTCCCTTATCTCAAAAAAGGATCAGAGAACTTCTCATCTGTTCTGAAGCTTTCTCCAGATAATGTTTTTAGAAAAGCTACTAGAGCCTCTTTCTCCAAATCTGTCAGATTAAGACGTCGAGGATGTGCCGTCTGTGTATCCTGATCAAAATCTCTGAAATGCCAGCTAAGTTGTGGATGGTTTTTTATGCCACTATTGTAGTGTTCTACCACTTCTTCTAGTGTGTTAAAGCGTCCATCATGCATATAAGGAGCAGTAAGCGCGATATTTCTTAAGGATGGTATTTTGAACTCTCCACTATTAATATTTCCTAATGGATTTTCTACAAAAAGAACTTGACCATCCGCAGTCACAACTTGCGTAAGGGTAGAACTAACTCCAGGATCTTCATATACCATGTCGAGACCGATATTGGCAGAAGCATTAGCCCAAGAAGGAGAAAAGAGTGGGGCAACATGGCAGCCTGAACAATTTGCCTTTTCAAAGAATACAGTTTTGCCTAAATTTTCTAAAGGCGAAAAACTACTAAAATTATTCTCCAACCCTTGATCGTATTTACTGTCGAAACTGGTAATGGACTTCATAAAATCAGATACCGCTCTACTAATTCCTTCTGATGTGATTTCATCTGAGCCATAAGCCTTTTCAAAAAGGGCGGGGTAGAAATCTACAGTCGCTAACTTTTCTGTAAGAACATCAATGGTTTCCATTCCCATTTCAATATGGTTTTCAATAGGTTGGCTTACAAGATCTTCTAAGGTACTGACTCGTAAATCCCAAAAGAAGCCTCTATTAAAAGCCAGATTGGCAATAGGCATGGCGTTTCGAGGAGTCGCTTGATTAGTAAAACCGAGGCTAAACTGATCGGTATCACTAAAACCTGCTGCTTGTAAATGGCAACTGGCACAAGAAATCCGATTAGTCGCTGATAGCTTAGGGTCGTAAAATAATACCCGGCCTAGTGTGGCTACCTCATTATTAAGGTTGTGAATTTCAGAATCGAACACGCCTTGAGGGAAGTTGTCTGTATTGTTATAAGTGAATGCCTGACTAGGAAGTTGTGGAGGGGAGGTTACATCAGCAACTTTCTGATCTTTTGTGCAGGCACTAAATACAAGGAAGAAACAGAGGAAAAATGGAAAGAATGAACTTGAATTTTTCATTTTAAGGGTGTTTTAGTTTTAGCGAATATAAGGATTTTTTACCATTAATACCTTAGAAAAGGAGCCCCTTATATTCTGATGCTAAAATATAAGGCAAAAGGAGGAGCTATATTTAGGTTAATCGCTGAATTCTTATCACTATCATCTGAGCCCGGAAAACCACTGTCGAATGATCGCTTGGTATAGGTATAGCTTAGGTAAAGGGTAGATTCTGTTCCAATACTTATACGTTCATTGATACGGAAATGTACACCAACTACAGGTCCAAGCCCCAAAAGAAAACTGGTGCTCTTTTGCTCACTGTCATTAAAATTATTAGAACTTTCAAATTTTGAGTGTGCTACACTGAGTAAGCCATCAAAACCAGTTGTAAACAACCACCTGTTCGAAATGTCATGGTGTTTTTCTGCTCCTAATCGGAGGTCGAGATTAAGGATGCTTTCATTGAATGGAACAACCGAGTTCCCATCTTCACCTGATCGAGTAACAACATTGGCTCCAAGCCCCATGCGAAAGGCTTTGTCCCCGTCTAACTTTTTAAAGGTAAATAAATATGGTCCTTGCGGTGCTTCATTGCCATTGAATGAGAAAAATTGATTGGCAAACCCCGTAACATTGAGTCCAAATTCATTATTATAAGAGGTTGCTTCCTCGCTTTCCTGCGCTTTCAGAACCATACAATTACAAATTAGACAAAATAAAAGAAGAGTTGTAAAAAATTTATTAGTAGTCATAGATTTTAGTTTATAAGTTTTGAAATGAATTAGTCGGAAAATTAAACATACTCCTTTTTTTGGACATATTTGGCCCAAAAGGCTCGAAAAATGATCCAGATATGTGCAAAGAAATTAGGGAAAAAACCATACTGTTTTTTCAAAATTTGATAGCGATCTTTCAAACTCTGTTGATGCCTGTTCTTTGAAATTCCCCCTGTGAGGTAATGAGCCAGAATCATATTTGTAGCGTTCGCCTTTCTGCTTTTCTTCAAACATTCAATAACCCAGTTGATATCTGCACTTAAATTATTCATCATATACTTAGGGACAATTGTCCGTCTGGGGAGGAACCCTTGATGACAGACTACCATTCCATAACGCAAGGATTTCCAATTCAGTTGTTTAGGGAGCTGTTGCGTCGTACATTCGCTACGAGTGCCTATTTTTTTCCGTTGTTCGTTTACCAACATTACTTCTCCGTAAAGTACATCTATATCTTCTTCATAAGATGCCACTATTTTACTTACCGTATCTTTTGTCGGAATGGTATCTCCAGCATTCATAAACCAAATAAAATCTCCTGTTGCAAGATCAATACCTTTGTTCATGGCATCATACAAGCCTTTATCTGGTTCCGAAATCCAGTGATCAATTTTTTCTTTATGTTTCTTAATCAGCGCTAATGAACCATCTGTTGACGCACCATCTACAATCACGTATTCAATGTTGGAGTAATCTTGTTCGAATACAGAGTGCATAGTGATTTCTAATAGAGAAGCACTGTTGTAAACTACGGTTATGATGCTGATAGTAGGTGAAGTCATGGATTTAACATACTGCTATATGAAAGTGGAGTTTCAAAGTAAGCTGCTAAATAACAATAAAAAATCTAGATTAATGAGGAGAGTGGTGACAAATTCTATGGAATCCGCTGTCCTGTAGAGCAAGCCATACATAAACGAGCGTAGGGATTGGATTGGCTACCACAGCGGAACAGTCTCCAACGAATTTCGTAACTAACCCTAAAAGTCTTACCTTCGGCCGATAATATATTTAACACAATGAACAATACACCTTTCGGAAAATTCGTCCCGCACCTGATTGCCTATGCCATCTTCATGTGCATCTCTTTTGCCTTCTTTTCTCCCTATCTGACTCAAAACAAAGCCTTGACCCAATCGGATAACCCTCGAGCCTATGGTATGCAAGGAGAGTCAACCAAAGTTTTTAACGAAACCGGAGATTGGCCACTATGGACCAACGCACAGTTTGGCGGAATGCCAGCCTATCAGATAAAAGGATCTTATGACAATAACATCAACAAATATCTCTATAAAGTAATGCTTTTATTCCAAGGCATCGTTGATGTCCCTTTTGTGATTTTGATGGCAATGTTTTGTTGTTATCTTTTTCTAATAGTACTTGGGACCGACTGGCGGATCGGGATTATTGGTGCTGTCGCCTTTGGATTGTCTACCTATTTCTGTGATCTTGCCGAGGCAGGACACTCTACAAAAATGGTGGTGGTCGCTTTAGTTCCTGGTTTCTTTGCAGGAGCAGTGTTGGCCTTTCGGCAGCGATATGTAATTGGAGGGGTGCTTTTCGGAGTCTTTTTATCTATTGCTATTTTGGCCAATCACGTACAAATTATTTATTACGCGGCTTTATTACTTACTATTTTGGGCATAATAGAATTGGTGAAAGCTGTTAAAGGAAATACTGTCCCCGCATTCGCAAAATCAGCAGGTGTATTGGTTGTAGCAGGTATGTTGGCAGTTCTGTCCAATGCATCAATGCTTTGGACCACTTATGAATATAGTAAAGAAACGATTCGTGGTAAATCAGAGTTGGCCTCTAACGCAAAAAAAGGAGATGGATTGACTAAGGAATACATATGGGAATGGAGTTATGGAATCAAAGAGACTATGACTTTATTGGTTCATAATTTCTATGGGGGAGGAGTTTCGCATGATATGTCCGGAACGGAGTTTTATAAAAGATATAGTCCTGGCCAAATTCAACAATTGACCCAACAAGGTTATCCTATAGCGGCTGCGAAAAAAGCGGCCGGACGATCTATTGCTTCGGTCTTCTATTATGGTGAACAACGCTTTGTTGGGGCCGCAATTTACTTTGGCGCTATCATCTTATTTTTCTTTTTTCTAGGGCTAGTGTTGGTTCCTGGGACGGTAAAGTGGTGGTTAGCTATTTCTGCGTTCTTCTCCTTAAGCATCGCCTGGGGTGGCCACTTTCCACTAAACCACCTTTTAGTAGATTATTTCCCCATGTTTAATAAATTCCGAGCAGTTTCCATGGCTTTGGGTTTAACCCATCTCTGTGTTGTCGCATTGGCTGTTTTAGGGTTACAAGAAATCATTAATAGGAAAAGGTCAGTAGAAGACCGACAGAAAGCAATGTATATCGCTGTGGGAATTACAGGAGCTTTATGCCTTTTTGCTATAATAATGAGTGGAGGCGATTTAGGTAATGCAGAGAAGGATGCTGGTCAGCAGGCTAATATTTTGGATTTGATAAAAGCTGACCGTGCAAGTATGATAAGAGCAGATGCTTTCAAGTCGTTGGCGTTTATTTTGATCTGCGCCGGATTGATTTGGGCTTACCTCAAAGATAAAATAAAACCAATTATGTTAGTTGGTGTTGTCGGGGTGTTTGTTTTAATCGATACTTGGTCCGCATCTAGAAGAATTATTTTTGCTGATAAATACGAGCAAAAATTAGAGAACCCAAGACAACGAACAATGGGCGCTGTTGATCAGCAGATCATAAATTCAGAAAAAGATATTCATTATCGGGTATTGGACTTACGAGCTAATCCTTTTGTCTCGACAGATGCTTCTTATTTTCATAAAAGCCTCGGTGGTTATCATGCTGCTAAATTGATGCGTTATAGTGAAATAATAGAACGCTACCTTAGTAGACCCGGTGAAAATATGCACATCATCGGCATGCTCAATGGCAAATACATCATTCAGAATCAAGGGGGAACGGATCGAGCAATTCCACTACCGGAAGCCTTGGGAAATGCCTGGTTTGTAAATAATTATAGAGTTGTTGAAAATGGAGATGCGGAAATTGCAGCCTTAGGAACATTGAAACCGAAAACAGAGGCAGTAGTTCAAAAACAATATGCTTCCGCATTAGAAGGTTTGCAAATTCAAGACGATCCAACAGCCACCATTAGTCTGACAAATTACCACCCGGATAAAATGACTTACAGTTATAATACAAATTCAGAACAACTAGCAGTCTTTTCAGAAATATTCTACCCACCTTCCAAAGGTTGGAATTTATACCTCGATGGAACGGATACAAAAGTAGACATCATCAAAGCGAATTATCTGCTAAGAGCTGCCCGACTTCCAGCCGGAAAGCATACCTTGGAAATGCGCTTTGAACCTAAGTCATTTTATGTTGGAGAAACACTGAGTTTGATTTCTTCATTGTTGTTATTACTCTGTGGAATTGGCGGAATGTTTCTCTTCTTTAAAAACAATACTATTCCGGATGTAAATCGTTTCGGAGCGGAAGTATTGGAAGCGCCGAAGAAGAGGCAGAAAGCAAAGAAGACGGAATCCAAGAAGGCTAAGAAAAAGAAGGGGAAAAAGAATTAAAGGAAGAACGTTTTGTTCGTTGTTGATTTAAAAGCTTCGTCTAAATTATTAAGGCGAGGCTTTTAAATTTTAAACACGTTATAAATGTTTTCGCAAATAATTGGCTGGGACTTCATCTGCAAGCCAAACTCCATTTTCAGAAACATAGAAGTCAAAGCCATTCTGGGACATTTCCTCTGCCAAGACCTCAAGAATCACAACTTTACCGTGTCGTTTACCTACGTTGGTTGCTGTATCCACGTCAGGACTCAAGTGAACATGATGCCGGTTTCTTTTTTGCAAACCTGTACTGAAAATGCTTTCAATAAAACGCTCAGCAGTTCCATGGTACAAAATATTGGGGGGTTGCTGTGGCTGGTAGCCTAAGTCAATGGAAAGAGAGTGGCCTTGATTGGCTCTGATTTGATTGGTTTCTGAATCTATTGTGTATCGCTTTTTATTATTGTTAGCGACTAGGTATTCAAGTGTTTCGCGATCAATGGATTTTCCGCGAGCATTCATTTTCTTAAGTAGGGTAGGAATGTCTGTCCAGCCCTGTTCATTTAACTTAATTCCAATTTCTTGAGGTTTATGCCTTAATACATAACTTAGAAATTTTCCTAAACGGAGTAGTTGTTGTTCATTTTTCATATTGCCTAAACAAACAAGAGATTTTTATAGTTCCCTAAAAGTTAAAGCAACAAACCTTAGTCTCTAGTGTTCTTACCTGTTATACTAAGAACACTTTTAAGTAAATTGAATAGCCAAGCCAAGCATCATCACACAAAATCCTTATCATCCCACTCCTTCCGCAGCTTTCTAAACTCTCGTAATTCCAACTCATCTTCTGGCAATTCCAAAGGCTCCGGTGCAACTACTCCCCGAATTCGTCGCTGTCGTTCCATTTCTTTTTCCATCTCCTCCTCTTCCCACTTCGAACTCATTTTACCACCCGGCAAACCAAAAACGGTAAAGTAGTGAATGGCAATACTTATACCCCAAGGAAGCATCGGGTAAAAAAACCATATTTCTCCATCAAAGTTGAGAATGTTCATGATAAAGAAAAACACAAACATGGTTATGTATACGCCCAGGTGAGCGTAAAATCCCTTTTTTGCTTTAACTTTTTTCTTCGCTTTCTTATAAATTTCTTCTTCTGTATAGCCCATAAATTAAATAACGTGTGAAAATATAAATGATCAAAAATAACAATCTTGAATATAAGCTTTAATACTGAAGGTTAAACTATAAATAGATAAACGTGAATTTATTTTGGAAGTACAGCTTGGAATGAACGACTATTCTCTACCACTCTTTCCGAGTTTATCGGAACATCCATCTTCCAAGGCTTCCGGTCAAAGTCGCCATTCCTCCAACAAGGCCACCAATCAAAGCCGTTACTAATATTAGGACTTTACCATCTACACTAGCTAGATTGGGAATTTCCGCCATCCGGGCAGATAGAATACCGGCCGTTTCCATATCAAGATAAAAAGCGTAACCGCCCCATAGGATTGCTATGGCTAAAAAGCCGGTAAGGAAACTGCCAAAGCCTTTCATGCCTGCTACTCCTCCGATAAGGAAACAAACAATAGTCATAACCCACCAAGGAAAGTAGAGCTGAGCAACAGCAGATAGTCCGGCGATGCTTAAAAAAGTTAGTATGAATTTCATTTTGTAATTGTATTGTTTTAAGAAAAATGCTTCGTGTCGATTCTTATTTCAAGTCAACCTGATACAAAGTCCGTTCACCCAAGTCCTCTGCCTGTTCTACAAACAAAAGCTTATAATACTCTCCTTTTGCCCAGTCCTTTATCATGTTGTCATAGTAAATAGAACCAGGATTTCCAGATTGCCCACCCGGATAAACACCAAAGGCTTCCAACTCTTCTCCAAAGGAAACAATCATACGCCAGGAAGGGCCAAGGTCAACTTGAAGTTTTGGATTTAATGCTTTGGATTTTACTGCATTCAAAGCATTAGGTGAGCCACCTATGGAAATGCTCTCTGCACCAAAAAAGTGACCTCGTGTTAAATGCTTGATTTTTACATTTTGCTGATCCTTCCAAAGCAAAGACTCTTTTGCATCTTCCTTACTGGCAATTTTTGCGGACATCATTTTGAACGCTTTATTGATGACATCCTTTGCTTGCTCTTTTTTCGGCGTATTTTTTATATCAAAAAAATCATTTGTTGGAGCGTCTTTTAAGAGTGCAATTGTTCGCCATTCTTCTGGTATCAAAATGTCTTTTTGGTTTTGCAAAGCGAAGATTTCATCCCAAGTCATTTTGTAAAAAGAATTGAACCATTGCTCAAATAAAATCGGAGCGGTAGATTCCGGATTGTAGCGACAATCCCATTGGTCGAGTTGCGTTAGGTAATCGCGTTCCCATTCATCTAAGTTTGTACGATCAACGAGAGGTAACATAAGCTCCAAGGCCTCTTTAGCTTTTAATGAAAATGTATTGTTTTGTAAATCCATCATATCCTTAGGAATAATATTGTCCATCTTTTCCAAAAAACTATTCAGTACTCGACCTCGATAATCTTCAAAGCGACCATTATAATAATAAGGATAATCTGTTCCTGTCGATCGCTGATTGGCGGAAGCTACAAAACCACGCTTTGGATTTTTGACTTTTGGGTTATGAGCTTCTGGAATGAAGCCCTGCCAGTCATTACTACTTGTACTCCCATCTTGAATGAAGCGCCCTTGGGTATTTCTTTTGTTAGGAAATCGGCCTTGTACTTTCAAAGCGATATCTCCTTCCCGGCTGGCAAAGGCAAAATTTTGAGCGGGTACAGCATATGGTTTTAAAGCGGCGGCATAATCATCGTAGTTTTTAGCTTTGTTTAGTTTGTTGATCACTTCTATCTCAGAATCTTCTGGCTCAAAGTGTGCCATCCAACGCATAGCAAGATCCTGTTTACTATGACCTTTTGATTCATAAACCACGGGTCCCCAAACGGTATATTTTACGGTATCGTATACGACGCCTTGCCCTTTTACTTCATACCGCTCGATCACTTTATCCACATTCATTAATTTACCATCATAGAAATAAGACTCCTTTTTGGCTTCCGCCCAATTGATGGTATACCAATCGAGCACATCATGTGCGACGTTTGTCATTCCCCAAGCAACATCATTATTGAAGCCAATCATGACGCCAGGAACACCAGGAAGAGACACACCATATACATTCTGTTCGGGAGACTGCAATTGGACTTCATACCAGGTGGAGGGTAAGGTAAGTGGCAAATGCGGATCGTTGCAAAGAATAGGGCCTTTCGTACTGGTTTTACTGCCAGCTACTGCCCAGTTATTACTACCGATTCCGTCAGGCATTTGTGTGCTTTCTCGGCGGGGTAGGGGCAGCTGACTAAGACTGGAATTGATAATGCTGTCTTGAAGCTGCTGCTTAAAATTCCACTTGACTTCTGCTGGGATGATGGGAGATTCCTTCGGATTGTTGTCTGAATATAAAAAGTCAAAGGTTTCTTGTCCAAAATGAGCCAGTGTATTGGTGGCTTCTAAATCCATGTTTCGGAAACAGAGGGTTTGAGCCATGTTTTTCAGCATGAGGCTTGTTTTCATTGGCGTCCATTCCTCAGGGCTATAATCGAGTAATTTGAACTCTACTGGATAATCTTTTGGCTCTAGCTTACTTATATAAGCATTGATTCCGGCAGTATATGCTTCCAATTTGGCGAAGCTAGGAGATGCTGCCCACACTTTTAAACTATTGCTAGCTGCATAGGCCAAACCCAGTCTTCTCTGCCGCTTATCTATTGCTAAAAGGTCGGGACCTAAAATCTCTGCCAACCGTCCGGAGGCTTTTCTAGTAGATAAATCCATCTGAAACAAGCGGTGCTGCGCCGTAATATATCCTTGAGCGAAGTAAGCATCTTCCTCATTTTGGGCAAATATGTGAGGCACAAGCCGGTCGTCAAAGACAATTTTGACGGCTTCGTTCAAACCAGCCAAATCATAAGATTCGGATGGGAAATTTGTTTGCTCTCCATTTTGCCAAAAACCAGAAAATGGATTTAATAGGTTTCCTAAGGGAGGAATGGTAGGATTTTGAGGATTTGGGGTAATGGGGTTGCTTAGAAGCCAAGTCAAAGCAATGGTTAAGACAAGACTGAGGAAAAAGGCGAAGCTGCGCATGTAAGGAAGTTTAGGTTTCTTTAAGTGTGTTTAGCATAAGAACGACCCCTTTGTTGGCATCGAATTATGAAATTTGTGCATATCAATGGACTTTCATGCTAAGGAAAGTACTTTTTGTGACAGCAAAATAGGGCAATAAATGGACTTTCCTAGGCTAAAACCCTAAAAAGAAGTCAAAAGAACGTGATAGAAAAAAAAATAATGTATTTACAACGTTTTACCAACTTTTGGCCTTAAATTTGAAAATAGATATGTCATACGAAGCGATGTATGTGGAAAGACATTAAAAAATATAATTCACTTACTTAGAAACATTCGATTCTAGAGCCTCGTTAAAAGAATAGAAGGGGATTGGCAGATTTGTGACAGCATTCTTTTTATATTATGATAGTCAAAGCAGCCCTTGCGCTGTTTTCAAAGATAGTTTTTGTGTTTATTTGTTTGGGTTAGAGACCCTTGCTTTCTTGAAGCAAGGGTTTTCTTTTTTTTGGTGATAGAGAAAGTTATTTTTATGAAGTCCTTGAACCACTCTTTCCACCGCCGCCAGATTCCTACAAAAAAATCTCCACTTATAAATCCTACTGTTCTTAAGATATTTCCCTATTTTGGTAACTACATACTAAAAAGGCCAGTCTGGCTAAACTAGGTAAATGAGAAAATTAATCAAAATTCTATTTTTAATATGGAGCTTTGGTATGGCATTAGACAGCTATGCACAAGTGAATTATATGGATTCTATTCAGCAGGTTTTGTTGGAAAAGAAATATCCGGAACGCGCACTGCTGCTTATAAAAGTACTAGATGCTAAAGAGCTTAACGCCTCCGAAAAGATGAAACTGATCGCTGTAGATATTGAAAAATTAGAACAGCTAAATGCCTACCCAATATTATTATCCAAGTTGTATTTAGAAATGGCCGACTTCCAATTGAAAAATGGGGACTCCAAGATGAACATTCCTTATATCTTGAAAACGAAGCGGTTGGTAAATAAATATGGAGAAGAGAACGTAGAGTGGTTTACCATTCAAGGGAATATCCATAATGCAATGTCCTTTAATTATTATTGGAATTTCGAAACCGAAAAAGCAATTGAAGAATGTAAGAAAGCCTATGAATTTTTCATCTCAGCGCAGGATACGCTTCGGATGGGACGCACACTCAATACCATCGGTATAATTTATTCAGAGTCTGAAGATTCGGAAAAAGCAATTGAATATTATGATCGGGCAATGGATTTTTTCCTTTTGGCTAAAAGAGAAAAATGGATTTTAAGAAGTTCTTTCTGTAAAGTGGTTGATTTGGTAATATTGGAAAGGTGGAAGGAGGCCAATGCACTGCTAAGAGAGATTCTTCCTCGAATGAAAGCCACCAATCATATAAACTATAATATTGCTTTTGTAAAATTAGGACAAATAGAAATGAGTCAGGGCAACTATGGAGAAGCAGAAAGACTGATGCAAGAATCTTTAGATAATGCATTAGCAGCAAACAAATGGAATGGTATAACAGTAGCAAGTGAACAATTAGTAGCCTTAAAGGAAGAGCAGGGTGATTATAAAGCGGCTTTGGAATTCTTAACCCTTAAAAATTTGTATTCAGATTCACTGAACTTTGAAATGAATGACAATAAAAGATTAGCAGCACAAGCAGAATATGAGGAATTGGACCGACAGCAAAAAATTAAAGATTTAGAATATCAACAGACACTGCAGCAATCTAAATTCCGAATTTGGATAGCTGCACTTAGTGGGCTGTTTTTATTGTGCCTATCTGGAGTAGTCCTTTGGTTGTTCCGACAATCCGAACAAAAGAAGCGAACCTCCATTCTAGCGGCTAAAGAAAAAGAAGTCCAAAAAGTTAGAGAACGTTTACTAACTTCTATAACACACGAATTACGAACCCCTTTGACTCTTATTATTGGACAAGCCGATGAACTGAAAAAACAAGAGCTAAACGCAGCCGCCAGACCTTTTGCAGAAGGGGTGGGTAGAAATGCAGCAGAATTGTTAGATCAAATCAATCAATTGTTGGATTGGAATAGGGTAGAGGCAAATGCGATTGAAGTGGAGCAAAGTATTGGTGATGTGTTTTCGACCATTCAACAAACGTATGAGCAGATTGAAGGCAGTTCTTTTTTAAAGAAAATGAATTGGAATATAGACCTTCCTGCTGGAAAGTTAACTGCAAAGTTGGACTTCAATAAGTTGCAAACGATTGTGCGCAATCTACTTACAAACGCCTTTAAATTCACTCCAGAAAACGGGCATGTAACATTAAGTGCACGATTAACTGACCAGAACCAATTGCAAATTACCGTCTCTGATTCAGGGCCCGGCATTCCTTTGGATCAACAAGAAAAGATTTTTGACTGGTACTTTAGAGCTCAACAACAAAGAGAGGAATCGATTGCTGGTTTTGGCGTTGGTTTAGCCTTGTCGAAAGAGTTGGCTCAACTCATGGGAGGAGATTTATATTTGGAATCGGCTGAAGGTAAAGGGGCCAATTTTAAGTTGATGCTTCCTATTGTAAAAGTAGAAAACACAGATTTGGCTTCCTTGAATAAGGATTCTCAAAAAGTAGTAAAACCGTCGCAAGACTTAGAAAAATTAAACGGTGTTGACGAAAAGCCATTGCTATTATTGGTAGAAGACCATACGGAATTGGCCAATCACATCTCTTTGATTTTGTCGAAAACTTTTACCGTTATTAGCACAGCCAGTGCTTTGACGGGTATGCAAATTGCCTTAAGTAAAATGCCAGATATTGTTTTAACCGATTTAATGTTACCTAAAAAAAATGGATTGGAATTCTGCAAAGAATTAAAAGAACATTTGGTTACGGATCACATCCCTGTTGTAATATTAACCGCCCGGGCAGAGTTGTCTACCAAATATAAAAGCCTGGAAAATCATGCGGATGCTTTTCTAACGAAGCCCTTTAAATCTGAAGAACTGATTCTCACACTTCAAAATTTGATTAAAAACAGAGAACGTTTAAAAGAGAAGTTTCAGAATGGCAAATTGTCAGCAATCGAAAAGCAAATAGAAAATCCTTTTGTTCGATCGCTTCGGAATATCATTCAAGAAAATTATTCGGACAACAGCTTTAATGTGGATGCCTTTGCCACAAAAATGAACATAAGCAGAGTCCAACTCTTCAAGAAAACAAAAGCTTTAATTGGGAATAGCCCTAGTGTACTCATAAAAAAACACAGGCTGAAAACCGCTAAAAAGCTACTGGAAACAGGGCAGAAAACGGTAGCTGAAACGGCTTATAGCTGCGGATTTTCTACTCCAGAATACTTCAGTACGGTTTTTAAAGAGGAATATAAACTTAGTCCTAAAGAAGTTTCAAAGATTCAGAGTTAAGTCCTTAATTAACCTAATCAAAGGTATAGTTAACAAATACAAAGAAGAAAACCCTACAAAGCACCAATAGAAACCAAATTACAGGTTTTTAAAACCTAATCACAGAACCTTTCGATACCTCTATCCTACCTTTAGGGAAAGCATTTTATTGAATACACCGTGTATTAAAAAATGCTTGACATAACCATTTTTCAAAACCCTAATAAAAGGAAAAACATGAGAAAGACACTACACCCATTATGGACCAACTTCAAAGTTCTGGTTTGTTCTTTATTATTATTATTAACCTTCCAACCGATTCAAGCGGAAACTATCCATTCCATAGAGAATAGTGCGGAAGCCCTGACCTGCAACCTCAACATTACAACCTCAGGAGGTAGTATATCCGTAGGAGGATTAAACGCCAGCCACGTAATTCTAAAATTATTTAACCCAGACTGGACGACTAATTTTGAATGTCAGGACAATTGCGGAGAGCCACTAAACATAAGTGGTCTTGCAGAAGGAACCTATTATCTTTCGGTTCATTTATACAATGCGAACTGGCAGACAACCTGCGAGCAAACAGAATACATCACCGTTACCGGAGGCGGTGGCGGCGGAGGAGGAGGCGGCGGAGGGAATGACTGCGACGTAAACTGGACAACCACAAGCACAGGAATCACCGTTACTGGTTTGACTGGCGCGCATGTTATCGCAAAATTATTCAACCCAAACTGGTCTACGAATTACAGTTGTTTTGATAATTGTAGCGACCCTCTGGTTGTAACCGGATTGACAAATGGAGCGACCTATCATTTATCGTATACCATATATAACAGCAATTGGCAACCGATCTGTGAAGAATTGGAAGACATCGTGATCAGTGGAAATGGTGGAGGTGGAGCTGGTAATAAACCGGATTTAAGATTGGCGGATATGACTTCCCCTTTCAGTGCAACGGCTGGACAAGTAGTATCTTATACGATAGATCTCATAAATAGTGGAACGGCAACAGCAACTGGAAGTTATAAAATTGCCTTCTACCTTTCTGAAAACAATAGCTATAGCGGTGATGACACTTGGGTAGGTGAAATACCTACAGGAAATACAGGGGTAGGTACGATAAACGATGTGGCGGCAGCTATTACCGTTCCTGCTGGCTGGCCTTCGGGAGATTTTTATTTAATTGCAAGAGCGGACATTAACAATACAATTACAGAAAGTAATGAAAACAATAATACCCTTAGTAAAGCAATAAATATATCAAGTGGGTCTAATGGAGGAGACTGTGGCTGGCTCAAATCGGCAGGTACTATTACTACCACAAATAGCGTAGGATCCTTTGCTTTCGAAGCCTCAGAAACCAGTAATGGCTACAGATTCAGAGGTGTAGAATCCCTGAATCCATTGGCGGAACAAGAAACGATTGTGGTGAACATTGATCAAAATGGCGACCTGGATAATCTTTTCAAACAAACCCTCAGCCTTCCTGCTTCGTCCTTGGAGAGATTGGATATTGATCAACAGAGTGTATTCCCTCAAATACAAGTCACCAAAGAATCGGCCAGCGGTGCAACGGTTTGGACTAAAAATATTACTGTAAATAACAGCTTAAGTAACTTTCAGGCCTATACCGCAACATCAGGCTTTAAAATCACTGGCGGTTGGTTGATCGCAGGAACTATTGTTAATGTAGGTTCTCCCACTGGCTTTAGACAGTTCTATATCAAACTAGATGAAAATGGAAATGTTCTCAGCCAATCCGGAGACGTTACTTTTGGAGCTAATGACATAAGATTTCACAATAGTGTAATTGAAACATCGGCGGGATATATTTTGAATATTGCTCAAAGTGGTGAGTATTCTTTTGTTGGATTGGACAATAACGCGAATTTTTCCTGGTTCGTAAGACACGCAGCCGATACCCCTTCTACGACAACGGCTGACATAAGGCTAAGTGTTGATCGACAATTTATCTATGCAGCGAATAGAGATAACAATAAGTCGCTTTTAACAAAGGTGAATATATTTACTGGTGAATCAATTGTATATGACTTAAGCAATATTTTTGCGGAAGGAGGCGCCTTTCGATTGGTTCAAAACTGGGCGGATATTCTCCCGACTAATGATGGTGGCGTCGTTACCGGATACTTATACACCGATACGGGAGATGGCTTTACGCAGAAATATGAATACGGTAAAGTGGATGCGAATGGAAACTTGGTTTGGGTAAATAGATTTAATGAAGCACGGAATTTTAGAGCATTATTGGAAACGGCTGATGGCGGTTATTTGTTCTTGGAGGATGCTGTTGGCGCTACTTTCAATAACCATATATTCACCTCCTTGAAGACAACCAGCAATGGAGAAATTACGCCTACCTGTGGTGATGGTCAAGGGGGCTCTGGCATCGACCTCGCTTGTGATCTGAGCTATATTTTTTCAGGTGGTAACTTGTCGATAAGCGGAACAGGATTAAACGCCGGACATGTCATTCTTAAAGTATTCGGACCTTCCTGGAATACGGAATATCAATGTTTTGACAATTGTGGGAATAGTGTAAATTTAAATGGTTTGAATAGTGGAACCTATCACGTTTCAATAGCAACTTACAGCAATAGCTGGCAACCGATCTGTAATGAACTGGTTGACATCAACCTAGGGACAAGTAGTCCATTGGTAACAAATAAAGAAGATGATCTATTATTTTTCAACGCGGTTAAAAATGGAAGAACGGCTCATCTGAATTGGATCATCAACAACAGTTACAAAACAGATTATTGCTATATCGAACATGCTAAAGACGGAGCATCATTTGAAACGCTAAAAGAAGTAGCTGCTTTAGGAGCGCACGATCAGGAACTTCAGTTTCAGGAGGTGGATTACAGTCCCAAAGCGGGCTTAAACTTCTATCGAATAAAACAAGTATTCACAGATGGAACCATTCGTTACTCTACTATGCAAGCGCTTCAATTTGAAGCAGACGGGGATGAAATTGTACTTTATCCGAATCCGGCTACAACAGAATGTCACTTGGCACTAAATGGTTATATCGGCTTAGCAGCGAATATTACGCTGTACGATCAACTTGGTCGTAGGGTGAGTAATGTAGTGGTTCCTTCGATAACCGAACAACCCGTACTTCTTCAAACCAATGATTTGCAAAATGGTATTTATCATGTGGCAATTAAACTTAGTGACCGACAAATGATCAGTAAGAAGTTGGTGGTTAGTAAGTTGTAAAGGTTTTAAAAAGTAGCTAACTGTTCAGGAATCATATATAACGGATGGGAAAGGGCAACCGAGGAGGATGTCCTTTGTGGAGTAAATTGTTAATCAGTCTACTGTAGTAAGCACACAAAAAAAAGCCCAGTCGAGTAATCTCAACCGGGCTTTTTCTACCAAAAAGGCCTAATTACATTCCTCCTGCGGGAGACAAAATACTAGGCTCACTAGTAGGCAATGCAGCAGGTTCAGCTGTTCTTTTCAAAACTGTACCTCTAATTGTTAATACACGAGCTTGTCCACTTGGCTCATTTGTAGAAACAGTCACTTTCTTCACGAAAGGCTTACCAGTATCTCGCTTAGTGTCGTAACGTACCTTGATTTCAGCAGATTCCCCAGGGAAAATAGGCTCTTTTGGATATTCAGGAATCGTACAACCACAACTTCCTTTTGCATGAGTAATTTGAAGTGGCTCGTTACCTGTATTCTTAAAATTAAAAGAGCGATAAGGGTCTGAATTGTATTCAATGGTACCGTAATCAACCTCTGTTGTTTCGAATTCCATTACTGGTCCATCAGTTGCTGGAGCAGGTGTTTCTGTAGCTGTTTGGGCGCTAAGGGTTCCGGCGATTAAGGCGAAAGCCATTAGAAAGGACAATAAGTTTTTCATTTAAAATATAATTTAAAAGTTCATGAATTAATGAAATAAGTTTGGGGATCTCTCCCACAAGATCGACTAATTAGACTCGTTAAGATGCTTTTAGTTACATCCTACTAAACAAAAGTAGGGATAATAATGCCAAAGATAAAGGATTGTAAGTGTATTTTCAGTTAATGAATCGTTAACAACAATCCTAAATTTAGCACTTGAAAATGCAGAATTTGGCTATAATTTTTTATATTTTTGCACCCAATTTCAACATCGAAGTCGGAACAAAGCTACCCAATAAGTAGTTATCATACTAAATACCATTTAAAAGTTGTTTGTTCAGTTTTACTGATATTCACTTTTACGGTTGTTTTCCAATTGGAGTTGGTCATCCTTACCAAATGAGCAAGTGTAATAACCGTAGAACAAAACCTATTTTATGCCTAAAGACTTTCTTTTAGAAAAGAACGATAACCAAAAAATCAATAATTCACTGGAACGCCAAAAAGACATTTTATCAGATTACCACCTTTGTTGCCTAAGTCGTGAAGTTAGCATTATAGCAAGACGGGAAGTTCTCACAGGAAAAGCGAAGTTTGGAATCATTGGGGACGGTAAAGAATTGCCACAACTAGCAATGTCAAAAGTCTTCCAAAAAGGAGACTGGCGGTCAGGCTATTACCGAGACCAAACAGTTATGATGGCCTTGGATGTCACAACAATTGAGCAATTCTTCGCTCAGCTCTACGCGGATACCTATAATGATCCTTTCTCTGGTGGACGTCAAATGAACAGTCACTATGCTACGCCTACCGTTGATGCAAATGGAGAATGGATCAACCACCTCAAACAATACAATACTTCCTCAGATATTTCCAGTACCGGAGGCCAAATGGCTCGTGGGCTTGGTTTGGCTTTCGCCTCCAAGAAATACCGAGAATTATCAAAGGAACTGGGCGAAAATACTTTTTCTGAAAAAGGAAACGAAGTTTGTTTCGTAACTATAGGAGATGCGAGTACCTCAGAAGGTGTATTCTGGGAGACCATAAATGCAGCTGGTGTATTACAAGTACCAATGGTTATTTCTGTCTGGGACGATGGTTACGGTATTTCAGTACCAAAAGAATTTCAAACAACCAAAGGCTCGATTTCTAAAGTACTGGAAGGTTTTCGAGCTGAAAAGGATGGAAATGGAATAGACATCTATAATGTTAAAGGTTGGGATTATCCATCGTTATTGGCCACTTACCAAAAGGCAATTGATCGAAGCAGAGAAACACATATTCCTGCGCTAATTCATGTAGAAGAATTGACTCAACAAACAGGACACTCCACCTCTGGTTCTCACGAGCGATACAAATCTAAAGACCGATTGGCTTGGGAAAAAGAATACGATTGTAATCTACAATTCAGAAACTGGATCATAGCTGAGGGAATCGCAGATGAAGATACATTGACAGAAATCGAACAGCGAGCAAAAACAGAGGCTAAAGAAGGAAAGAATAATGCTTGGGCTGCTTATCTCAAACCAGTAAAAGAAACGATTGAGGAATTGTCAAATATTTAT
>CAZDTI010000024.1:4371-36555 GCA_964508085.1 uncultured Saprospiraceae bacterium | reverse complement strand
GGCATGCCATTGGCTCTCCCAACTCCTGGAATTTCCATGTCCCAGCCACCGGGTTGAGCAGCGACTACGATGTCTTTTTCCAGCCAGGTTTCTCCACCATCCATACTTCTGTCGAAATAGATCTTATCATCGAATCCCCAGGCAACGTAGACTTCATTGTTTGGGCCAGCGGCAGGCACAGCACCTTCCACGGTGTTGTCGTCATCAATGCAGTTGCCTGGAAATTGAGAGAGGGTAGTGGGTCTTGTCCAATTAGCGCCACCGTCTGTAGATTTTGAAAAGAGGATTAAAGATTGGCAATCCGGTTCTTTGGAGCCATATTTATCAAATTGCGTCCAGGTTGTGTATATACTGTTGTCCAAGGGGTTTACACAAGACCACTCTTTGTCTTGTTGTTTGGGGGGTGTAGCGCCAATGGCTGCTCCATCGTTCCATGTTTTTCCACCATCTGTAGATTTTTGTACGACGATGCTTTCGAGTATTCGGCTACTTTGCCAGTTGGTACCTTCTGGATCGGAGAGGTGGAAGTAGTAGAAGTTACCCTCTGAATCTGCGGTAATGCAGGGATCGCCGTATACGCCATGAGAAGATTCTAATTTTCCTTTTTCCCAGCTTGCTCCTGCATCAAAAGAGTAGTGATAGGTATTGAGCACTGCGCCTGCTACTATATTGTTTGGATTTTTAGGGTTGATAAAAATACTAGGTTCGCAAGGGCCAAAGCCTTTATTGCCAGCTTTGTGAATGAGGATGTTTTTGTAGGTGCTTTCTTTGCAAGTGGAGAAAAGAAGCAGTATAGGGAGTAAGAATAGGAGCTTTTTCATTTGGCGAATATAGTAAGGATTTTTCAAATCAAAAGTGACTACAACTGCAAATTAACTCCCTTATCTCGTAAGTGGTTTGCGAACAAAGAGAATTGTGGTTGAGCTTCCATTAGGACTTGAGGTTGAAAAAGAAGCTATTTCAAAACCGTGACATCTCCCCTGAAGATATTCCCATTCCCAACATCCAAACGAAGCACATAATAATAAGTCCCCTGCGGCAAAATCTTCCCATTTTCATTCGTGCCACCCCAGTCGTTTTCATAAGGGCTACGCTGGAAGACCACATCTCCCCAACGATTGAAAATGATGAGCTCATTGTTTGGATATAAGTCCGGGTCATTTTCTATATGTGGAATAACGAAATTGTCATTGATGCCATCTCCATTGATGGTAATGGTGTTGGGGAATTCCAAAGAAGGTAATTCTGCAAATTGAATGCTAACCAAAGCCGTGTCACAAGTTTCCGGGCAATCTTCATTGCATAATTCATAGTTGAAAGTCAGTAGGATATTGTTAAGGTTAGGAGGAAGTTGATAGTCAAATGTTCCTGGCCCTGTATTTTGTAAAACTCCTGTTGGGTCATCTAATAGGTTTAAGTACCAATCGTCGATTCCTGCTAGGCTATCATTTAGGATTAAATTCAATGGAAGGAAATCCGTATTGGCTGCTATTGAATAGCTATCTGCGTTGGCGATCGGAATATTGGGCTTGAAAATGAGTATAGTATCTGAATGATAGTCTGGGCATTCCGAAGTAGAGAGCGTCCAAACGAGCAGTAGTTCTTCTGTAGCTTGATTACTTATTTCCATGTCGGGAATCTCCGAATTTCCAAGATCGGCCATTCCTGAAATGATTTCCCAGTATCCATAAGTTCCTGTTGGTTGATTAGCAGATAAAACCAGAGGTTCGGCACAATTGTTCAGGTCTGTTCCGGCATTGGCTAAACCGAGTTCTTCCGCAGTTTGTACCTCTAAAAAGAGCATTTCAATAGAATCACAGCCGGAGTAGCTTTGGTTGAATAAAGTATCGGAATAGATTCCTTCTATGGAGTAGAAAACACCATTCCATTCATAATTTTCGCCTGCACAAATACTAGCTTCTTCTACAAAGTCATAATTCGGATAGAACGCAATTTGAACGAAAATAACCGAATCGCAACCTCCTAAAGCCGCTCCCAGTAAAACGATCTCTTCACTCAAATGGTCTTCATTGAAAAGAACGCCAGCAACCAATGTGTCTTCTCCTACGCAAAGGGTTGTTTCAACAGTATCATTACTTTGATAATAAGCTAAGTTAACATTAACAATAGAATCACAACCCACAAAATTAGCCCCAGTTAAGGTGTCTATTCCACTCAAGTTGGATTCATCGTAGATTGTTCCATTAAAAGAAAATGCCTCGCCAGAACAGAGTGTTGTATCTATAGTATTATAAGTTGAAGAAAGAAAGTTGACGACTACATTCAAAATAGAATCACAACCCGAATAACTACCCGTAGGAATGGTGTCCAAACCTTCAGGGTAATCCATATCATAGGTAATTCCATTAATATTGATGCTGTCCCCTGGGCAAAGATTTGGAGAGATATCATTAACTACCGCTTCTCCAAAATTCAAGTGAATGTACACCGTTGAATCACAACCCCAATAACTTTCACCAACAAATACTTCCTCTCCCTCCGGTGTTATTTCGTCATAAATGTTTCCGTTTACAGTTATAAATTCTCCTGGGCATAAATTCTGATAGAGATCAAAGGTAACTGCGGGATAAAATTCCATATTTACAACTAAAATTGAATCGCAATTTGTGTAAGCGGCTCCTTCTAATGTGATGCTGTCAGTTGTATGATTTTCATCAAAGAGCACTCCGTGAATTAATGTATCCGTTCCATCGCAAAGAATGTCATTGAAATAGCCGATGGAAAGCGGATGAAAACTCAGGTCAATGTCGTAATATAAATCACAACCACTTGTGGCACCGTCAATTTCAATTTCTTCGCCGGAAGACAAGAGTTCATTGTATTCCGTTCCATTGATAGTGATAGATTCCCCCGGGCATAAAATAGAATTCACAATTACAATCTCAGAATCCGGAAACATTAAATCTGTTATAACAATAGAATCACAACCGGAGTAACTTGTCATTGTGTCAAAACCCATTGGATTGTCGAAATTGTAAATATTGCCATTTACAATCACTTCTGCTGTATGGTCGCAAAGCACCGGGTCGTTATTAACGATTACTGCATTATTGAACTCCAATGCAATGCTAATGATGGAATCACAGCCCTGGAAAGTGAGAAGCGTATCCAATCCAGTAGGCATATTTTCATCATAAGTAATATTATTAACGGTAATGCTTTGGCCAAAACAGAGCGTGTTATCGATCAAAGTAAACGCAGTAGGGTAGATGTCAACCGTAACAGTAAAACTAGAATCACACTGCTGAAAGCTACCGCCAGGAATGGTCTCCACGCCCGAATCATAGTCTTCATGATACCAATTGCTATTGATGAAAATACTATCTCCAGCACAAAGTGAAGTATGGTATTCGCCAACAGGAATTATCAAAAAAGTAGCGTTGATATGTATTGTAGAATCACAACCATAGAAACTTTCGCCAGTTAATATCACCATTCCAGAAGAGACTTCCTCATTGATGACTAATGAGCCAATTACCAACGAATCACCAGAACACAATACCGGGTTGAGTTGGCTAATCGCCTCCGGGAAATAACTGATGGTAATGTTGGTAATGGAATCACAACCACTAAAGCTACCGTTGGGAATAGTATCTGTAAATATATTGTTGTCTTCGTTGTAAACGATACCGCCAATAATAAGACTGTCTCCAGGGCAAAGTGTTTCTTCAATATTAACGACTACAGAATTGCCATAGCTTATGTCTATGATAATGATAGAATCACAACCGTAAAAATTAGAAAGGGTATCCCTTCCATTTGTATTGCTTTCATCATAGATAATATCGTTAACGACTACGATAGAGCCTGGGCAAAGCACATCGTCGATAACCGTGATGGATTCCGGAAGGTAGTCAATGTTAACAATTATTGTAGAGTCACATTCGCGGAAACTAGCTCCTTCTAAAGTATAGGAACCGCTACTACTAACTTCCATTTCATCTACAATGATAATCTCTCCCGGACAAAGCGATGTATCAATGACATGAATGGATTCCGGAAAATAATCAATGTTTACCGTAATGGTAGAATCGCATTCGTGGAAACTAGCTCCTTCTAAAACATAAGAATCTCCGTTTTCGATTTCTATATTACCAATGATTAGAAGTTCTCCTGGACAAAGGAGGGTGTCAATGGTTGAAGTAGCAGGCGGGTAAAAATCAAGCTGTACATCTACTAAGGAATCGCAACCCATAAAACCAATTGGTCCCAAGTTTTCCACGCCTGTTCTCATATCATCGTCATAGGTAGTGCCGTTGTAAACAATACTTCCGCCGAGGCAAACGAAGGGATTGTAGCTGCCATGAGGCGGTTCGTAGCAAGTTAAATTGACAAACACCGTAGAGTCACAACCGGTATAGCTGCCACCAAATATGGTTTCGGTACCTGTTATATTGTTGCAGTGATAGGAAACGTCATTAACCATGATTGTCTGTCCGGGACAAACCGCAATACTTATGGTATCGATTACTTCGTCGAAAAAAGTCATTGTCGTTGTAACAATAGAATCACAACCTCTCCAGCTTTCATTTGGAATCGTATCTGTTCCTGTAAGGTAGTTCGCATTATAAGTGCTTCCATTTACGGTAATACTTTCTCCGATACATAAAGTATCGCTATAAGTGCCAGTAGCTTCCGGCCAAAAATCAATGTCAATGTTAATGATGGAATCACAACCGTGAAAACTCTGATCGGTAAGAATAACTTGGCCGATGGAATCTCCGAAATGAAAAAGCTGTCCATGAATGGCCGTTGTGTCATTTTTACAAATGGTTTCTGTGTAATCCGAAACCGCTTCTGGAAAAAAGAATACCTGGACTTCCATTAATAAAGTGTCACAGCCATTTTCGTCGTGGAAAAATTCTAATCCCCCGGGAATGTCGTTGTTGTAGGTGTTTCCATTTATAACAATACTATCACCAAAGCAAATTGTCGTGTCGAAAGGTACAGTAGGAGGTGAAATAAAATTTAGACAAACGGAAATAATGGAATCACAAGTAAACTGATCTGGCTCAGGTGTATCTACTATTCCACAAGGAAAATCGGCGTTGAAAGTTACGCCTTCAAAAACTACTTCATAATCGTCACAAACATCTGGGGTGAAGTAATAAGTACTGGTACCACAGACTACTTCAATGTTTTTTGCCCTACTGTGCAAAATAAGTTGTGGAGCATCTGGGTTAGTGATTCTACAGTGGTAAGTGCCGGCAGTTGCAAAAGTTACGGGGTTGAAAGAGAGCGTATTGATGTTAGTGGGTCCGCCCAGTTGAACTCCGTCTTTATACCATTGATAAGAATTGTTGACTACATCTGCATCAATCCCGAGGTCGATACCGTAATTACTTCCTGTAGTAAGAATAACGGTGCTCTCTACACAAACAGAGTCTTGTGGATGGTGTTTTCCCCAAGAATCACTCAGGTTAGGTAGAATGTCATCGAATGTAAGCTTATTGTTGTGAATTACAAGTCTGCTATTTCCTAGGCCAGCCATACCGCTAAGGTCTGGTAATGCATCAAGGCAGTTGTGAAAAAGGTCGAGGTTTGTAACCAAGTCCAAGTCATTGAAGCATTCCGGGAGGCTGCCAGTCAGCATATTGTTGTCGAGATAGAAGACTCTCACGTTAGTAAGGTTGCACAATTCATCTGGGATAGTTCCGGTAAGGAGATTATTGTCCAGCTGAAAATCATCCATGGCGCTTAGCTGTCCAAGCTCGGGAGGAATGCTGCCGGTAAAACAATTATTGGTTAGGGAAAAAGTGACCAATTGAGATAGGTCTCCAATTTGTGGGGGAATGGGACCCGTTAGTCGCTTACCGGTAATTTCCAATACAGTCACACAGCCAGATATAGGATCAACGGTTACTCCCTCCCAGGTCCCCATTGGAGCACTTAAATCCCAGTTGAAATCATGAGCAAGGCCATCGCAAGTCGGACGACTAATAAGCTCCATATAAATATCGGAGAGGGTTTGGAAATCGTCTGCAGGGGAGTTTGCTTTGTTGTTGGTAATGGGCGTGGTATTGCTGTTATTTGCAAGAAGAGATTGGAGACTTAAGCCACTCAACAGGAGGACGAGTGCCAAGGAGTACTTGTTTAGTTTTAGATATTTCATGGGTCTGTGGTGTGGTTACAATAGAATATGCGGTGGAGCTAATCAATTCAAAAAGATCGAAATCCTTGAAGTGCTAAGCTCAATTCAAAATAGTTTGGGTTAACCTATTTTCGATTATCGGATGCGATAATCTGTATTGCAATCAGGAAGGTGTAATTCGAAATGTAGATGGACATGTAGTGTCTAAGATGTCCGCTTTGAATTACTTAAACGAAGGTAGGGCTTTTTGTGGAGAATTTTGTTCTTTTTGTGATTAAATCATTGAAGTTGTATCTGGCTCTGTTTGAATATTACTATCAAAGGGGATTGAATTATAAAGAAATATTTCATAGGTTACTCAGAAAAAACAAGTAATCATGTAGTGCATGAGTTTGTATCGTCGTACTTGAAATGTTTTCAATGTAAAAACCTACCTTTGGACTATACTAGATACTCTAGGTACTAATAAAGTAACAATAACTAATTTTGACGAAGAGAATAAAATAGTCTCTTTTAATTTCGAATGTCAATTTGTAAGTGAAGAATGTCCTGATGCAGATACGCTTTACATAACAGATGGTCGCTTTGATGGTTACGATTTATAAAAAGTAAAGAGTAGCAAATATTAAATATTCCATCTATAAACCACTAGCCAAAGCGTTACTCTTGTAATTACAATGTTAAAATTTTGAAATAAGTTATATTTTTCTTTCATATAGACGTGTAAAAACATACTTTTGGACTACACTTCAGATATCAGATAACAGATAATAATTGTATCTTGTACTACTAGATTTATCCGTTTTACAACAACTAAAATAGTAAAAATGAAAACTACCTACCGTCTGTCTATATTCGTATTATTTTTCGCTCTTACATTTTTCTCCTGTGAGAAAAAGCCTTGCGATGGTCTAGACCAGGATATGCCGGAAGCGACTACAACCGGCGCTTATACTTGTGGGTTTTACAAGAATGAGGAACCTTGGGTGGCGTGGAGGCCAAGTTTAGACGGAATAGGTATTGGTACAGAGACAATTGACGCAAGTTATACTGGGGACGGACTAAATGTAAAGTTTTCAATAAGGGCGACTAAAGAGGTCAGTGATAAAGAGTGTGGTGAACTTTTTTATGAATCTATCTTCCTCAAATTTATGGGGGAGACAATAGCGGATACCAAGCTTACTTTTAATACTAGTCTTATAGATCGTTTAAGTGGAGCGTCTTATAAGATAGATACCTTGCTTTCGAATAATATAAGCATCACAAACCTAGACAAAGAAAACAATATTTTATCCTTTACATTTGATTGCCAGCTCGTCAATGAAGATGGTACAGATACACTGCGAATTACAGATGGTCGTTTTGATGCTTCTTTTGGATTGTAGTAAAATGCCTCTAATTTTTTAAGTCAAAAATAATTTTTCTTTTCTCTGATTTTCTTCTCTTCTATTGACAATTTGTTTGGCAATAGGGTTGGATACCTTTATCATTACTTAAAAACGAATAAAATGAATTTACTAAAACACACTTTATCTTTACTTTGTGTTTTTATTGTTATTAATCCAAATGCGCAGGCTCCACAGGATAGTGCTGATTTTCAAGGAGACCTGCTATATACCTTTGAAGATTTGGATATGAGCGAGTTGACAACTAACTTTTTTCTTGATAAAGCTTTTCCTTTTATTGATTTAGAGCTGTTTGATGGAACTGTTGATTCCCTACCTGTTACAATGGATATATTTGGAGCTGCCTGTGCTACGCTACACGGAGCGGCAATGAATGAATCGCTGATCCTTCCAGATCCGTCTATATATGGATGTCAGAAATACAACAGCTTCCAACTACGGATGTAACGATGTTCACAGGTACGATTTACGAATGTGCTATTCCGATGGATGGGAACAAAAGAGTAGACAAAGAATATGTGGATGCCTTGTGGTATTTGACGAATGACCAAAATACTCAAGCCTTATCAAGGTTCCAGGCTGTCGCGGGAATCCCTAATTCAACCAGAGATGCTGCCAGCAGTACTTGTAGACATGACATAGATGTGTCCCGAGTTTTTGCTCAAGCACTAAATCTTAACAGTGCAGACACAAACGTAGAAAATGGTTTGCAAGCTAAAACAAGTATTACGGAATTGGAAGCATTCCCTAACCCCGCATCCGAATCTGTTCGTTTGGTTTTCGGTCATCCTGTTTTTACTATAGAGGTATATGATGTGTTGGGAAAGCGATATTATAGTGAGCAAATAGAGAACGGAGAAGCAATATCTGTAAGAAACTGGCCATCTGGTTTATATTGGGTCACTGCTACGAATGAAGGGGCAAAAGAACAAAGTACTATTAAATTAGTAGTGAAATAAAACCTAAGAAGAAATTTGAAATAGATAATCGGGTATGCTTACTACAAGTGTACCCGATTTTTTTTCGATATTTGCAATCAGCAAATCACCCAACCTTTAACTGATAAAACTGAGTTCCAATGAAAAAACTAGCCTTAGTTCTTTCCCTAATTTTACTGTTTCTAACAATAAATCTCCAAGCTCAATCCTTCGGCGGTCACCCCCTTGGTCTCCACTGGCAAATTCTCACCACAGACGCCGTGCGAGTGATCTATCCCAAAGGAATGGAAGCGCAAGCGCAACGAATAGCAAGCATCATCAATTACATGGACATCAACAACCGAATGTCTATAGGGGAAAAGAAACGCCGCTTTGACATGGTGCTTCAAAATCAAACCACCAATCCCAATGGCTATGTAGGACTAGCTCCCTTGCGAAGTGAGTTTTTTGCAACCCCACCACAAAACAATGTCTTGCTGGGCTCCATGGATTGGCTGGATGTATTGGCCATTCATGAATACCGTCACGTTCAGCAAAACTTGAATGGACTCCGTGGGCTGACAAAGTTATTTTATTTCTTAGCAGGTGAGGGAGCCTGGGCCGCATTCCATGTCATCAGTGTACCCAACTGGTATGCAGAGGGCGATGCCGTAATTACAGAAACCGCCTTGACTAATAGTGGGCGAGGACGTTCTCCATTCTTCACTTTGAGGCAAAGAGCACTGGCCTATGCTGGCAAAGACTACTCCTATCTGAAACACAGAAATGGTTCCTACAAAAGTTTGCTGCCCAACCATTATCCACTAGGATATATGTTGCTGACTAAAGCTCGGAAAGAGGGAGGGAATAATGTTACAAAAACGATACACGATCAGGCATCTGCTTACAGAGGAATCATTTATCCTTTTTCAAAAGCAACGAAAAGAAACATAGGGATGAGTACTACTCAGTTGTATAATGCGGCTTGGGCGGAAAAGAAAGAAGATTGGAAAAAGGAACGAGAGGAGGCAGATTTGATTCCAACAAACCGAATCCGAGACAAAGATGAAAGAACGGTTACTAATTATGATTTCCCAAGAGTATTGCCAAATGGTAATATTGTTGTTAGAAAAAGATCTTTTAAGCGAACAACGAATATTTATTTGTTGGAAGGAGATACGGAGAAAAAATTAACAACTGTTGGGATTAATGCAGATGGCTATCTGAGTTATGGTGGCGGTTATTTGGCTTGGACAGAGAATGGGGTAGACATACGCCGTGGCAATAAAGATTTTTCTGATATCCTGCTCTACAACATGGAGAATGGCAAACGCATTCGACTGACGAAAAAAACAAAGTATTTCTCTCCCGCTGTTTCTCCAGATGGGAAAACAGTAGCGGCTATTCACATCTCTCCTTTACAAGAAAATCGAATTCATGTTTTAGATGTAAATACGGGTTATATTTTGCGTAAGCTAGATAATCCTAAAAATTATGTTCTTTCCAGAGCGGTTTGGACGGAAGATGGTAAAAGCATTGTTAGTGTTGTAAAAGAGAACAGTAAAATAGCTTTGATGAAGTTTGATCTTTCAGAAAGCACGATGACACAATTAAGTCCCTGGACGGAGCACACAATGTCAGGGCCCTCTATTAGGAATGGGCAAGTATATTTCAATGCTTCTTTTAGCGGGATTGACAACATTTTCGTTACCGATTTAACAGGGTCACAAGAGCTCCGCCAAATTACCTCGGTACCTGTGGGCGCTTTTGAACCAGATGTTAGTCCAGATGGTAAGCGTATTGTTTTTACGGAGTTTACAGATATGGGAATGGTTTTAAGTCAACAGGATTTAAACGAAAGTGAATTCCGAAAAGTAAATATTGTTGAACCTGTTGATATGGCGCAGTTTGAAACCGTTGCTAATAAGGAAGAAGGGGGAAATATTTTGGAAAAATTTGAACCGGCGAATTACAGTAGTAAAAAATACAAAGGACTATTCAGAGGTATAAAATTACATACTTGGGGCTTTACTCCTTCTATCGCTGTCCCTGCTTTGAATTTGGGGTTCACAAACATCCTGAATGATCTTACGCTTTCAGTGGGCGGCGGAATTAATAGAAATGAAGACGACTCAAATTTCTATAACGCCTCGCTTACTATTGGTCGTTATTTTCCGGAGTTTACGTTAAATGGAAATTTGTCGGAACGTTCAGCAGATTACTATACTACTGGGGATTCCATTGATACACAATCCTTCCGAGAACAATTGATCGGAGGTTCTGTATCGGTTCCTTTCAATTGGCTTCATGGTAACTATTTCACCTCTTTGCGCCCAACCGTTGGTCTTAATTTTAGAGATGTTACAAATGTGAAAGCTGGAGTTACTGAATTGCCTGATAATAATTTTGGCGCATATAACCTCGGGCTTTCTTTTCGAAGTCTTCGACGGAGAGCTTTTCAAAATGTAGGCCCACGTGGGGGCGTTATCGCAAATGTAGCGTACACTCAATCCTTAGAAGATATGAGCAATGAAAAGATAAATTTTAGTGGATCACTTTACGCACCTGGTTTAATGGCCAATCACAATCTGAAAATCAGTGGAGCCTATCAAAAAGAGTTGTTGACTAATTCCTATCAGTTCGCAGATCAGTTTGTTTATGTCAGAGGTTATAATTCTCCGGATAATGACGAATTCAGTCGTTTGTCAATAGATTATGGTTTGCCCTTATTGTACCCTGATTTTGGAATCGCAGGAATCATCTATTTCAAACGGATTCGAGCCAACTTGTTTTTTGATTACGGTGTTGGAAAATTCAATAACCCTGATGCTGTAAATACACAAACATCAACGAACTACAGTTCTGTAGGAGCTGAATTGATATTTGATAACGTATTTCTGAATCTGGGACCTGCCAGCTTTGGGCTTAGACAATCCTTCTTGTTAGATAAAGATCCGATTGATAAAGATCGAACGATGCATTTTGAGGTTTTTGTGGGATTAGGGATTTAAGAGCTGTCTTTAGATTGTATAAACTCCTGTAAAGGCGGGTTTTGACAGCTTAAATTAGCAATAATGGCGTGAAAAGGGCATCGTTACTGAGGAAATACAAATCTAGTAACAATTCAATAACACAATACCTTAGCTTATCCCAATAAAAACCCGTACTTTTGCGCTCCATTTGGGACTCAGGTTAAATATGATCTGCCACAGACCCATCACTTTTTGTAAAAATTAAGCATGACAGAGCTAAGAAACATCGCCATCATTGCCCACGTCGATCACGGGAAAACCACCCTGGTTGATAAGATCCTTTATCAATGTGAACTCTTTCGAGACAACGAAGAGAAAAAGGAACTGATTCTAGATAACAACGATCTGGAACGGGAGCGAGGCATTACGATTCTATCGAAAAACGTATCGGTAGATTATAAAGGAACTAAAATTAACATCATAGACACTCCTGGTCACGCCGATTTCGGTGGAGAGGTGGAACGTGTACTCAACATGGCGGATGGCGTTTTGCTCCTCGTAGATGCTTTTGAAGGCCCTATGCCTCAAACGCGTTACGTGATGAGCAAGGCCATAGCATTGGGTTTGAAGCCAATCATTGTCATTAATAAGGTAGACAAAGAAAACTGTCGCCCAGAGGAAGTACAAGAAGCCGTTTTTGAATTGATGTTTAATCTGGACGCCACAGAAGAACAGTTGGATTTTGCTACTGTTTATGGTTCTGCCAAAAATGGTTGGATGAGCGGCGACTGGAAGAACCCAACAGATGATGTGACTTATTTATTGGATGAAGTAATCAAACACATTCCATCTCCTCCAAAAAATGAAGGAACTTTGCAGATGCAGATTACTTCTCTGGACTATTCTACATACTTAGGTCGTATTGCTATCGGACGTATTACTCGTGGTTCTGTAAAAGTGAATCAGCCAATTTCTATGGTAGATCGAGAAGGAAAGGTGAAAAAATCAAGAGTTAAGGAATTGTATTCTTTCTCTGGTTTGGGTAAAGAAAAAGTGGAAGAAATGCACTGCGGTGACATTTGTGCGATCTCTGGTTTGGAAGCTTTTGACATTGGAGACACCATCGCTGATTTTGAAAACCCAGAGGGATTGACACCAATCTCTATTGATGAGCCGACGATGAGTATGTTGTTTACCGTAAACAATTCGCCGTTTTATGGTAAGGAAGGAAAGTTTGTAACCTCCCGTCACTTGAGAGATCGTTTGCATAAAGAGTTGGAAAAGAACTTGGCTTTGCGTGTAGAAGAAACAGGTTCTGCAGATTCTTACATTGTTTTCGGACGTGGTGTATTGCACTTATCGGTTTTGATTGAAACGATGCGAAGAGAAGGCTATGAGCTGCAAGTAGGTAAGCCAAAGGTTATCGTTAAAGAAATTGACGGAAAACAGCATGAGCCTATTGAGAACTTGAATATAGATGTGCCAGAAGAATATGCAGGTAAGGTAATCGAAGTAGTCAACCAGCGTAAAGGGGAGATGACGATTATGGAACCTAAGGGTGATTTGATGCACTTGGAATTTGATATGCCTTCAAGAGGTATTATCGGATTGCGAAATATGCTCTTAAACATTACTGCGGGTGAAGCGATCGTAACACACCGCTTCTTAGATTTCCAACCTTGGAAAGGGCCAATCCCGTCTCGTAACAAAGGCGTGTTGATTGCTCACGAAACGGGAACTTCTATTCCTTTTGCCATGAACAAACTGCAGGAACGTGGTAAATTCTTCTTGCCTCCAGGTGATAATGTTTACGAAGGCCAAATCGTAGGAGAACACATCCGTGACAACGACTTAATGGTGAATGTCATCAAAACAAAGAAGATGTCCAACATGCGTTCTTCTGGAGCAGATGACAAGGTGAAAATTCCACCACCGACGATCATGTCTTTGGAGCAAGCTATGGAATACATCGATGATGATGAGTACGTAGAGTTGACACCAGAGAGCATTCGTTTGCGTAAGATTTTGTTGAAGGAGCACGAGCGTAAGAGAGCTGGAAATGCAGCGATTGCGTAGTTAGGTTTTCGGAAATCCGAGAGTATGCAAAGGGCAGTGCAAGGTTTCTGAAAGCCGGCTAAGAGCCCGTTTGGTTTAACTTAGACTGAATAGTCGTCAGCATATAAAAAATATAAAAAAGAGTAGATTGGGGATTCCTGGTCTGCTCTTTTTTTGTTTTGCCAAAGCAGCCCAACCTATGAGGAGTTCCGCCCGTTTTAACAGGGATATAAGTAAATTCTGTTAGGAGTGACACTTGGAATATTCTTTTTTATTTTCTACGTCAGACCTGACAACCTTTTCATTCTTATTCGCCCATATAGAGGTATAAACTTAATAAAAGCACAAACAATGAAAAATTTAATCTTAAAGCCTACATTCTTAATGCTAATTGCTTTAACCATGTTTAGCTGCGGCAAAGATGACGATAACAGCTTATCCGGTTCTGAAAACTTAGTGACAATCACTCGTGAGCTTTCGAGCTTTAATAAAATTAACGCGGGGGAAGATATAGTAGTGAATGTCAGCGAATCTGAAGTTCAAGAAGTTACCATTACTGTAAATGAAAACCTCGAGGATAAGATTCTAACAGCCGTTAGCAATAATACTTTGAATATTACAATTGCAAGTGGTTCCTATCGCAATGAAACATTTATAGTTGATATTCTAATTCCTGATTTGGAACGCATTGAAATAGACGATGACTGCTCTGGAATAATTAACTTTAATCTGGATCAATTGGAAATAAAAGCAAGCGATGATGCTGAATTGAAGTTAATTGGAACTGCAGAAACACTTATAGTCGACCTAAGTGATGATGGTGAAATATATGGCTTTGCTTTTTCAACTGAAGTCTTAGATGCTGACGTAGAAGATGGTTCGGAATTGGAAATAACTTGTGCAACTGAGCTGAATGGATCGGTAAAAGACGGTTCAAGAATAAGTTATAGAGGAAATCCAACGATAAACGCGACAACTTCGGATGGTGGGGAGATTGTTGATGCGAATTGAGTCTATTTTAGAAAAATAAAATAAGGAATTACAGAAAGATCCTTCTGTAATTCCTTAAGTATATAACAATACATTTGCGAATAAAGAAGCTGAGTATTATCGTTTTACAGCTTTACCAATAAAAGAAGCTGTCTTTGTTTCTATTTTTATAAAATATATTCCAGTAACCAAGTGCTCAATATTTAGCCGCTGATTTTGTATTATTCCGGTCTGAACCAGTTGTCCAATGTTGTTTAGGATTTGATAGTCCATTTGTTCTGCCGCAATGTTTTCTAGGCAAATAAAATTCCTGGTGGGGTTTGGGTACAGATCTAAGCTCCCCATTTCTTCGCCTGAAATCCCTGACGGAAAAGCATTGTTATCATAAAGTTGGATGCCTTCCATATCCATGTTAACCCAAAGTGTTCCATCTGAAGTATGGTTAACTTGCATGACGTCTTCCCCAATAAGCCCACAGTTATCTTCGGTCCAAAGGTCCCAGGAAGTGCCATTGAATTTTGCCAGACCTTCAAAGGTAGCTGCCCAAATATCACCACTAGGTGTTATGGTCAAATCACGGCAGCCATAGACACCATCATCTTCTTCAAAAAGACTCCAGTTGTCATCTGCATATCGTAGAATGCCATGGCTGCCTGCACTGATCCACACTGTTCCGTTCTCCTCAAAATCTATTGTAGAAACCGCTGAAGAAGTAATAACAGAAGTATCATCTTCGTCAAAAACAGTCCATGAACCATCACTGGTATAACGAAGGAAATCATAATTCCTAACGAGCCATAAGTCACCATTTGGTGCTGTAGCGATGGTCTTAATGTTGTTTGGCCAAGTCGATCCCCCTGTAGTGAAAGGTGGTTGGATGACCGTCCAATTGCTGCCATCAAAGGAAGCAATGTCCGTGAGGTTAGCTACGTGGTATGGTCCATCACTTGTAGGGGTAGAAATTAGATGAGCACCATTCAAAGGAAAGTCAGCTACTAGAGACCAATTAGTACCATCATATTGAACTAGGTTCGAAAAAGTAGGAAAAATTAGCCAGTTTGATTCTGTTACAGCCATGTTTCTAATATTGATATCCACGCCATCTATCTGATTTGGGAGGAGAATAGAAGTCCAGCCATTTGTTGGGTGAAAGTGGCTTAGCCTTTTTATACCATATTCATCATCAAGTAGGTACATACCATTGTCGGAAGCTGCTGCAAAATTTTTACTGTTGTTGGTTAATAAGGGGTTGTCAGAAAGCGATGTCGTTTGGATATTGTTATTTATGACCCAGTAAAGTTGGTTGTATTGGTTTAACCAATCTTGATCGGTTTGGCTAAGGAAGTAATAATTGTTCAGATCAACGGAGAGAATTTGATCAGCTATTGGGCTAGTCTGTTCAATCCAGGAATTTCCATCCAAAAGGTATTTCTCCCCATCAGAAAAAACGACATGAATGATTTCATCGGAATCGACGTCGAAGCGAAAACCGCTAGTGCTTGGAAAATTACCAGCACTTAGTTCTTCAACAATTACATCATCGTTATCAAATACCGCAATGAAAGTGAAAAAGTCAGAAACATAAAACTTTCCATTTTTCGCAATAAGATTTCCGGACTGATAGAAAGTACACATTGGAAAATCAGTGGTTAGGTTAGTGACGGCTCCAGCTTCGATTTTATACAACTCTAGCCCAGAAAAATAAATGGTCCCATTTGCTTCTTCAACATTCCAGAATTCTCCAAAATCCTGATTCGAAGGAATGTTGCCCGCCCAATGATTGTACACTTCCCAATTCTGATCGCGATAGTGCCATAATCCGTTATTAGTGGCTAACCAAAAACTCCCATCAGCGGCAATCTCGAAATCAAAGAGTTTTGGAGTTACAGAACTACTTAAGGCGTTTTGATCCACTGGAATGGGGAGCTCAATCCAGTCATCCCCTTCTTGTCTTGCTAAAATATAATCATAGGTTCCAATCCAAGTATTTCCATCTGAATCAATTTGAATGGCTTCGATAGAATTGGAAGGTAGGTTGGAATTGTTTAAATTTTGAATACTATTTTCAAATGTGCTTTTATTCAGGGTAACTAAGCCCGCCTTGGTGCCGAGTAAAAACTCCGTAGATGTTTCTAAATGACAATTTACTTTTTCCATAGCCTTGTAGTACCGCCAGTTGTCAGGGTTGTCAAACTGTGCCTTTAGATAGAAAGAAGTAGAAAGTAGTACTAGTGTTAGAAAGATATTTTTCATAATTGTATTTTTTATTTAGTTGTTACGTTTTTTCAAAAAGAAAGCCTTGTTAATCGACTTTTGTGGGCTGATCTCGGGGGTGGTGTCAGAAGAAATAGTATAATCATTCAGTTTTAAATTATTGATTAACTTGTCGGATTCTACATTAAATAATGTTTTTAATGAGACTGTTTCATAAAGTGTGTCAGCGGGCGGATTTCCCTTTAGGGATTAAGGGCTGCGAGAGGGTTGACACAGAGGTAGGACAATCCCTTTTTAATCAACTTTAATGTAAAAAGATCACTCCACCACAAACCTCCCAACACTAAAGCCTTCCTCCGAAAATAATCGAATAAAATAAAGTCCAGAAGTTAAGTGCTCCACATTAATTTGTTCATTTTGTAAAACTCCTGTGGAGGCTAGAGTTCCATTACTTTGAAAAAGTTCGTACTCTTTGCCAGAAGGGGAATTAATCGTAATAAATTGACTCGCTGGATTTGGATAAATAATTAATTCCTTTGAGTCAACTTCCGTTGTAGCGGTTGGGAAATTAAAACCATTTGGATTGTAAACATGGATACCTTCGTATTGGCTGGTCATCCAAAGGGAACCATTTATTGTAGTATGAATGGTTTCGACTCGCCGGTCAAGCATCAAGCTGTTACTTTGATCCATTCCATACCATTGGCCATTCTCAAAATTAAGAACATTGTAAGCGGTGCTGCCCCAGATTTCTTGATTTGGCCCAATAGAAATATCAAAGGCAGTGGCAATATTGAAAGGAGGATTGCCTACCGAACTGGTAAATAGCGTCCATTCATTTCCGCTGAATCGAAGAAACCCGGGAGAACCTGCGGACATCCAAAGATCACCATTTGCTGTGAATACCATTTTTCCAGTGCCAATATCTGGTGGGATGATGGAGTTCTGCTGGTTGAAAGTGGTCCAGTTGTTTCCATCAAAATGCTGAACGCTTTGGTTTTTTACCACAAAGAGATCGCCATTAGGTGCAACGCCAATACTCTTAGAAAATCCTTCCATTAATCCATTACTAGAAGGAGAAATGGTATTCCAATCTTGTCCGTCAAAACTAACAATTTCTAGATTCCAGCTTGCTAAATAAATGGTACCACCAGGGCCAGTAGTCATCAAGCCTGTGCCTGAAGTCAGAGGGAAGCCCGAATTGCTTTGTGTGAAATGCTTCCAGCTATTCCCATCGAAACGTAGTAGTCCAAGGCCGGTGTTGAACCAAAGTCGATCAAGTTCGTCAGAAACAATAGCGCCATGTAAACCCACAACTTGCCCATCTACACTATCTGGAATTTCAATAGAAGACCAACCTTCCTGTGCATGATAGCGGAGCAGATCACCTGCGTCCAGCATGTAAACCGAGCCATCGCTAAGAGAGGTTACCGTTCGGCTCGAATTACTGGTGAGTGGAACTTCAGAAATAGTAAAACTTTGAAGACTATTGTTTTGAATTCGATTCAACTGAGTTCGATCACTTACCCAGTCCTGATTGTCAATGTCAATGAAGTAATATTTTTTCGACAGCATTACAGGATCTAATACGTTGGTGAAAGAAGAGGGTTGTGGAATCCATTCATTGTTTTGCAATTTATACTTTTCGCCATTGTGCAACAGGATGTTTGCATTGCCATTGATGTCTTCCGAAATGTGAAAAGGAGTTCCTAAAGGGAATAAGTTGCCCACCGTATTGTTGAATTCGAGGTTGTTATTTTCTAAGGTTGCAACGAAGGAACGGTGATCGCAAATTCGTAATTTATTGTTGGATGCAGAAAGGTATCCATGCCCCAAATTGAACATAAGCTCTGGATACAATTCAGAAAGATTAATGAAACCAGTGTCGTTTTTTTCGAACAACTGATCTCGTGAAAAGTATATCTTGTCCGCTAAACTTTCTACTTGCCAGAATATATCGTTGCTTGGTCCGATAGGCAAATTGCCAGAAAGACTATTGTAGACTTCCCAATTTCCATTTGCCAAATGCCATAAGCCATTATTGGTTGCTACCCAAAAGCTCCCATCAGATGCGATGTCAAAATCGTAAAGACGAGGAGGGAAAATATCGGAAACTAAATTATCATCAAAAGGCAGAACCTCTTCTATCCAATCATTACCATCTTGGCGCATTAAGATGTAGTCATAAGTTCCAATCCAGGTAGTACCGTCTGAGTCTATCTGAATCGCTTCGATATCGTCCGATGGAATGTTGGAGTTTTTAACGGTCCATATCGTTCGTTCGTTATTGCTTTTTTGAATACGAACCAGGCCATGTTCCGTACCCAGCCAAACCATATCCGCTGTTTCTGCATGACATTTAACCTGTTCCATGGAAATGAAATAACGCCAGTTGTCCGGATCGTTCAGTTGAGCGAAACCGCAAAAAAAGCAACAAAGCAGTAGGTAAAGGAGGCTTGTTTTTTTCATGGCGTATTTTTATTAAAGTTCTGAAATAAACTCGAAAGGAGATTAGCCTCCTTGATTATATTTCAAAGGTAAGCGGCTTTGTTTTTAGAAAAAAATGCATTTAAGTTAAAAAATAAGCTCTGTAAATATTCATTAAGTTTATATTTTAGGTTAAATTGTGATTCTAATTTCCTTTATAATTAAGGTTTCTGAATTTCATCATGAAAACACCTTCAAGCCTTCTTTTTGACTTGCTCCAATCAATTTCCGGCCCTGAACTTCGCTATTTGAAGGTACAGTTAGGAAATGTGGATAAAGGCTATGCTCGATTGATGACAGCAATTTTGGCTCAAACCAGTTATGATGAAGCCTTGTTGAAATCTGAGAATGCTGGTGAATCCTATCTCAATAACCTCTCTGTAAGTAAGCGCTATCTATTGGATTTAATTTTAACGCTGCTTTCTAGGTACGCACAGTCGGAGCGATCAGAGCAGGTTTTAAAGCAATTGAATTTCGCCAAAATTCTCTTTCAAAAGAACTTTTTAAAAGCAGCTGAAAAAGCATTAAAAAAGGCGAAAAGATCTGCTATGAATCTAGATGCTTTTGAGGAGTTGTTGTTAATTTATAGTTTAGAAAAAAAGATACTAACCACAGGACAATATGAATTGGAGAACATCGAAACGCTTCATAAAGCAATTGGAGAAACCTTAAAGCAAATTCAAAATATCAATGATTATTGGTTGTTCTATACGCGACTTTATCAATTACAACTGCAGAAGAAAAGTAATCCAATTGCAGAAGAAGGAATCGATAAATTAGTAGCCTCTCCTCTGTTTAATTTGGAAGAAGAGGCGACAACTATTCGTAGTAAAATGTATCGCCATCAGGCTCGTGCCAGTTACTATTTCAGTAGCCGCCAACCAGAGAAAGCACAAGAGGCTAATCGAGCTTTTCTTAAACTCCTGGAAGGGAATGTAAACTATCGTCAACGTTTTGCGGAAGCTTATTTTAGTACTTTGAATAACTTTCTAATTGATTCACTGATGCTTCGAAACTTTGACGCGCTTGATGAGGGGTTGTTGAAGTTGGAACAATCGAAGAAAGATCCGGCCTTTGTGAAAATTAAAAACCTTCATAGTAGAGTGTTTCGCCAAACAATGATGCTACAACTTAATAGAGTGATGGTAACCAAAGCTTATGAAGAAGCTGTTGATTTAATGCCAATGTTAGAAAAAGGTTTGACAGACTTTCGAAAACAAATAGCTCCTCAGCATGAAATCGCCATTCAATACCTCGCTGCATACCTCCTGTTTAAGAATAGAAACTACGAAGAGACGATCAATTGGACAAATGCTTTGTTGCAAAACACAGACGAGTCCATTTTATCAGAGTACTTTCATTATACGCGTTGGCTCAATCTTTTGGCTCATTTTGAATTGAAAAACTATAAACTCGTAGAGTCATTGTTACAGCAGACTAAGCGTTATGTTCGTCAGAGTAGAAAGTTGATGAAAACGGAAGTTTTATTATTTAAAACCCTAAAGAAGGCAACAGGATTAGTAGACAAAAAAAGAGTAGGGGAGTTGGTCAAAGAAATGGAAACCCCGCTTTTTAGATTAAAGCAGGAGGAGCGGCTGTTTTTTCAATATTTGGATTTGACGGAGTGGGTGAAAGGTAGATAAGGGGAAATAGCTTGGCTGGACGAGTGCCAGATTATCCTCTTTGGACATTGGGAATTATAGTTTCGGAAATTACTTCTACTTCATAGAGGATTTAAAGGAAAGTGATGCTCAATATTTTTCTTACCTTTAAACAATGGATCAGCTTAATTAGCTTACTGAGTTCCTAAAAGAGGAGGAGAAGGTATTTTGCCTGGACAACGCTTGCAAAAACAGCTTTAGCTATTGAAACAATTAAGCGAATATTTGAGTAAATTAAAAGAGCCATTCTGAAAACAATATGCAACAAATTACTAATGCTTTTCTTCGTCTTTGGTCCACAAGATTAATACTTCTATTCTGGGCGCTCTTTGTTGTTTTGGACTACCTTTTTCATCATCCTTACTATGGAAAAGCATTTCTTGGATGCCAGTATTGGGGTTTGTTGGTATTGCTTTTTCTGTTGTTAGGTGCTAGTTGGTTTTTTATTTTTCGATTAAAGAAAAAGGAAAAAAGTAAAGGCGGCAATCAAAAAGAAAATAGCGGAATAAGGCTTAATGGATTGAGTTTGTATATATTATTGTTGAGCTTAATGGTGTTGACTTATGGTTACTATTGCTCCGCAAATGGCCTGTTTACTAGAAATCCGATTTCTCACCTGTCTTATTTCTTAGGTCATACGGCCATGTTACATGGTTTTATGTTGCTGTTGGTTTTAATGGCCTTTGCTTTTGGATCGTTTATGTTAAATGGAGTAAAGAAGCATTATAGCGCTGCCTCATTCAAGCTCATAAGCCTGGCTATAGGGCTAAGTGTGATGGGGATGATCGCTGTTGTTCTGGGGTTGTTTGCTGTGTTAAACCCTATAGTACTCTGGCTGACTCTGTTGGGAGGGCTAATTTTATCTTACAAAGTCCTACTTCCTTTTCTACGATCACTTTTACTAGAATCAATATCATTTAAACTTGGCTGGCAAGGTTTGTTGACCGCCAGTGTTTTATGCGTTTTTATTGTTGTAAACTCAATTGGGGCGCTCAAGAATTTCCCGGTGGGTTTTGATGGGGCCAACCTTTATATGAATATCAGCAAATTAATTGTGGAGTATCAGGCACTTCCAGAGGGAGGGCAAGCTTTTAATTGGTCGGTAATTATGAGTTTTGGAGACTTACTTTTTAGGAATACAGCGGTTTCTATTTTAATTTCTCATTATTCTGGAATACTCTGTTTGATAGCGGTCTTTCGTATTGCAAGGCTTTTTATGCCGGCGGAAAAAGCGTTAATGGCTGCGGCTATTTTTTATATAGCTCCTTATATTAGTTTTCATAATATTAGAGATGAAAAAGTGGATTTGGGTTTTCTTTTCATCTCCTTGAGTACCCTATTGTTATTGTTAGAATATTATTTGAATTCCATAAAAACAAAGAAAGAGGAAGTCGTAAGCCAACCAGCTCACCTATTAAATTTAAGTTTTATAAAAGTAGGGGAGCCCTTATTCATTTGGATGCTGGCGGGTTGGCTCACTGGTTTTGCTTTTGGTATCAAGTACATCGCAATTCTCAACTACATTGGTCTGATCGCTTACTTGTGTTATACCAAAGTAGGCAAAATGACCTATACGGGATTTCTGGGGCTGGCATTAGGTGGTGTTTTTTTATTACGGATTGATCGTTTTGCCGGAATTGATCTGGGCGATATTTCCCCATTGTTGATTGCTGCTGTTTTTATCTTGCCTTCTGTAGTTGTATTGTTTTATTCTTTGCGAAAATCAGAAAGAGGCTTCCGTAAAATATTATTACCGGGATTGGTTTTTAGTCTATTCTTTTTACTTGCCTACTCGCCTTGGGCAATTAAACACCTGTCTGAAAATCAAACTTTTAGTATCTCCTCGATTATTGAAGGGAAGTCTCCTCGTCCGAAAATTTCAATAAACCCAGATTACCTAAGTGAGGTAGACAATTCAAAAACTTTTACTCAACCTAAATTAGAGGAAGCAAGAGCTAAACTGATTTCTACTGATGAACAAAGGCCTGACTCCGACAAAAAAGTAAAAGCTCAATTTATAGATCAAAAAGAAAAAAGGAAGCTTTCCGCAGGAGAACAAACCCGTCGGGAAGAACTGCATCGCTACTTGGGTTTTGAATCTGGTTTGCCACTATACCTATCAATACCATATGATCTAACGATGAGCATCAATTTCCCAGGGCACAAATATCTTGATATTGGGTTCTTATTTCTCTTGTTACTGCCACTCTTATTGCTTTCTTCCGGTGCAAAAAGACAATGGAAAAACCTTGCGCTTTTTCTTCTAATAAGTTTTCTATTGATTATGGCTTTGCAAGCAATTTACGGAGGAAGTGAAGGAGGGAATAGCACGGCTGCTTTGAACCGTATTGATGATTTATTAGCTCAATCTCCTCCAGGAATCAGCAGCGCTTTGGGTGGTGTTTATAAAAGCATAATGTATTTGCTAATGGCCGTAGCTTCGATTTTTTCGCCTTTGTTTGTAGTCTTATCGAAGATGAATTTTTTACTGGTTCTTTTAAGCATAAGCATTCTAATGGGCCTTGTATTTTGGCTGGCTGAGGATAGGTTAAAATCCATGCCTCATGGGCTAAAAGCACTTTCCAGTTTTTTATTGTCTTTTTTGATCTTGTGGGTTTTTCTTGGAAATGGAATTCCCTGGTATGGCTTTCCAGCACTTTCTTTGTTGCCAGTGTTGTTGATTTATGCTTATTCCCATTCTGAGGAATTACTTGGAAAGGAGCAAAAAGCATTCTTTAGATATTTGTTTAGTATAACCATAGGTTTGTATTTTGTAATGAATTTGGTTTCTCATTTTTATAGCCCTGATAATGGAGCGAATGCACATGTTTTTCTTAAAACGCCTTTCATTCGATACGCTGGAGAGAAACTGAATAAGCGAAAAGTACTGGCAAAGTTTAATCCATTTTACCCATCCACCACAAAAATTCTTAATAGCGATTTGGAAGCAAAGGTTTATCGGGTTGGAACTTATATCAACTACCATATTAAACAAAATGACAGGCGTGTACTTGAAGACAATCAACTTGGTCTATTTGATGACATCAGTTCTAGTACCGGAAATCCAAGCTATTTTCTTCAGGTTTTGAAGGAGAATGGATTCCGTTATATTATCTATGATTTGAGAACAGCAAGTATCGACAAGACTCCTGAAAAATCATTGACTAAAAAGAATCAGGCCTTCGTAAATCAGTTGTTGAATTCGGGACAAGCAGAGTTATTAGTTACAGACCGAATAGTGGAAGACCCCACAGGAAATAAACTAAAAATACGTGGCTTTACTTTTGATGGAAAAGCTGGTTTATTGGGAAAGGCCGTTTATCAAGGGAGTTTTGCTTTGTTTGAAATAAAGTAATTTGTTTTTGAAACTATCAGCCAAATTAAGGGTAAGCAAAATAAGCACTAGTTAATAACAACCAAATGATATCGAAAAAAGATATTTGTATTTGTATCCCGGTTTTCAACGAAGAACAAGTTGTTTTTCAGGTGATAAAAAACATCCAAAAACGAGGATACACAAAAATCTTTATCATAAATGATGGTAGTACAGACGATAGTAAAAAAGAAGCGGAACGGGCTGGTGCCACCGTGATTCAGCATTTAGTAAATAGAGGTGCCGGTGCTGCTACGCAAACCGCTATTGTTTTCGCCAGACAGCATGGCTTTAAATTTTTACTCCTGATGGATGGTGACGGTCAACATTGTCCAGATGATGTTCCTGCTCTAAGCACAGCCTTATTATCTTCCAACAGTGATATTGTTATTGGATCCAGATTTCTTAAAGATCTTTCCAACATGCCGAATATTAGAAAAGGGTACAATCGAATCGCCAATCAACTAACAAATTTGTTTTGTAACAATAATTACACAGATACGCAGTCCGGTTACCGTTTACTAAATCGTAATGCGATTGAAAAACTTAATCTAACATTGGATGGCTTTAGCTTTTGTAGTGAAATGTTGATTTTATCCGAACGGGCCGGACTTAAGATTACCGAGGCTCCAGTCAAAACATTATATTCAGAATACAGCCTGCAAAAAGGACAGAATTTTTTATCTGGAATTTCAACAGCTTGGGATTTGATTCGAAAAATTATCTTCAGATGACTAATATACTGGGCACCGGATAAGAAAGTGCGGTCTAGGTCAAATATAGTGGGTTTTTTTATTTGGGTAGATGGCTGATAGGTGGATGGGTAGATGGGTTTCCCTCTATCGCAAAGAACTGCGAAAGAAGGTACCCATCTACCCATTACCCATCCACCCACTACAAATGACCAAGAGCCAGAAAGTGATTATGGTTTTGGGAAAGGCTTTACGAGCCCCGTCTGAATGAAATTCATTTCGGGCAGGTCTTGCTTTACACTAAGCTTGCTCGCGGAGTTCGCAAAGCCAGATTAGGAATCACTTTATTACACTGTTTGAAGTATAGTTTATATCAAATGTTTCTATTTGCTTTTTGTACAAAATTTTTAGGGATAAGTTCTAATTGTAAATTTGATTAAATATGGAATTTCGTTTATTTCAAATAGTTGTACCTATAGTTTCGATTTTGTTTATACTCAATATCAGTCGTCGGTATACAAAGTCAATGATTACTATTTATGAATTGAGTCTGGGGTTTTTCTTCTGGATCAGTACTTTGCTTTTAGCACTTTTTCCGGATTTCTTTTCCAACCTAATTGCCAAAATATTCGGAATAAAAAGTAACGTCAATGCCATCATCTTCTTTTGTATTGGCATCCTGTTTTTTATTATTTTTAAAATGTACTTCATGATAAAAAAGCAGGACAAAGCGATTACTGATTTAGTTCGTCATATCGCACTGGCAGAAAAACAGGAAGAAAGCGAATTATGAAAATACTCTTCGTTGTCGAACACTTTTATCCATATATTGGAGGGGCTGAAAAGCTTTTTTTTGAGCTCGCTAAGACCCTCGCTACAAAAGGCCATCAAATATGGGTAGTGACAACGCAGCATGAGGAGCAGTTAGCCTTGGATGAGAAAATAGAAGGGATTAATATCAAAAGAATTCCTTGTCGCAACCGGTTTCTATTCACCTTTTTAAGTTTATCAACTATTCTTCGGATTGCAAAAGATTGCGATGTTCTACATACGACTACTTACAATGCTGCGCTGCCAGCTTGGCTGGCAGGTAAACTTAAAGGTAAGCGAGTCATCATTACTTTCCATGAAGTTTGGGGTAATTTGTGGTGGCGTTTGCCATACCTAAACTTCTTTCAAAAATTGATTTACTATACTTATGAACAACTGATTCTGAAATTGTCATTTTATAAGTATGTTGCTGTTTCTGACTTTACAAAAAAGGCTTTAGCGGATTCAGGCATTTCAGCTAATCGAATCAGTCGTATTTACAATGGATTAGAATACAGTGAGTTCGAAGGCTATATTCATAAAGCTCCAAAACAATTTACGTATACTTTTTTTGGACGACTTGGGGTTTCAAAAGGTTTGGACTTGTTGTTGCCGGCTGCAAAAGCCTTTAGCGATTTATATCCCAATTCAAGATTAAAGCTTATCCTGCCTAAACAACCAAAAGCACTTTTTAAAAAGGTGAAAAGCATAATTCAAGAATTAGAATTAGAAAACCATGTTCAGTTTCTGCATGAACTGTCAAAAGAGGAGTTGTATACAGAAATTATAAATTCTTCTTGTGTTGTCATTCCGTCTTATAGTGAAGGATTTTGTTTTGCGGCAGCAGAAACAATGGCTTTAGGCGTGCCAATTATTTCTTCGCAAAGGGGCGCGCTGGCTGAAGTGGTGTCGGGAAAATACCTTTCCTTTGATGTGTTTAATACAAAGGGACTTATAGACACACTACAAATAGCAAGAAAAAAAGAATGGCAGGAAATACCAAAACGAATTTTTCCACTTCATGATATGGTCAGGGAGTATTTGAATCTTTATTCAAAAGAGAGATTGGATGGATAGGCGATTACAGAAAATAGATCACTTAATTAGCATCCTCATTCTTAGAAGTAATAATGTCTAAAAATGACTGGAAAGACAACAAGGTATTGGCAAAAATCTGGTGCCCTGATTCATTTGGATGAGCGTCAAAAATATTCACCCGATAGTTAGCAGGTTTTTCATAGTTGAATTTATCTTTTGAATGTGCAAAAGGCAAATTGTTTTTTATTGCTAAGCTTTGGATGATCTCCAGATTGTGATGATCTTGTTCGGTAGATAAGTAAGTGAGTATGATTGGAATATTATTTTCACGGCTAAAATTTGCATAGGTATTAAACATCTGATCGATAAATTCTTTTCGCTTGTTGTTGATGATCTTTTCTTTATTTAATTTACTGCTTAATGCTGATTCAATTAACTTATTTAGATAGGATATGAAGAAGGGGCTAGAAACTTTTTTTACTTTGTAATTTCCTTTTGTATGTTTTTTGTTGGGAAGTTTAAAATCGTTTCTTGAACAAAAACCAATTATCAAAAAGTCAGGATTATATTGCATTACTTTCTCTTCCATGACACCTAAGTAGTTAAGCAGATTGTAACCGGATACGCCAAAGTTAAGCAACTCGTAACGAATAGAATCCGATTTTTGATTGAGTGCTTTTTCAACTTTACTATGATAAGTATCCTCTGCATTGACACCGCTTCCCATCGTAAATGAATCGCCAATTACAATTCCCCTGATCGTGTTTTTGGGTTTGATTATGGTGATTGCTTTATTTCTAAAGCCGTATGCGTTTGTTTTGAATTTTTTCAGATTAAAGAAATCATCAATGTTGGATTTTAATTCGTATAAAATCTTTGAATTGGAAGATGCTTTTATATAACCAGATTCGCCTATTTTTTTTACGGAGTTTACTTTTTTATACGACAAGCCATCTATTCCAAATATATATACCCGACTCACTATTTCTCCTAACAGTAAACCTATGGCTAGTCCGATTGAAATGGTAATTACTTTGAACAATAGGTTTTTCATATCCAACAAAATTTAATGACCATCTTTTATGCATTGCTCATACAAATTCAGCGTTTCCCAAGCCGTCTTCGTCCAAGAAAATTTATTAGCTCTTTTGATGGCCTTTTGGTTTAATGCCAATCGGGTTTCTTCTTCTAGCAATAGCATCATTTTTTGTTTGATATTGTTTATGTCACTTGGATCAGCGGCTAACCCAGCGTCACCGATTACTTCAGGCATAGAACTATTGTTGCCATAAATAACAGTGGTTCCGCAAGCCATAGCTTCCATAGGAGGAAGGCCAAAGCCTTCGTAAAGTGAAACATAACAAAGCGCTAAGGCATTAGAATAAAGTGCTGGCAAATCTGCTTCCTCAACAAAGCCGGTAAAGAAAATATTTTTATTCTTCAGATTTTCTTTTTTGAATAACTCCTCTGTTTTCCAACCTTTTTTACCACATATAAATAGGGCTAAATTTTGATCGTTATTTTCTGCTACCAACTTTTTAAAAGCTCTAATGGTATTTAGTAAATTCTTCCTTGGTTCTATGGTAGAGAGGGTCAAAAAATAAGGGCAACTTGGGAGTTGATATTTTTCACGGACTTTCTCCATTACTGTTTCTTCGGTTTGAGGTTTGAAGTGACTGCGATTGCAAGCTTCATAAACTACAGAAATGTTTGATGCTTTAACCGTTGGATAATCGTTTAAAATATCATTTTTTGTAGATTGGGAAATAGCTAATAAGTGTGCTTTCTTTTTGATGATTTCCTGCATGCCTTTTTCAGAAAGCTTGACATTTTCTTTAGTGTGAAATTCAGGATGAGACTTATGTGTTAGATCATGAACCGTTACCAAAAATCGACCTTTCGCTTCTTTTAGGAAAAAGAAATTTTGTGGCAAAGGAATGTGAATTAAATCGTAATCTTCAAACTTATTCCTATGTTGGTCGATTTCCTTTTTTGCCAAACCACCCCGATACCATCTCAATACTTGTCGCAGGGGTAAATTTCTATAAATAGAACTTAAGGGGTTATAGATGAAATCGGGCAAAGCCTTTTGAATACTATCTTTCAATTGTAACAATCTGTTTTCATATGGCTTCTTCTGGTGAAAAACTTTGTCGATTCGTTGTTTCTCCTCGTCCAGTAATTCCGAAACACCTTTTAATTGCTCGCCTCGCTCATTTAATTTTAAAAAGGTACCACCTTCTAGATAAAGATCAATATCCCATTTGTTTGGAAAAATGTCTTGAAGTGTTGTGAGTCCATCCAATAATTCCATTTGGTAGCGTTTGATGCCATCATTGCCGGGCATGAAAAGTTTGTTGGCTTCGATTAGAATTTTGTAGGGAGCATCTTGAGGTTTTATAATAGCTTGAGCCAGCGAATTTTCATAGCCCATCTTAGTCATTGTGTCACCATGTATTTCCCAAAATAGTTGTTCCAGTTCTGGAGACATTTCTTCTTTCCATCCGCCTACTTTTCCTTTGCGGAAAAATTTGCCAGCTTGTTCTTTCTGTAACTTTTTATCGCTAATAAATTTTTTGGCAGAGCCATATTTTGGTGTCCCAAATTTCAAATGTTTAAAAGTAGGTAATTTATCTCGCTGGGGAGCTGGCAAGTCCATGATACTTCGTAGTTTCTCTACTTCTCGAATAGGATCACTAATCAAATCATCAAATCGTATTACGAGGTCTGCTCTTTCACTCCACTGGCGAACATTCTCAGACCAGCCTCCAAAATGACTTCCCTTTGGCGCAATGATGGCCTCCAATAAATTTATTTGAAAATCGGAACCGGGGGCAATGATGTCTTTTCGATGGTGGGCTATAGAAACCAATGCATCGCGACCATCTCGCACTAAGTACACTGATTTGATAGACGGGTTGTTGGGCTCTACCTGATTCGGTAATAAATGGGTTTTTACAACTTGATACTGGTCATAATCATCATCAATAGGATAAGCAGTCTCCTGGTGAAACGTACTGGACTCAATGCCGTATACTTCATACAAGACATTGCGAAAAAAAGTATTTCCCGATCGGGGAAAAGAAGCCAACCAGATCATATTATTTTCGGTTGATTTTTGTTTTTAGAATTAGCGCGCCCAAACCTATAAAAAAAAGATTAATTTTGATGACTTAAATTATTACTATAGGGAACGAATTATAATGCAAGATGTTCCTTGTGTCCATTATTGTTTCTATCAATTTAAAATGCCAAAGAAAACATGTTCGGATTTTTAAAAAAGGATAAGGACAACCGAATCAAAAACAATATTCAATTGGTTTCTATCCATATCCCCAAAACGGCGGGTACTTCCTTTAGAAATACCCTTAAAGAAGTGTATGGTGAGCAAGCAGTGAAACGCCTTGATATTGGTCCAAAGAAATTTCATTTAGAGCAAGAACTGTTTCAGGCGAAGAAGTTGGCCAAAGAGATAGAAGTGGTTCATGGCCATATGTACTACAATTTGCTCTATGATAAGTTTAAGATCAGTCCTGAAGTACCAATCATTACCTGGTTGCGTGATCCGGTAGAACGCGTTATTTCTAATTATAAATATTTATCTAAGCGACTAGCGGAAGAACTAGATGAAGAGGGGAAAGGGTTAAATATTTTAGCAAAAATGCAGCGCACACTTATGGAATATGCACAGGATGAAATGAACCGCAATCGGATGAGTAAATTTTTGGAGGGACTTGAACCGGAGGATTTATTTTTTATAGGGATAAGTGATTTCTATAGTGAAGATTTGAAAGAGCTTGCTGATTTATTAGGTTGGAAAAAAGTAGAAGAGCATCGCCTTAACGTAACAGGGAAAAGGGTAGATGATGTTAGCGAAAAAGATAGAGCAGCTATTCGAGCATTAAATAATCTGGATGTTGAATGGTATGAAAAAGCAATTCGGTTACGAAAACAAAGAAAAAACAGCTAAATGCTTGATTTAATTTCTATTCATATTCCAAAAACGGGAGGCACCTCTTTTTATCAGATTTTGCAGCAGGTCTATGGCGAAGGATTGTCTGTTTCTTATCGCCGAAAGGATTATAAAAAAGTGATTCAGAGTGGACTGGATTTTTCTAAGACAATTACTGAGGATGTGAAAGTTCTTCATGGACACCTTTACTACGAAGAGTTAAGAACCATTCATCAAAGTAGCGATGCCAGAGTTATCTGTTGGTTGCGTGATCCGCTTGAAAGAGTAATTTCCAATCACCGACATTTTATAAAAAGAAACAGTTTACCAAACCCTGTCCGGCCACAGCAACACAGAGTCAACGAATCATTATTGAGCTTTGCGCAAATAGAAGGTAATCGCAACCGAATGACTAAGTTTTTAGAAGGTATTGATTTAAAAGATTTGTTTTTCATCGGCTTTTTAGAATCCTTTGAAAAAGATTTAATCCGTTTGTCAAATCTATTGGAATGGCCTGATTTTAATATTCCAAAATTGAATACTTCAGCTGTAGCAGAAACAGAAATACCTGCAGAGGTATTGTTAGAAATAAAGGAATTAAATAAAATGGACTATGCATTGTACAACCGCGCTCAGGTTCTTGTCAGAGGCTAAATGAAGACAGGACTACGTATTGTTTACTCCATGAAGGATTACATTTCGTAACTACGGATTTTCTCCAATCTTAATTTTCGAGTCCTTTCATCAATATGATCTTTGAGGCAATTATTAATATAAAAAGTAAGTGCCTCATAAATGTTTTTCGAATCATAGATAGAAACCCCTTTGTCTATTACAACAACTCTGGTAGCAACTTCCAATACTTTTTTAATATTGTTAGAAACGAAAATAACTGCTTTGTTCGGGCGCTTGACGTAGGTTTTCAGGTTGTCGTAGCACTTCGCTTTAAACAGTGAATCTCCGACGGCAAGGGCTTCGTCAATAATGAATAAATCTGGCTCCGTTGCTATAGCAACAGAGTAAGCAAGGCGAGCTTTCATGCCAGAGGAATAATTGCCAAAAGGCATATCCAGAAATTCTTTATACTCAAAAAAGTCGACGATAAAATCCATTTTATCCTCCAGTTGTTTTTTTGACATGCCAAGCATAGCCCCTTTTATAAGGATGTTTTCTCGTCCGGTAAACAAAGGTTGCATTCCTGCATTTAATGCGAAAATAGGCGTGATCTTTTTGACATCATTAAAAGTGATTGTTCCATGATCCGCAGGATAAATACCTGCAATTAATCGCATTGACGTTGTTTTCCCCGAACCATTGGCACCGACTACCGCTAGAATCTCTCCTTCGGTTACTTGTAAATTCAAATCCTGAATTGCCCAAAATTCATGCTTCCGCAATCGCAACTCAGCGGGCCGATGATTCAGTAATCCATGTCCCACATCTAGCATGCCGTAGTACAAACTAGATTTCAAATCTCTACTAAATTTCTTGTAGAGATCATGAAC